>CAYJOV010000013.1:0-32468 GCA_964371905.1 uncultured Akkermansia sp. | reverse complement strand
GATGGCCTTGGTATGAAGCGACTGTGGTCACGATACGATTCTGACGGAGTGCCAATAAAAAAGTCAGATCACCACGCTGAGAGATTTCGACGGTGCGCTTGCACTCAGATTTTCATGCGTTTTTCTAGCATGTAGAGAATGAGACTGGGGATGAGGATGACTCCAATGAGGGTGAGGCTGTAATAAATGTTGGCGATGACTTCATTCTGCCTCGCGTAGAAATAGCAAATTTCTTGGTAGTAATAGGAATAGATGTTAACTTCTGCAGAGATGTCTGTCCATTGCAGGATTTTATTCATCAGCTTAGTGAGCAATTCAACGGCAAGGTAGATGAGCAAGGTGTTGTAGCCTAAGGCGCGAAGAGGGTAAAAGGCTAAGTTGAGCTTCTTCCACTGCTCTAGCGTTAGTAAAATGCAGAATAAGGGCATGATGATCAAGCTTGCATGCATCGCGTAGCTACTCGTCCAGAGGCTTGAGATGATGGGGGTGCAGTGCTTGAAGTAGATCATGACGACCGCAAAGATTACGAAGATGATGGAGGTGAAAAGGATGATCTTGTTGATGTTGCGTCTTTCCATGACGCTGAGCGCGGTGACGTAGCCAAAGAGTAAGGGGATTGTCGCAGGCAGGATGCTGAGTGCTTCTAGGTAGTATTTGGCGTGGCTGTAGTCGTGGATTGCAATTGTGTCTCGGTGCTCCACGTGGCTCAGTACGAGTTCTTTGGCGTCGCTGAAGTTGATGAGCTGTGCATCGATCAGCCAGACTAATGAGTAGATATGTAATACTCCTAGTGGGAGTATGATGAGGAGGAGCAAGGCGTAGTTGCGCACGAAGGCGATTATAGTACCCCCGAATAATATGCACAGTCCTATGCGGATGAGGGGATTGTAGGGGTGGGCGATTGCGACGTAGTCGGCGAATTGCTCGACGTAGTTCTTCTCTAAATGAGCCGTGCTGTCTGTATAGAGGTGAAAGAGGGTGATGCCGACTCCTATGAGGATGAAAGCTCCGCTGCGTATAAGTATCTTGCGGAAAAGGGATAAGGTCTCTTTGTATTGGTTGAATGAATAGCCCATCGACGCGCCGACGCAGAAGAGGAAGAGGGGGAGGATGAGATCCACCGCCTTGCTTCCTAGGTAGGAGCTCGACTGCATTGCTGTCAAGAGTGGTGGGGCTAGCTGGTTGTAGCTCACCATAATCATGCCCAAGATGCCTATGCCGCGAAGGGTGTCGATGGCGTCGCTGCGCTGCGTCATTGGGGTCATGATTGTGGGAGCTTGAGGTAGAGGTGGTCAGCTGGTTAGCAGAGCAGCTTGTCAAGCGTGGCTCGCAGGACTTGGAGGCCTTCCATGAGGGTATGCTCAGGGATGGTGAGGGCGGGGATGAGGCGTAGGGTGTAGGGACCGGCGGGGCAGCAGAGTAGTCCCGCGTGGAGGCAGAGCTCATTGAGGTAGATTGAGGGGAGCTTGCCCTCGGGGAGTGCTTTCATAGCATCGCTGTTGAGCCCTATGCCGCGCAGTAGTCCCTTGCCGCGTATGCAGGTGATGAGGGGGTGATTCCAGCTGAGGATTTCTGTCTCGAGCAGCTCGCCGAGCTGTGCGGCGCGCTGGGTGAGGTCTTGCTCGAGCATGACCTTGAGGACAGCGAGTGAGGTAGCGCAGGCGAGGGGACTGCCCCCGTAGGTCGAGCCATGAGAGCCCGCTGACATGATGGAGGAGAGTGGCGTGCCTGCGCTGTCGATGGCACGGTCGCTGATCCAGAAAGCTCCGATGGGGAAGCCGCCTCCCATGCCCTTGGCGCAGGTGACGATGTCGGGGCAGATCTCGGGGCAGATGGATTGCCATCCCATGCGAGCACCCGTACGGGCAAAGCCGCATTGCACCTCGTCGAGGATGAGGAGGAGATCATGCTCCTTGCAGAGAGCTGCGAGGGCGCGTAGGAATTCGGGGGTGGCGGGGTTGACTCCACCCTCGCCTTGGACGGCTTCAAGCATGATGGCGCAGGTCTGCGGGGTGATGGCATCGCGCACGGCCTCGATGTTGTTGAACTCAACATGGACGAAGCCGGGGAGCAGGGGGTTGAATTCCTCTTTGATCTTGTCCTGCCCCGTCGCGGCGAGTGAGCCTAGGGTGCGTCCATGAAAGCTTTGTTGGAAGGTGATGATCTCATAGCGTATGCTCCCATCGCTAGCTGGGCGACGATGGCCAAAGCGGCGTGCTGTTTTGATCGCTCCGTCGTTGGATTCTGCCCCTGAGTTGGAGAAGAAGACTTTCCCCTCGGATTGGATGAACTCGGTGCTGATGAGCTCCGCGAGTTGCTCTTGCTCGGGGATGTGGTAGAGATTCGAGCAGTGCATGAGTCGGGAGGCTTGCTCACTGATGGCATGCACGAGGGCGGGATGGGCATGTCCTAGACTGGCTGTAGCGATGCCTGCGCAGAGGTCGATGTAGCGTCTTCCCTCACTGTCGTTGAGGTAAGAGCCTTCTCCTTGGACGATGCTGATGGGCGCGCGTGCGTAGCTTGGTAGTACGTAACTCATAATGAGAAATGTACTCTTGCTAGACGGAGCTGTCAATGATTTTTCTTTTTCTCGACAGTGTGAGGGGGATATGTTAGTATAAAGTCGATGCGACGTTTAGTTTTATTTTGCTTGGGGCTGGGAGCAGTGCTGGGGATTGTGCTTGTGCTAATTTACGTAGATGAGATTAAGTCGATTTTTGATAGAGAAAGGGTTGAAGTAGTGACTGAGGCTCCTGCGCCCGATGTCTCTTTCGTGGATGAGCTGACCTTGCCCAGCGCGACGGAGCAAGATGTAAAAGAGTCTAGCCCCGAGTTGCCTTCTTTTACCCTTTTTGATTTTAGCTATGCCTTGCGTTTGCATGAGGAGATGACGAGGCTTCAGCAGCTTCCTATTGATCCCATTCATGGGATGGGTAATGTGGTGGCTTTTCAGGCGCAGAATGGGCATGCAGCGGCGCAGTATAGGGTGGGACTTTCTTTGATTTCCTTTCTCTTCCATGAGCAGGATAAGGTGATGCAGGTGAGAGGAAGCTGGCTCTCACAGGCGGCTCAGCGCGGGGATCTGTCCGCGCAGAAGCTGCTTTATTATCTTTATATTAACGGATTTGGTTCTGATGAGCCTGAGCCTCAGAAGGCGATGTCGTGGCTTGGATCGGCTGTGGCTCAGGGCGATGAGATGGCAGAGGCTGAGCAGGTTTTTCTCGCGAGTCAGGGATGGGGTGAGGCGGATGCCAAGCAGGGCTTGAGTGACTTGGAGTCCATCGCAGATCGTCACGCAAAATCCCTATCACAGGCCGACGTCGTCTACTCTGCTCGCGTGGCACTCGGGCTTATTTACGCTCAGGGGCTAGGTGCTGCACCGCGCGATATGGGACGCTCGTTGCGCTATCTGGCTGAGGCTCACAAGATGCGTCCTCAGCGTCTGCTAGAGGATCTCGCTGATCGTGTGGAGTTTTTAGAAGAGAGCGCAGACAGTGAGCGCTCGTGGGTGGAGGAGATCCGTCAGCTCTCGTCGCATGCGGAGCAGCGCGAAGCACGCTTTTTTTACGCGTGGCTCTTGACGCACGACCTCCTTTCAGACCCTCCTGAGGACGCGGAGACGCTCGGGGAGGCACTCCTGCAATCGATAGCCGCAGGGCACGCGGGGGCGAGTTTTGAGCTGGCGACTCGTCACTTTGATCCCTGGCTTGATGAGCTCTCCGAGGGGGATGAGGCGCGTGTGAAGGAGGCTTGTGAGCTCTACCAGAAGGCTCTGATTCTGGGGCATTGGGAGGCGGTCTCAAGCTTGGCTCGCTGCCATGAGCTGATGGGCGATGTGCCCGCGGCGATTTATACGCTCGGCTCTGTCATTGGGACGGGGCATTTTTCGGATGTGGAGAATCTCCGACAACTAGCCGAGATCTATACCGACCAAGGTCAGCACATGGATGCTCTCGAGTGTTATGAGCGTCTGGTGCAGCTTAATGATTATGCCTCTATTGTTAAGATGCTTGAGATTTATCATGAAGGAGATGTTGTGAATTGTGATCTTTTGAGGGTGAAGGATTTGCTTGTTAGACTCAGATACTTTGACCCTTGGTACGCCGATTACATTGGCGATCTTTTTAAGAGAAAAAAATAATTAGATCTATAGGTCAGAAAATGAGAAAATTAGGGATTTTATTCACAGGTTGTGCAAGTCTAGAATTGAATTCTCGCCTCTATTTGTTATAATGGCTTTGCCTGTTCGATGATGAAAAATTTTATTAGAAAGTGTTGCAATTTACTCTTGATGCTCACCATGCTCTCTTTGGTGGTGGGCGTGGGTTTTCTCTGGTGGTATTCAGCGTATCAGGCAGCTCCTGTGTTGGCTCCGTCTAATCCTGTGTTTGATGATCTCGAAAAGGAGGTCTTGGAGCACCCTGGCTTGAAATTTGAGCATTTCTCCTTTAAGGGATGGGATGATCACAGCGTGCCCGCTGTTCTTGTTCAAGCATCAGGTCAAGTGACCCCACCGATGAAAAAGTGGCATAACAAGCTTTCCTCTCACACCTTGGAGTCTCTCAAGCATGCCGATTATGTGCTCGTGAGCGTCGAGTGGGATCACGGTATTGTCTCCGCTCTCCCCCTTGCCGAGATGCTGACCTCTGCCGGTCTCAAATGCGTGCTCTGGGAATCGCGCGGTGAGGATGACGTCCGTCCCTACTGTACGCATGGCTTGCGTGAGAGTCAAGATGTCGCGCAGCTTATCACGGAGCTGGAGCGTCGCGAGGCGCGTGAGGGTCTTGTCGTGATCGGGGTCGGCCGCGGCTTTGGCGCGGCTATGCTCTTGCAGGCTGCCGCGCTTGATTCGCGCTTGTCTGCGATCATTGCGATTGATTCCTATGCCTCCTTGAGTGAGTCGCTGCGCCGTACGATTTCGGGGTCGAGTCTGTTGAGGCAGGCAAAGATGTGGCTCATTGATCGTCAGTTGGAGCACAAGAGTGGCTATGAGATCTTTGATGTCGCCCCCGTGGAGAGTGTGAACTCCATCTCCGCTGAAATCCCTCTCCTCCTCGTGAATCTCTCTGACGAGAATGCCGTGGTCAATCTCGATGACGCGCTCAATCTCTACCGTCAGTCCCCGAGTGAGCACAAGCAGATCTGGACTCTACGTAATGCACGGGACAAGAAAAAGGATACCTTGCGCAAGGTCAGCTATAGCTCCCGCAAGGGTGAATCCCTCGAGAAGAAGACTCTCGATGTCGAGCTCAAGCACAATGAAGAGGCCGCATGGCTCTCGATGGTGCTCTGGGCGGATGATGCTATGGAGCGTCTCTTAAAAGAAAAGCATGGCGATATTGGCATCCAGCAGCGTACATCGGCCGTATCACCGTAATAGCATGTCATACTACGATGACATGCCCGCTGGATTTTCCTTTGAACGAAAGCATGCGTTTTGATGTCTCAATAGAGATGCATGTCTCTAGGAGCGTGCAGTAACTACTTGTGTAAATGATATGATGACCAATATGAGAGGAGTGCGTGCGGAAAAGCTCGTGAATCAACGCCGTCAAGCCTATAGCACGCAGCAGTCGAGTGGGAATTTCATCTTCATCATCGCTTTGATTCTCGCTCTGGGGGTTCATATTGCGCTTTTTTTCATCGTGCCCGAGTTTGATATTGCCAAGCTTGATCCCGTGCAGCAGCGCGAAGAGGTGTATCGTGTCGATACCATGGTCACGGAGAGCAAGGATGAGCTCGACATTCCCCTTCCTGAGATTAGCCCCGAGCCTGAGGTGCTCGCCGAGGAAGAGGTAGAAATCGATATACTCGATGCCGAGTATGAGGAGCTCGTCATGGCACCAGGGGAGACGCGTCTCGCCTTACCAGAAATATCTGAACCCGTGCCCGTCGATGCCCTTGAGCTGGGGATGGAGGAGAGCAGTCATCAAAAAATGTTTGACGCGCTCAAGACCATCGCCTCCGAGCCCATCAATCTCCCCGAGCCGACCCCTCTCAATGAGAACCCCACGGTGGTCAAGGCACAAGCCTCGATGAATGCCCTTGATACGAGTGATCTGCTCGACGGTGAGCTGCTCGCGCAGGTCGAGCACCACGCATCACTGCCCAGTGATACGCGCTCGCTCTCCGATCTGCTCAAGGTGAAGGATCTCGGGGCGAATTCGGGCGTAGCGCGCCTCGGGGCTGATGTGCTCTTTGCCTTTGGTGAGAACACGCTGCGCAATTCGGCACGTGTGCCGCTCATCCAGTTTGCGGCATTGATTCGTAAGAATCCTGCGACGCGCTTCATCATTGAGGGTCACACCGATAGCTTCGGCTCCAAGGAGTACAACTATGAGCTCTCCCTGCGCCGCGCCGCAGCGGTGCGCGATTGGCTCAAGGGCAATAATCTCCCCCTCGTGCGTATCTACATACGCGGCTGTGGCAACACGAATCCTCTCGCGGAGCGTGACGGATCACGTGAGCAGCAAGCTCTCAATCGTCGTGTCGAGATTCATATGCGACGCGCCTCTGAGCCCCTGCCATCTGGTGCTCTGGATGCGGGTGTCGCGATTGATATGGGGGATGATGATTGATTACTTTTTATGCCTCTACCTGTTAATTTTATTCATCTCGACATCTCCACCTGCGGGACACTCGATGATCCTCGACTGAGGCGTTTTGACGCACTCGATGTTCGTGGGCTTGTCAGTGATGGAGCTGTGCGGTACTTGATTTCCCTCGACTTTGACGGGACGCTGCGTGAGGAAGTCGAGCCATGTGTGAATCCGGCCTTCATCGAGCTGATGAGTCGCTGGCATCCTCAGGGCGTACGCTGGGGGATCAACACGGGGCGCAATCTGCGTACCCTGCTAGGTGAGTACCTCATTGATGCGGATATTTTACCCGACTTTGTCTGCTCCTGCGAGCGCTATGTTTACTGCTGTGACAGGGGAGGGGAGCTGCTCGCTGATTATGATTATAATAGGGGCTGCTATGCGGCGCATGAGGAGCTGCGGCTACGCTACGGAGCGTCTATTACGCGAGAGTTTGCGCGCATGGGGCAGCGTCATCCCGATGTGTCATGGGAGACAGACCCTAGTGACTCTCTCTCTATAGCTGCGGTCGACGAAGCGAGTATGGAGCAGCTCATGCCCGTGCTCTATGAGATCCATCGACGCTATCCTGAGCTCGGCATGCAGCGCGCCGCTCGCTTCTTGCGCTTTTGTGATGTGCGTTATAACAAGGGGACGGCGTTGCGTCAAGTAGCCACTCATTGGCAGGTGGCGGAGAAGGACTGCTTTCTCATGGGCGATGGGGAGAATGATCTGGATGCTTTTCGACTCTTCCCCGAGGCCAGCTGTGCCGCTCCCTCGCATAGCCATCCGATTGTGCTCGACTACGTGCGCGCCCGAGGCGGGGATACGAGTAGCTCCACCGTGATGCAGCCTCTCTTGGATTGGGGCGCGCGACGCGGACTTCATTGATCGGAAATAAAAAAAAACTCAGTTTCCCCGCGCTGGGAGAAACTGAGTTGTAATTGTTTGAATGCGAATCTTTATCGAGTCGTCGATAACCAAGGTGCGAGGAAGTCTGCCACAGGCTTGCCGCTCTCGATATGGAGCATGAGGGATGTTCCGAGCACTCCTGCGTCGGGTTGGCAGTCCTCAGGCAGCGATTGCAGCTGGTCGGGATGATCTAGCCCAAAGCCGAGGCTGAGCGGTGTATCGCCAAAGGCCTCGCGAGCGCGGCGCATCGTCTTGCTGAGCTCTTCGATGTCTTGATTGTTGCGTCCCGTCGTGCCGAGCACGGAGACGACATAGACAAAGCCCTCGGTGTAGGGGGCATACTCCTTCATACGCTCCAGCGAGGTATTGGGACCCACCAGTGTGATGAGGCTCAGTGAGCGAGGCGTGAAGGCCGCGCGTAGCTCGACTGTCTCCTCAAGGGGGGCATCGGGGATGATAAAGGCACTGATACCCGCCTCGGCGGCTGCGTCAGCGAGGCGTTCATAGCCGTACTGCATGAAGGGATTGAGGTAGCCCATGAGGACGAGCTTTGCCTGATAGAGACCCTTGCGCTCTAGGAGTCCTGCGAGCAGCCATTCGAGGGTGACACCCTGCTCGATGGCATCATGGCTGGCCTTTTCGATGACAGGTCCGTCGGCGACGGGGTCGGAGAAGGGGACACCGATCTCGATGACATCGACGCCGGAGTCATCGATTTCTTTGAGCTCGTACCAGAAGCGACCCATGTTGGGGTAGCCTGCGGTGATGTAGGGAATGACAGCCTTGCGACCTTGCGCGTTGGCCTGAGCGATGCGTTCTTTGATCGTCATGATAGATAAAAAGGTTGGGGGTGGGGGGCTTAGGCGTCGAGCTTGATGTGCTGGAGGGCGTGGTTGAGGTCCTTGTCACCGCGACCCGAGAGGTTCACCAGTACCGTGCCACCTGCGGGCAGCTCATCGATATGGTTGAATACCCAAGCGAGCGCGTGGCTGGATTCCAGCGCGGGGATGATCCCCTCGCTGCGTGTGAGGCGTTGGAAGGCATCAATGGCTTGCTTGTCGTAGGCGATGCCGTAGTAGGCACGGCCTATGTCTTGGAGGTAGGCATGCTCAGGACCCACACCGGGGTAGTCGAGACCTGCTGAGATAGAGGCGGAGTCATCGATCTGGCCATGATCGTCTTGGAGCAGCATGGTGAGCTCGCCGTGGACGACGCCGGGTCTGCCCAGATTGAGCGAGGCGGAGGTCATGCAGCCAGGCTCGCCCGTGCCGCCAGCCTCGACGCCGATGAGGCGCACATCCTTGTCCTCGATGAAGGGGTAGAGCATGCCAATGGCATTCGAGCCGCCTCCAATAGCTGCTACGACAGCATCGGGGAGCTTGCCCGTGCGCTCGAGGATCTGGCGGCGCGCCTCGGTGCCGATGACCTTTTGGAGGTCGCGCACGAGGGTGGGGAAGGGGTGGGGACCTGCTGCTGTGCCAAAGACATAGTGAGTGAACTCCTGACAGGTGATCCAGTAGCGTAGAGCCTGATTGATCGCCGCCTTGAGCGTGCCTGTGCCGTAGCTGACGGGGACGACCTCGGCACCCAGCAGGCGCATGCGCTGCACATTGGGAGCTTGGCGAGCGACGTCCTTGGCACCCATGAAGATCACGCACTCGAGGCCGAATTTCGCAGCGGCCGTCGCCGTGGCGACACCATGCTGGCCAGCACCTGTCTCGGCGATGACGCGGGTCTTGCCCATCATCTTAGCGAGCAGCACTTGTCCGATCGCGTTGTTGATCTTGTGAGCACCTGTATGCAGGAGGTCTTCGCGCTTGAGGTAGAGGTCAAAGCCGAGCTCCGCGGAGAGATTATCGCAGTGAAAGAGGGGGGTCTCGCGTCCGCAGTAGTGGGTGAGGAGCTCCGCGTAGCGGGTTTGGAATTCTTCTGTGGGCATGATGCGCTCTATGGCTTCTTCGAGCTCCTTGAGCGGGGGACGGAGGACTTCGGCGACGAAGCGGCCTCCGAATTTTCCGAAGTATCCAGGGCGCGGTTGATTATCGAGTGTGTTCATATGTGTATTGCAATGAATGATGGTGTAGATGAAAATAAAAAAAAGCTGACTACCTAGGGGGGAAGTCAGCGGCGGTGATATCTGCCTATGAGAATTGCTAAAAAGTGTTGTCCTTATGACAAGACCGCGAGGCTCATAGAGCAAGGGGATGCTTCCCAGAGTCGAGAGGTAATACGAGAGCACGCCAAAGCCAAGCCTCCAATCGGCTTGTCCTAGCTGTGTTGTCTTGGGAATTCTGCATTGCAGACATTATAGGGATTGCGATTCGATTTGCAAGTCTTTGATGCAGGAAGGTTGCGTTTTTTTTGATTCATGATGCGCAGCAATCTTCATTGACAGCTGAAAATTGTTGTGTTAGCATAGCTCTTTCAACCGTTGTTACGAGCTTTACTTCCTATGAATGATAATCCTGCAATTAGAGGACTTCCTCGTGTGCTCCCTGCGATGCTGGGCGAGCAGTACCTGCTCACTCGCATCGAAAGAGAGGGGGAAGATACAGTAGTCTATCTCGCCCAGCAGAAGGATATACGCCGCGATGTCTATATCGAGTCGCTGCGACCTGAGCTCTTGAATGACGATATGAAGGTCGCTCATTTTCTCGAATCGGCACGCGCCAAATCGCGCTCTGTCTTCAAATTCATCGGTCTCTCCCTTGAGCTTCTTTTTCAAAATGAGACTTGGCACTTCGTCTATGAGAAAATCGGAGGCGAATCGCTCGATTACATCCTCTCGCAGGGACGCTACCTCCCCCCTGAGCGCCTCTGTGAGTTCCTGCTCAATCTCTGCCATATCTGCATCTACATGGATATCGAGGGCGTCGCCTGTGAGACATTCAAGCTAGAGCGCTGCTACTACGGCGATCATGCCTTCCGCATAGACAATCCAGCGATAGCAGGGATACGCAAGCGCACCGCCAGCCGCACCTATCTCCATGGTGCCGTGGTGAAGCTAGAACCCCTCGTGGAGCGTGAGAGCTTCCACGGTGCAGCCCTCGCCGAGCTCATGCAGCGTATGCGCTATCAGGAAAACTGGGAAACCATCTCGCCCATGCTCTTTGCCGAAGAGCTCGCGCAGTTGCAGCTACGCATCCTCTGGGGTACACGCAGCGAGAAATCATGAGTCCACGCGCCGATAGTCTCCTCCAAGCCGCAGCAAAGCTACGCGATGGCTGTGCACAGCTTTGCTTTGATGGGAAAGTAGCCTACACCTACAATCCCCTCGACTACGCATGGGCAGGCTACGAGGCCTACTTACGTCGCTACGTCCACGAGCGCATCGATATCCTCTATCTGGGGATGAATCCTGGTCCCTTTGGCATGGCTCAGACCGGCGTGCCCTTTGGAGAAGTCGATGCCGTGAGGCGATGGCTAGGGCTCTTTGAGCTCATCGGAGCACCCGCTGCGATGCATCCCAAGCGACTCATCGAGGGATTTTCCTGCACGCGCTCCGAGGTCAGTGGACGGCGACTCTGGGGGCTCTTTGAGCAGCTCTATGGCACGGCTGATTGCTTCTTTCGCCAGAGCTTCGTGGCAAACTTCATCCCCCTCATCTGGATGAGCGAGACAGGGGCGAATATCACCCCAGACAAGCTCCCACGCCCACAGCGCGAGGCGGTCGAGCAGCTCTGCATGGCGCATCTCATCGAGCTCATCGAGGTGCTTGAGCCCCGCTGCCTCATCGGCGTGGGCGGCTACGCGCAGAAGCAGCTGGAGCGTGCTGCCGCGCAGCTACCCGCTTGCTCCTTTACAATTGGGACTATTCTGCACCCTAGCCCCGCAAGCCCTCTGGCCAACAAGCACTGGCCTGAGCGTCCCATCGCTCAGCTGCGCGACATTGCCGCGCGAGCCAGCGTGGATCTTCCCGCTTGATAGAGCGGAAGTCGGATCTCAGAGCGAGACTCATATTGCGAGTCTCGCCATGCTCGTTGATCGCATTCGTTATCGAGTGTAAATATGTTAAGCCTTGAGATTGATGTTCAGTCTCAAGGCTTAATTGATATTCTATCATCTCGCTAGTCGAGCTGATGAGTGCTAGCCTCTCCCTACAGAGCTCCGGCAGATACGTCTGTTGCCCTGTCTGTTTTCCTTCTAGCCCTACAATCAGCATTATGTTCTTGCGAGCCCTCAGCATCATCACTCTACATACATCCGTAGTCCAAGCGCAGCTAGCCCCTGACTCCTATGTCTACGGTGATACGACGACACTTACCGGTGACTACACCGCCTATGAAGTGAGCTTGGACAATATCCCCGACTCCATCACCGTGACAGGCAATGGCTCTAGCGTCGTCAATGGCGACGGGTACCAAGGCTTTCAAATCATCGGGCAGTCGGGTAATCTCGCTACCGTGGATCTGCGCGTCTCGGGGGTAGCGAGCTTCCAAGGCTTTGAAGAAACGCTTGATGGCAGCGCTACCACCAATGAGGGCGGCAGCGTCTTTCGACTCGTCTACGGTGGCAATCTCATCTTTGAGGGCTATAGCGAGAGTAACAGACTGAGCTTTGTCAACAACTCGGTGGGCTCAGACGGCTACACGTCGGAGGGAGGGGCTATCTTCCTCACAGGAGGGGCGACGGCCTCGGATATCTACGCCGATTTTTCCAACAACCACGTGACCGCCACCACCACCTCTGTCACAGGAGTCTACGCGCGCGGGGGAGCTATCTATATAGGTAGTACGAATGGCACGCCCTCCACACCGCGCACCGTCGCAGGGAACATCTATGGGAACTTTAGCCAGAATTTCGCCGAGTTTGGCGGCGCGATCTACCTCGGCACAGGCGGGACGGTGGGCAATATAGGCGGCATCGTCGATGGAGCTATCCTCACCACCTTCTCTGAGAATATGGTGGAGTCCGCGCTCAAGGCAGGCGGCACGACGGGCGGCTGCGGTGGAGGTGCTATCCGTGCCTACCAAGCCGTCATGGGCGATATCGTCGCGAATTTCGAAGGCAATATCGCCCACGCGCTCACCAGCTACTCGACGGGCGGGGCGATCGCGCTCGAGCAGGTCACCTTCGTCGGAGGCGAATACGGAGACAACAATCAGCGCATCCAAGGCAATATCTCCAACAACATCAGCTACTCCGAGGCGGGCATAGGCTACGGTGGCGCCTTCTCCATCAAGGGCACCTCCTCCAGCAGCAACATCTACCTCGTCGACTCCAACGTCACGGGCAACATCGCAGGCTCAGCCCTCGCGGGCAGCAGCAACGCCCGTGGAGGAGCCATCTATCTCGAATCAAGCAAGGCGCTCAACATCATCGCGCAGAACAGCGATGTGCTGCTCAGTGGGAACTACGAAGTCACTGGCAGCAGCTACGATGAGAGCACGAGGACGGTCAAAGGCGGCGTGCGCGACTACAACGCCATCTACGCGCTCAACAGCACACTCTCCCTCTCCGCACTCAACGATCACATCATCACCATCAATGACAGCATCGAGGGCGCGAGCACCAATGAGCTCATCATCGACTCCATCTCCGACCAACGCTACGATGTCCGCATCAATGCCGCTATCAACAATTGGAATGTCAATGTGAATCTCGGCGGTCTCCAGCTCGGCAGCTATGTACACGAGGACGGCACCGAGACAAGGGCGAGTCTTGCCAACAGCACCCTTGAGGTCGGCACGCGCGGCATCCTCTCCACCTCAGCGGACTCCATCTCGGATGCAGAATCCATCAGCAATGCGGGCATCATCGAGTTCTCAGGCGGCACACTCGCTCAGGGTATCAATAGCTCCACAAGCCAAGCAGGAGAGATCCACGTCCTCGGCGAGACGAGCGTGGCAGACAGCAGCGCGGTCTACGCCGAGAGCGTCTACATTGACTCCAATCTCAATATGCAAAGCGGCGCGAGTATCGATGTCACCACCCTGCTCTACCAAGGGGTCGATAGCGAAGAGATCAACAACGGCGAGCAGATCATCGCCTCCTCGGGTGCGACGCTCGCGCTGGAGAACATCAGCCTTGCGATAGACACAGCCACCAGCGGCGATGTCTTTGACCTCATCGTCAGCGATGGGCTAGGTGACATCACACTCACCCCTGATGAGTACAACATATCCTTTACCCTCGCGGGCACCTTGCTCGAGCGTGGCACTCAGTACAAGGTGCAGACACTACCTGATGGCGGACTGCGCATCCTCTTTGTCATCCCTGAGCCCAGCAGCGTGAGCCTCTCGCTGCTCTCCCTTGCTCTGCTGCTGCGCCGCCGCCGAGCAAAACATGGCATATCAAGAAAAACTCCCCTTTATTACAATCAATAAAGGGGAGTAAAATTTACTTAGTTTAATCAGCGGCTTAGATATCAGTCGATTAGCCTTTCTCTACTGAGCGTCGGCGACGCGCCAGCAATCCCGCGAGAGCCAGCAGGCTCAGCGTCGCTGTGCTAGGCTCGGGGATGTAGAGAAGCACCTGTCCAGATGAGTCGGGGTACATCACAGAGCCGAGAACATCATAGCTCTTGCCACCGATTAGAAGAGTAATATGATCATAGTCCCCCCCTTCAAGGATGGTGCTTAGAGCTGTAATCTCGCTATCTCCTAGAATAAAGGCGACGATGTCACCGCTATCGGCGGGATCGGTAAAGTCTCCGATAGGACCGAGGTCGAGGGTGAGAGAGCCCGTGGCAGCACTACCATTCAAAATGTCGTAAACACCAGTGATCGTGTAGGATTGTACATCTGTTGCTTGGGTACCTTGACCAGTCGTAAAGTCGATGAGAGCCGCATTCTTCGCAACGCTCAGGCTCGTCAGCTTGGAATTAGCTACGCTGACACTCGAGCCTGCTCCCAGAGTGATGGATGAGCTCGCATCAAGCGTGACATTGTTCAACGCGAGGCTCGTATTGTCCGCTACAGACAGATTGACGCCGACAAGAGACGCATGCGCGATCTCGGTGGATGTCAGGCTATAGCCTTCGTGAGCCGTGATGCTACCGCCTCCAGCCGTACCGGTCAGGCTGTAGTCTGCGCCTACGATGCTCAGGCTCGCCGCGTCACTAGCTAGGGTAATCGTGCTACCAGCAGCACCCTTCACTGCGCCATCGACCGTGGTTGCAGCCTCAAGAATCAATGAGCCGCCCTGCACATCAAGGTCACCACCCGTCACGGCGAGCGTGGATTGGATGGTGGCCGTACCAGCGCCCTTCTTGATGAGACCTGACTGCGCATCAATGCCGTCTGCATCACCCTTAAGAGTGACCGACATGCCTGCCGCTTGGTCGATGCTGCCGATTTCGAGATCTTGCAATGCGTTAGACCCGACATCCACAGTACCATTGTAGTCTTTGATGCTTGTGACCGCGACAATGAGCTGTTCCTCAATTTTCGTACCACCAAAGGTGAGGTTCGCCGTACCTGTGAGCTCGGCTACTTGGAACAAGCCTTTCCACTCATTTGTAAATTGACTGTTTTGCTCGACATCAATCTTGCCAATCGAAATTGCTTTGGAGTAGTCTACCACACCAGAGCTCTCGTAGCGAGTCGTGTCATGAAGGTGCATGGTACCACCTTGCAAGGTGATGACCGTATCACCCAGTCCAGCATTGTTCGCTGTGTTAATGGTGAGCTTGGTATTATTCTTGACAACAATATTCCTGAAATCGACACTCACTTGGCTGCCTGAGCCATTGCCGATTTGGAATGTCCCCGCTTCAAGAATTAAATTCCCCGTGTGAGATGAATTGGCGTGCAAATAGGCCACGTCAGAACCCGTCTTATAGAGATTTCCCGAGCCATCCAAGCCGCCTGTCAACGTGATGGTGCGCCAAGATGGGTCTATACTAACCTCACCTGTAGTGGTCACCATACCTGAGATGGTCGAGTAATTACCAGCACTAAGGCTAGCTCTTGCTCCACCTTCCGTAGTCGCGCCATTCAAGATGATGTCAGCAGCCGTGCCTACACCATCAAAGCGCAAGCGATTGCCGGCAGCTACAATAAGCGTAGCATCGGCATTAATGAGAGAGCCACCTGCAAACCGCACCCCACTGTAGATGTAGACATTACCTTGGAACTCGCTTAGGAACCGGGAGGTCGCAAAGTTATCCTCCGAGTTGATATCCAAGCTCACATTACCAGTACCTGTGATGCGTGTTGCCGCGTCAACCGTAGCGTTGTAGAAGTTCAAGGATGCGCTGCTCGCTACATCAATCACGGTAAAATCCACAGTCTCAGGTGTACCATCTGTATTGCCGATATTTGTTGTACCTGCCGTGAGCATCAGCGTTCCTGTGTGGGTAGAGTCACCCAGAATGGTGAGTGAGTCGTTGCCTGTTTTCCGCACAGTACCTGAGCCTGCAAGACCTGCATACAGTGTACCCGTGTTGTAAGTTGTGCTCAGCTCTACATGTCCCGATGTCGTGACGAGTGCTTGGATACCCGTACCAGTGCTAAAGCTTATAACTGCACGCGGACCACTAGCATCACTAGAGCCATTCATCGCGATCTCTGTGCCCGCAGCTATGTTGACGTTTTCGTGGAGACGTAAAAAGGAGCCCTCATTGAGCGTGATTGTGTCAAGATTTGCTGGTACAGCTTCAAAGCGTACGTTGGCCTGATTGAGGATAAGATCACCCGCGAAGTTTGTGAAGGCTGATGAGAGATTGGTTTGATCCTGCGTCGAGCTGTACGCGAAAGTGCCTGTGCCCGCTATTTGTGTGCTATTTGTAATGCGTGCACCGTCTTGTATCGTCAGAGAGGCACCGTCAGCGATATTGAGCGCACCCTCGAGAGTATTGTTTTCGCCAGCCTCACTGTCGACGGTCACATTCACTCCTGTGTTGATGTTGAAGGAGGCGGGGGTCACATTGCTAATGAGCGTGATGGTAGAATCACCTTCTACCGTGACGTTCATCGCATCGGTATAGGTCGAGTCGAAAGAAGGCTCGTTTACACCCCACTGCGTTGTTCCCCCTGCGTAGGTGATGTCTTGAGCGAGAGAGGTTTGAGTGTAGGCAGAGAGAGCAGCAAAGAGACTCAGTATTATGTTGCGTAGCTTGCGATTGATTTGTAGTTTCATGTGCAAATGTGCTGATTGCATTACACTACTCAATTAAAAGCTAGAAGTCAATGTAAAAGAATCATGCTAGGGCCCATTGTTGATTTTTCTTCTGGAAAGTCAGATTGAGAACAATGGTGACTGGGCTTACGCTGCTGTGCGTGCTACTGCTCACTTGGGTACGTGGGTGTGAAATTCTTCTATTGGGGATTTTTAAAGAAAGAGACCCCTTTTGAGTACCCCAGCGGCGTGTGGCTGGATGAGTCGTACTCAAAAGGGATCTCGGGAAGTGTGCTTCTGATGCAGCTCGAGATTGCTCGTAGCGTGTTGCTCAGTTTAGTGTGCGTCGATGAGCTTGATATTCAAAGTTGTGTCGTGTCCATCGTGCTCGACGAGGATGGTCATATCGTCGAGAAAGACACGATTGGTGGATTGATCAAGCGCATTGATGTCCGTGTAGGTAGGCTGTGATTGAGCCTCGGACGAGACGCGAATATCGAGACGGGGAGGGAGGGAGAGTCCGTCCATCTTGTGCTCTTCATCCATTTTGGTGATGGAGGCACCGAGAGCATCACTGAGGGATGCGCGCAAGTTTGAAAGTCGTGGGGTTGTCTTACCTGCTAGGTGACCGGAGGGGGCGTCGCCAGAAAAATAGTTCAGAGATGACACACCCGCAAAAAGGGCAACCAAGGCCACAGAGCTGTAAGCCATCTTGGGCATCGTCATGTGGGCAAAGAAATTACAAACGACATCCCATAGTCGTCGGCTCGGGGAGGTGCTAATCGCACTTTGCAAAACGCGCTCGTGAAAACTTGCGGTAAATCTCGCCTCAAAATTTTCATCTTTAGCTGGTTCTTTATAGAGACTAGCTAATAAAGCCTTAAGCTCTTCTTCACTCAAATCTGACATATCCGTACCTCCTTTTTGTGCATAACAACGATAAGCTATAGTTGTGTTATATGGTAGACAAAACTATATCAGATATCGTTCAAAAATAAACCTCTTTTTTTCGCACTCTGAGCGCGGTGAATGTGTATAATTATTACATGTTTTATAAAATGAAAGTCTATCGCTTAATTCTTGCGATTTGAAAATGAGTTTATAGTGCCTATGTAAGAATCTTTATAAGTGTGATTTATTGTTAGTTTTTGCATCTTCCTTTTTTTTAAAAAAATTTTGGTATCAGGATTTATTGTATAATTTATATAATTATTAATAAAGTGGATATTTATTTTTTAAAATTTTCCGAGATTATGCTAGATCCTAGAGTTTGTCATCAGAAATACGCATTGACAAATGAGAGAAGCTAGGGCATAATGCAAACCAAACATGATTTGCTTTACTAATCTATCAGGTGCCACAGAAATAGGCTCCAACTCCTACCTCTTGCAATGGGGATCTTCACGCATCGTCTTTGATGCTGGTATGCACCCCAAAAAAGAGGGGAGTGCGGCTATGCCTGATTACCATCTTATCGGGGAAGATAGCCCCGACACCATCTTCATATCCCACTCCCATCTGGACCACATCGGCACACTCCCTGTTGTGCAGAGCAAGTACCCGAACATGCAGGTTGTGATGACTCCTGCCACGTCTATGATTACGGACGCTATGCTACACAACTCGGTCAATGTGATGACCTCCAAGCGCACACAAGACGGTATCGTCGAGTACCCCTTTTTCACCCATCGTGATGTGGAGAAGCTCTCGCGCGAGTGGCTGACCTACAATTATAACCAATCCTTCCGCGTCGGGCATCGCGATAGCGTGCTGGCTACCTTCTATGATGCGGGTCATGTACTCGGCTCCTGCGGCGTCCTTCTCGAAGGCACCGATGGTAAGAAGGTTTTTTACACAGGTGACGTGCAATTTGAGAATCAGAGTCTCATCCCCGGTGCCAAGCTCCCCGAATCCGATGTGGACATCCTCATCATGGAGTGCACGCACGGTGTCACCCATCGCCGCGCCGACTACACGCGCGAGCAAGAGCTCAAGCGCCTCACGGATGCTATCTGCGAGACCCTTGAGGGGAATGGTGCTGTGCTCATCCCCGTCTTTGCCCTCGGCAAGAGTCAGGAATTGCTCTTTGAGCTCAATCGATTCCGCGAGAAGGGGGTCATCCCCAACGTGCCTATCTACTTCGGTGGCTTGAGCACCAAGCTCACGCTTATCTATGACAAGCTCTCCGAGAGCACCCCACGCCTCCACCCTGGCTACCGCCTCCGCGAGTCCATCAAGACACAATCCTTCCCCCGTCGCGGCAAGGGTGCGATCACGGCATCCCCTGGCAATATCTACCTCGTCTCCAGTGGTATGATGAGTGAGCATACGATTTCCCACCAGCTCGCCGAGCAGATGCTGCCTCGCAAGAATGACTCTATCCTCTTTGTCGGCTACAGCGATCCTGACAGCCCTGCGGGGGTGGTCAAGGATACACCCTATGGTCAAGGTGTCGCCACGCGTGAGAAGAGCAAGCAGACTATTCCTCTGCTCTGCCGTACGGAGTATTTTGACTTCTCTGGCCACGCGACGCGCCAAGCTCTCGTCGATTATGCGGTGAAACTCGCGCCAGAGACGATCTTCCTCGTGCATGGTGATCCCGATGCTCTGGAGTCCATGAAAGGGACGCTTGATGAGCTGCTGCCCAATACGCAGGTGATTATCCCCGAAGCGGGTCAAACAATCACGATGGAGGACTAGTCCTCCCACACTCGACCATTTACAAAAAAACCGCCTCTAGGAGCTAGAGGCGGTTTTTTGTGGTGAAAGAGGGGGGAAGCAGTGAATCACTGCTGCTGGTCGAGAATGCCCTTGAGGAAGACGGTCTCGAGGGAATTGCGTGCTGCCTGTGCGCCCTCCCAATGCTCGCCTGCGAGTCGCTGGATCTCGGCGAGGAGCTCAGGGGGCGCATTGTGTAGGGTGATTTCTTGACGCTGCTGGTCGCGCGTGAGCTCTTCGATGCTGCCCTCGGCGATGAGGCAGCCTTGGTAGAGGATGCCGACGCGGTCGCAGATCTCTTGGACCTGCTCTAGGAGATGCGAGCAGAGGAAGACGGTCATGCCCTGCTCCTTGAGGCGTAGGATAATGTCGCGAATGGTGCGCGAGCCAATGGGGTCGACTCCCGCCGTGGGCTCGTCGAGGACGACGAGGCGCGGCGACTGGACGAGGGCTTGGGCTAGCCCAATGCGCTGGAGCATGCCCTTGGAGTAGCCGCCTACGCGACGATCCGCGGCCTCTTGGAGTCCGACGAGGTCGAGGAGCTCCTCACAGCGCTCTCGCAGGGCACTGCCGCGCAGCCCGCAGAGACGGGAGTAGAAGCGCAGGGTCTCGCGCCCTGTGAGGAATTTGTAGAAATAGGGATTCTCAGGGAGAAAGCCGACCTCGCGGCGATTCTGCGCGGCGCTCGCCTCCTTGCCAAAGACCTGACAGCTGCCCTCATCGGGGCTTAGTAGGCCGAGCAGCGCCTTCATCATGGTGCTCTTGCCCGAGCCATTGGGCCCGATGAGCCCATAGACTGAGCCTGCGGGGATGCTGAGGCTCACGCCCTTGACGGCGTAGATGCCGCCGCGACCCCAGTGGCCGCGGAAGCTCTTGTGCAGGTTGTGTATTTCTACGGCGTTCATGTCGTCATTATTCAGCCATGAAGCGCAGGACGTTTTTCATCATCACGATGCCTTTTTCGTAGATGTTGACGCGCATATTCTCGTTGGGCGAGTGGATGCGTGCGTCGGGGAGGTCGAGGCCGAGGAGCAGCGCGTCCTTGCCCAGTACCTTGGAGATTTCGGCAATGATGGGGATAGAGCCGCCTTCGCGTACGAGGACGGGGGGATTGTCGAAGGTGATTTCTTGCGCGCGCTGAGCGGCCTTGCCCAAGGGGGAGTTCGGGTTGCTGATGTAGGGATCGCCAATGTGGCCTTCGATGAATTCGAGCGTGACGCCCGCGGGGCAGTGCTTTTCAAAGTGCGCCTTGGAGAGTGCCATGATGCGCGTGGGGTCTTGACCTGGTACGAGGCGGCAGCTGATCTTGGCGAGTGCCTGCGTGGGGATGACTGTCTTGGAGCCTTCGCCTTGGTAGCCGCCTTGGATGCCATTGAGCTCGAAGGTGGGGCGTGCGTAGGTGCATTCTGCGCCCGTGAGGCCAGTCTCCGTGCGCAGGGCGGGAGCTCCCGTCAGCTCGCAGAGGTCGCTATCGCTCATCCCGGGGACGCGTGCCCAGCTCTCGCGCTCCCAGTCGGCGATATCGCTCACGCCGTCGTAGAAGCCCTCGACGGTCACGCGATTATCTGCATCATGGGTCGTGGCGATGAGCTCGCAGAGGGTGGTGATGGGATTGGCCACTGCGCCGCCGAAGATACCTGAGTGCAGGTCCATGGCGGGGCCGGTGACCTTGAGCTCAAAGCAGCATAGACCCTTGAGACCATAGGAGAGGGTGGGGGTGTCCTCGGCGGCCATGCCTGTGTCGCTCACGATGATGACATCGCAGGCGAGGGATTGGACGAAGGCCTCATCATGGAGGGCGGCAAAGAGTGTCTCGCTACCGCGCTCTTCCTCGCCTTCAAGCAGGAAGGTGACATTGAGGGGGAGTGAGCCCTGCTCCTCGATGAGCTCTTGCACACCGTGGATGAGTGCCATGATTTCACCCTTGTCATCGGAGGCACCACGTGCATAGATGCGGCCATCGCGGATCTCAGGCTGGAAGGGGTCGCTCTCCCAGAGCTCGATGGGATCGACGGGCATCACGTCGTAGTGACCGTAGATGAGGACGGTGGGCTTGCCCTCTACCTTGGGGCTGTGGGCGACGACGATGGGGTGGATGTCGGTGAGGCGCTTTGTCGTCGTAAAGCCTAGTGAGTCAAGTTTATTAATGAGAAAATCGGCACAGGCATCGACATCGGCGGCATGCTCGGGGAGGGCGGATACGCTAGGAATGCGTAGGAGGGCAAAGAGATCTTCAAACTTACTCATAGAGCCTTATACTACACGGTTGGAGGGCTGGTGGCAAGCGTCAAATCCGCGAGGTCGAGGGCGAAATGTGAGCGTGTTGATGTGTTAAGCTTTGAGTAATATCTGCTTGGCTCTCGGTGTGACGCTGGTTGCGCGTTGTGGACGAGCGGGACAGGCGGGGATGCAGGCGCCGCAGCCTATGCAGAGCTCCTCTTCAAGATCAGGTGCGACGAGGTCGGTGCACTCGATGGCATTGTGTGGGCAGCTGTAGGAGCATTCGCCGCAGCCTATGCAGTTGGCAAAGTTGATGACGGCGATTTTCCTTTCGACTGCACCGTCTTGGATTGTTTGGAGGGAGATGGTCTTGACGGGGCAGATCTCGACACAGGTGTTGCAGCCCACGCAGGCAGCGAGATCGATGTGCGGGATGCTGACGTCTTTTTGCTTGAGTGCCTTCGTCGGGCAGGCGGTGACGCATTTCACGCATTCTTTGTGGTCTTGCCAGACGATGCAGCGCGTTTGATTGACATTGGCGAGGCCTATTTGTGTGCGCTGCTTGACGGCGAGGGGGAGCTCTTGGATAGCACCCTCGGGGCAGGTGGTGGCGCAGAGATGGCAGCTGTAGGCGCAGGCCGCGTCGTTGAAGTCGAGGTAGGGCTTGTTGATGCCCTCCCAGCCCAGTGTCATCAGCGAGGGCTTGAGCACCTGAGTCGGGCAGGCCGTGATGCAGAGACTACAGCCAGTGCAGCGATCGAGAAAGAGGGGCAGCGAGCCTGCCCCTGGGGGGATGGCGGCTCGCATGTGGTTGTTGCCCACGCGGCTGGGGTCGCTCTCGTAGGCGGCGTCTTGCTCCTCCGCGCTGGGCTTGCAGGAGGGGAGGAGTGTGCCTATCATGCCTGTCAGGCCTAGACCAATGAGGGCGCGGCGTGATGTATCGGGTGTGCTATGGGGGACAGCTTCTGGGGTATCCTTTGGGGCATTCTTTGGGGTAGGGGGACTGCTTGGCTTTTTCTTGCTGGGGCGTGGGGCTGGCTGGATAGGAGCGCGGAAGGGGTTGTGTGCCGTGAGCGAGATCACGCCGCTGTCGCAGCCCGCCACGCAGTCGTAGCAGGCAACGCAGCGGGTGGGGTCGATGCGCAGATTTTTAATATCGATGGCATGGGCTTTGCAGTAGGTGGTGCAGCGCATGCAGCGAATGCAGCGGCTGTTCTTGAGCGCGGGGGTAAAGGGCGCGACGCGCGAGATCCAGCCCAGCAGGGTGCCGACAGGACAGATGCTGTTGCAGTAGAGTCTTCCTTTGAAAAAAGCCATCACGAGGGGAATTAAGACAGAGGCGGCAATCAGACTGAGGATGAGCGGAGAATAGCGGCTCCAATCCGGCGTGCGCTCGCTATAGCCCAGCCATTCATAGCTCGCCTGCGCGAGGGGCTGGAGCAGGGCGGTGCCGAAGCGCGCGCTGATGCTGTAGGGGTCAAGCCAGCTGAGCACAAAGTTGCTCCCGAGGATGAGAGCGCCCACGGTGAGGAGTAGAATGCTCCCTCTCAGAATCCAGTGATGGGGCGTATAGCGGGCTTGGGATTTTTTATAACGTCCCGAGGGATGCGAGAGTCGGTGGGCGAGATCTTGGAGGATGCCCAGCGGGCAGATCCAGCTGCAAAAGACGCGCCCAAAGAGCAGCGTGAGCAGCAGCAGCGCGAGAAAGATGAGCAGTGCGCCCGCCTCTCCCGCTTCCAAGCCGACGTAGCTGGGGACGAACTGGATGCGAGCGACCCAGAAGCTCCAGTCTCCGTGGAAGGGGAGGATGAATCCCGTGATGAAGAAGCTGAGGATGATGAGCGCTATGATTCTGCGTGAGTTGGCGAGCATGGTTCTAGGGATGTGTGAGGGGCTTGTAGGCATTCTGCGCTGTTAGTCCGATTGTGTCAAGGATGGAATAGATCAGTATGTTTATTGTATTTTGTGTCATGTTATTGCAGGGGTATAGATGTAAGTTGCTCAAAATTAAGAGTAGGTGTTCATTCATGGACAGGTGATTAGATCCACCCCTTAAACACGCGCTTGACATCTGAGAGTGATTTGATAATGTTGAGCATAGCATGCCTGATTTATCGTTTAATAAAAAAGCTATTATCTTGGCCATGAGTTTTTCTATCATGAGCCCTTGTCTCGCCCAGCAAGCCTCACCAGAGGCTGCTAAACCAGCTCAAAGCAATGCTGCTGTAGCAAATCTCAATGTGTTGAAGCAAGATGCCAAGATTATCACCGGTCAGCTTGAAAATGGGTTACGCTACGTCATCCGCCCCACAGCTGAGCCGCAGGGGCGTGCGAGTATGCGCCTCTATGTCGACTTTGGCTCTCTGGATGAGACAGAAGAGACGAGCGGTATGGCGCACTTTTTGGAGCATCTGCTCTTCAACGGTAGCCGCACCTACAAGCGCGGCGAGCTCATCCCCGCCCTCCAGACGAAGGGGCTGGCCTTTGGACGTGATGTGAATGCCTACACCTCCTTGGACCGCACCGTCTACATGCTCGATATTCCCAAGGTGGATGCTGAGACCGTGGACTTCACCCTGAATATTTTCCGCGACTTTGCCGACGGCGCGACGCTGACTGAGGAGGCTATCGACAAGGAGCGCGGTGTCATCGTCAGTGAGCTCAAGGCGCGCGACTCGGAGACCTACCGCACGATGCTTGCGCAGCTGGGGCAGATCACCGAGGGGACACGTGTGACAAAGTTCTTCCCCATCGGGCATAAGAAGATGATCACCGAGACTCCCTATGAGGTCTTCCGCGAGTACTATAAGAAATTCTACACCCCCGATCGCATGACCTTCATCGTCACGGGGGACTTTGACCCTGCTGCGATGGAAAAGCAGGTCATCGCCCATCTCGGCAAGCTCGAGACCCGCAAGGGCGCTCCCCACGTCCCCGTGGGCAAGCTCACGAACCTCGGAGCCAATGAGCTCGTGCATGCAAACCCCGAGGATGCCAATGTCTCAATGAGCCTCGCTGTCATCGATCCCTTCACCCGCAAGCCCGATACCCTGAGCAGCCGCATCGAGGAGGCACCCCTCGCTATCGCCAACAATATCATCAATCGCCGTCTTTCACGCATCATTCGCAAACCCGATAGCCCCATCATCTCCGCGAGTGCGAGCAGCTCACCTGTGATCGAGCTGGTCAAGGTGCACGGCCTCAGTATCACCGCGAAGCCTGAGAACTGGCTCAAAGCACTCCGCGTCGTCGAGCAGGAAAACCGCCGCGCCATCGAGCATGGCTTTAGCGAGGCTGAGATCATGGAAAGCCTCGCCATCTGGGAGAGTCAGGTCAAGGCAAAGATAGACAGCTGGGAGGCCGTCAAGGCCGACACCCTCGCCGATAGCTACGTCGACAGTGTCAAGACCGGGGCGGTCATGACTGATCCTCAGGAAGAGATGCGCGTATTCCAAGCCGTCAGAGCGATGATTCTCGCCGATATGAAGCTCCCCCAAGCGCAGCTCGCCGACTCCTTCGATCAAGATCGTATCAAGATCACGATGACAGGCAGCCTCCCTGCCCAAGTGGATGCCAAAGCCCTGCGCAAGGCACTCCAAAGCTCCCAAGCCGTGAAGGTCAATGCCCCCGAGAAGAAGGCGGTCGCCGCCTTTGCCTACGACAAGGTAGGCGAGAAGGGCAGCATTGTCTCCAAGACCACACTCGAAGACATCGGTGTGACCACCCTCGTGCTCTCCAATGGAGTGAAGGTGAATCTCAAGCCTCTCGATTCTGTGAAGGGCTCCATCTCTGTGAATGTCGCCATCGATGGCGGCTCACTCGTCCTCAATGAGAAGAGCAAGCCCGGAATCGCGACATTCGCCAGCACCGTCATCAACCAAGGCGGTCTCATCGCCCATACGAACGATGAGCTCCAGCAGATCCTTGCGGGCAAGCGCGTCGGGCGCGGATTCTCCGTAGGCTTTGATCGCTTCACCTTCTCGGGTACGTCCAGCAAGCAAGACTTGGAGATGCAGTGCAAGCTCCTCATTGCCTCCATCCTGCACCCCGGCTACCGCAGCGAGGCGGTGGATCTTTTCCGACGCGGTCTGCCCGCTATCTACAATAGACTCACCACTACAGATGCGGGCGCCTATAGCTATCAGGCCATGCGCAAGCTCTTTGGCAACGATGCGCGCTTTGTCATCCCCGAGCAAAAGCAATTCGAAGCCCTCACTCTAGACGATGTGAAGGTCGCTCTCACCCCCCAGCTTCAGAAGGGTGCGATGGAGGTTACTATCGTCGGTGACTTCGACGTCGAGGGCATGCTCCCCATGCTGGAGAGCAGCTTTGGCGCGATGGCTTCGCGCGCCAAGAGCTTTGCCAGCGTCACCGAGGAGCAGCGAGCTGTCAAATTCCAGCCATGGAAGCAGCGCGACTTCCTGCGCTACGAAACAAAGCTCGACAAGACCCTCGTGAGCCAAGTACGCCCCGTGGGCAATGGTCGCGACCAGCTGCGCAACCGCCGCCTCAACGTGCTCGTCTCCATCGTGCGTGAAAAAATCTTTGACGGCATCCGTCAGAACCTCGGTGAGGCCTACTCCCCCAGAGTACAGCTCAGCACCAATGCCCAGTACGACGATGCCGCCTACATCACCTGCACGAGTGCTGGTGTGCTGGGCAATCGTACCAAGGTAGCCGCTGCTATGGACACCATCCTCGTCGGCATAGGGCAGGGCTCTATCACCGAGGAGGACTACACACGCGCCATCCTTCCCATACGCACTCAGGCTGAGAAGGCACTGCGCTCCGCCTCCTTCTGGCAGAGCAGACTTGCCAAGCTGCAAAGCGATAGCGAGTACCTTGAGCTGCTGCGCAACTACAAGAAGGATATCGACTCCATCAGCTACGAAGAAATACTTGCGCTGAGCAAGGAGATCTTCATGCAGGATGACTACAACTTCTACTTCACCGTTCCCAGTTTCTTTGAGAACAAGGAAGATACAGATAAAGAGGAAGTCAAGTCCACCACGCCTCCCGCCACCGACAAGCAACCCTATCTCGTCATCATCTCGGAAGAGAGTGCCAAGGATCGCAACTGGCTCGCCGTCGCCGAAGCCCTCGTGGAGAAATACCCCAACAGCGAGCTCGTCCAGCTCAAAGACCTCCAAGGCTGCGCCGCGGTGCTCAAAGAAAAGGGCGCACGCTACGCTGCCTTCATCGCTCAGCCCGAGGAGATCGACTACGTGCTCGTCAACAAGATCCACCGCGCTGCACGCAACATTGACGAGGACCCATGGGGCGACTGCATGTGGGGCATCATCACAGGCTACACCGCACATGATGCCATGCGCATCGTGAAGGACAAAGAGCCCCTCGTCATCAAGCGCAGCCTCTCCACGACAAATATAGACACCTCGCGCTTCGAGCATGGATGCTCCATCACCGACTGGCGCGACTACCAAGTATTCGAACAATCCGGCTACACGAAGCCCAAAGAGACCGTCTACGACGCGGGAACCCCCGAAGGCGATGCGAAGCGCAAGGAAGGCATGCAGACCAAGTTTGCCTACGAGCTGGCGAACAAGAAGCCCCAGCTCATCGTCACGTCGGCTCACGCCACGGAGTACAATCTCGAAATGCCCTTCGGCAAGGGGTTGATCTTCTCCTACGCGAACAACTTCTACCAGCTGCGCCCCGACCAGATGAACTACTTCGCCGGCGTCGTGCTCCCCCAAGCCCTCAAGGGCAAGCTCGGTGCGCTCAAGCAGCTCAGCGAGAAGTACGCCGACACCCGCATCAAGGGCGATGACACAAGGCGCGTCTGGTTTGCCGTGGGGAATTGCCTCTACGCCCATGTACGCGAGAGCCGCGACAGCATGGCCGTCACCTCACTCTCCAAGTACACCTGCAATCAGGTGCTCGGCTACACCGTCCCCTCGTGGTACGGTGATGGAGGCTGGGGCACGCTGAGCCTCTTCTTCAGCAATGCGAAGGACACGAGCCTCGCCGAAGCATGGTACCTGAACAACCAGTATCTGCTCGAAAAGACCATGAGCCTCGACCCCCGACTCATGACCGCTGAGTTCAACGCCGAGAGCATCAGCAAGGGCGGGCAAAAGCAGCTCGTCGAGTCCCTCCTGCGCACGGGCATCCCGCAGGACAAGATCAACCGCCACCACGTCGGTGTCGTGCATGACCGCGATGTCGTCGCCCTGCTCGGCGACCCCCGCTGGAAGGCCGTGCTCGACGAGTCCCATATCGCCAGTGCCGTCTCCTACGAGTGGGTCGATGAGAAGACGATCAAGATCAGCGCGATCCGCGACCACAAGGGACGCTTCGCCGTCTGGTACCCACGCCGCATGGATGTCAGCAAAGCCCTCGTCGAGGGCAAAGAAATCCCTGCCACGGTGACGAATGACTTCATGCTGCTCCCCGAGATCAGCCTGAAGAAAGACCAGAGCTACCTCATCACCCTGAAGTAACGCGGCTCAGCACCTTCAATATCTCAACAATCCCCCTCCTGCCCCGCCGCACGAGGGGGATTCTTCTTCTCATCACGGCGCAGAGATGAGAGCGCATCACGCGCGACTCCTGAGCGGTATTGCTATCTCTCTTACTAGTTCTTGAGTTGTTTTCTCCCTTGACATGCTGGGGATATGGGTTAGTATATCATATTCAAATCGATTTTATTAAATGCGTATCACGAAAATATCAGATAAGAATCCAGCCTATTCACGCCTCTCCCTTCATCGAGATCAGAGCTGCGCCAAGCTGTCGTCCGATATAGGAGATTTTTCTACGATTGAGGAGATTGAGACCGTGTTGAAGGGGCGCGATGAGGGCTTCAAGCTCAGTATGATTGCAAAGACTCTGAGACGGCGCATCCCCCTCAAATCTCTGTCCGAGAAATTAGAGGCACTTGTAGGATGCGCCTTGAAGGAGAAAGACTACCAATGGATGGGTGAGCGTCCAGATTTGGAGATAATACGCCGCTGCTTGAAGGCTCGCTTCGCGGATGGTGCAGAGCTCGGATTCGATCTCGCAGAGCTCCTGCATGAGTCTATAGAGGAGGATAATACGATCACGCACACAGTGCTCGCGCCCTATGTAAACAAGGCAGAGAAAAATACAGGGAGTGAGATCTGTCGATACCGCGGATTAGAGCGTCTGCGCGATCATCTAGAAGTCTTTTTTACAGAATTGCTCAAGCCAAAATTCCCCGCGTGGGGGTCTCCCAAACCCAATAAAGAGGATATACGCAGCTGCCTACTGCCACGCTTTGCGCATGATGTCGACTCGCTGGGCTTTGATCTCGCGGAGTTAATTCATCAGTTTATTTCGACTCATGATTTTTCAATCATGCGACCCTATACAAATTGGGTGAGACGGTACACGGAGCAGAAGAAAAGCCATCTCGCGAAGTCTCTTTATTCAAATGCCATTCAAGCAAATCCTAGCGCCGCTGCCCCCCAGCAGACCTCTCGCAAGCGCGCTCTCGCCACCTGGGCTGCTGCACTCCTATCAAAGAAACGCAACGCGAAGATGCTGCTCGACCTCAGCGCGTGCGAATCCGCGCTCAAGCTCTCCAAGCTCGTCACTGACTTGCAGATCGTCTATGTTGAGCATAAGGAGCATTACCAACTCGCCTCCCTGCTCAAGAGCCAATTTCAAGAGCATTGCCGCGAGCTTCTTGAGCAGCATGCGGCTCAAGGCACGGCAGAGGACGATGAGACGCGGCAATACCGCCTCGAATTCACGAAGTACCTTGAGCGGCATTTTCCGATCAAGGGCATCGCGAAGCTGGCGCGTCGGCGGAAGAAATCCGCGCCAGCAAAGCAAGCCGCCTTCGATCAAAGCCTTTTCCTCGGCGAGAAAAAGATACACGAGACCATCAAGAAGCAGCTGTGCAATGCCACTCTCCTCTACATCATCCAGCAGGGCAAGCAGCGTCATTATGCCTATGGTGCCTACAGCAGCACAGATCTCATTCGCATCCGCACCGAGGAGGGCTTTGCCTCGCATTTTATCAACGCTTGCGCCTTCGCGGGGCAGAATTTACGCAACGCTCTAGCACCTGATTTAGCAGAGGATATACTATTATTGCGCACATTCGCATCTGCACTCACCGATATAGACGCTTTGGGGACGCGGGCGGAAGTTTGGCTGCGCCTGAGGGCTTTCTTTGAGCTAGGTGATGAGGTGAATAATCAGATGCTAGATGATATTGGCTCTGATAAGGCGGACTTTGAAAGCATGGCAAGAGGATTGCGCCATGCTATTGCTGGAGTACGCAATGAGGTGGTTCACTATAGGAAAAAATTACTCGACATCAAGCATCACAACGAGATCGTTGATATCGCGGCCGATCCGCACTCTCCGCTGTCTAGACTCATGGCGCATGAGATAGCCGAGCTGCCTATGCTCTATCGTGAGCAGCTGCGTAGTAGCTGTGTGCTCGAGTATTACTTCCCCGGAGAGGTCGCGAAGCTCCTTCCCCACTATTCGCTCACGCCGCGCATTCTTCCCTTCATGCCTAGCTTTCACCGCGTATTCACGCAGGGGCGCACCCTGCAGGAGAAATCGGGGAATGCCTACAAGACGCTCTTCTATTTCCCGCATGATCCCAGTGCCGAGCAAGGCTGCCTTGCGCGTCGCAATGCCCTGCGACTCATCTACGAGGGAGGCTTCGCCGAGCGAGTTTTCGCTGATAGCTGCCTATTTGCCAAGGCTGTCAACTCTGTGCTAGGTGGCAATAAGAGGCAAGCGGACGCAAACAAGATGAAGAAGCATCAATACGCCTTTGCCCAGATAGAGGCCTATCAGCTCGGCGTGGAGACACCCAAGGAATACTTGCAGCGTATTCATAGCCAGATGATTCTCGATGAGCAGGCGAAGCGCAAGCAAGGCAAGCTCGCGCATGACGAGACGGGGTATTTTCAGCAGTTTCTCGATTATCTCTTCATGAAGGCTTTTGATCTCTACCTCGCGATGCCAGAGCTAGGATACGGCTTTCTCCTGCGCGATCCCCGCGATCGACACGAGGGGAAGAGACCGAAGGAACGCGCAGAAAGTATTGAGAATGAGCTCGATGAAATGACACTGCCCCTAGGCAAGATGGCACTATCTCCCACGAATCTGGCGCATCTCTCCTTTTGGTGCTTTGCAAAGATGCTCAATCCTCAGATGATCAGTGAGCTGTCCAATCAGATTCTCAAGTTCCAGCTCCTGTATGAGCAGCAGAATCCCCATGCCCCTATTCTAAAGGATCTGCCTATCTATCGCGAGATTCTTTCCCTCTGCCGCCTCAGTGCCGAGAGATTCCCCACGATTGCAGGAGAGAAGGAGCATCAGGCTCTCTCTATCTACGTCGAGAAGAGTTTGCTCAAGCATGAGCCCTATAAGCAGGCTGATGAGGAGACCCCTGTACTCTTTGCTCGTGTCAAGCTCGCGCGTCGCTATGCCACGCAGAGAGTCCTAGGCGAGGTCTTGAAAAAGAATAAGGTGTGTGGCGCGGAGCTCAAGAGACTAGAAGCGGTGCAGGATGCTATCCCCGAGATGATGAGGGAACGCCAAGAGCTCCACGCGGATCTTTGTAAGAAGAAGAAAGGGGAGATGCCGAAGGCTATGCTAGCGCGCTACAAGGAATTGCAAGAGGCAATCGATGAGTATAACTGGCTGCGCAACAGGGTGGAGCTCGTGCATGTGCTCGCCCTGCATCACCTGTTGATCGATATTCTAGGACGCCTCGCGGGCTTTGTACGTCTCATGGAGCGTCATCTGCGCTTTTGTCATGATGAGTTGATCCATCATGCTTATCATGAGTACAAGGAAAAAGACTGGTCTGGAGGGATACCTAAGCTAGCTGCGCCAGAATGGGCGAGCTTCTTGGCGGATGTCTTTAAGCTGCCCTCTGATTGGAAGGATCTGAGAAATTACGTGGCGCATTTTAACTACATCGGTCAGAAGGAGTATTCTCTACTGGCTCTCATCTATCAAGTACGTCAGCTGATGGCGCATGATAGGAAGCTGCAGAATGCCGTGACGACCTCGATGATTGATCTCCTCGATCGCCATGGCGTGCGTGTGGATTTCTGTAGTGCAGCCCTGCATGCAGGCAGTCTGAAGATCATCAGCTGTGAGCCCAAGATGGTGCAGCATCTCAAGCAGGTGGATGTCGCTCATGTGCATCGAGGCTTTGCTCAGATGGTGCGCGATTTGTTGGAGTATGACCCGACAACGACTCCGTGAGTAGTCGTTTTATTAGGATGTCATCGCGAAGTTAGAATTATTTTTTCAAAAATGAGAGAGTTTTTTTCGGTGTCTAGAAAGGGTTTTATTTTATGATTTTTTGTATTGATTCCTCATAATTAGTTTGATAAACTACATCGTGTACAGACTACCCCAGAAAAAGGGGTCTACAACCTAACATCCCAATTAGATATATCCCCATTGAAGTGTACAGACTACCCCAGATAAAGGGGGCGTCTGTGCACGCTGGAGGCTAGAGTGAAAGGGTAGGGGAATGCCTCGCCAAGGCTCTTGATCAGTGGCGCGTTGATGCAGAACTATGAGGTTGCATCCACGTCAATGAAAAGTTGTACTTGGGTTAATCAAAGACGCATACAGGCATGCACACACAGCACTATCTCGCGGCGGCCAAGGTCGACGCTTTATTGCTTTGGCTGTAATAATACTCTGGCAATAATTAATGTAGCAAATTGCAGGACTTTGCACAAATGGGCAAGAAAAAGAAGTACATGCTCTTATTACTTTGGCATTAGTTAATGTAACAAATTGCAGGATACGCGCAAATGGACATATCTGAATATCAAAGCTTCTTTTTGTTGGGTGAAAAATATTATTTTTCATTCAACAAAAGGAAGTACATGCTCTGTGAGTTGCTACGCAAGCCGCTGATCCTGCATTAAGTCCTGCCAAAGTAATAAACCAGAGCATGGTGCGTGAGGTAGGCAGCGGGCTACCACCTCCCTCGCGCCA
>CAYJOV010000012.1:0-34052 GCA_964371905.1 uncultured Akkermansia sp. | reverse complement strand
CGCACTAGAGAAAAGCTCACTCCCCCATGGCGTCCAAGGCGGCTGAGGCACACAGTGACTGAGTCGTAGCCTGACAAAAAAGCCAATACCTCCCCCCTCCCCGTCTAGCAAGCACAGCTTGAGAGTTGCCCCACGTGCCTGATTGTGTTAGCATGCTGCATGGTCTGGCAGCGCGTGCATAGGACAATGGAGGGGAGTGAGACAAGACAAGAGAGTTGAGGAGGGTTGAGGGGGGATTGAGGAGGGTTGATATCAGTGAGTTATGGCAATAATCCTCAAGTGTGATGTCATTTGACAAAAGTTGATAAAACAAGGTAAAATGACAGGTAAATGAGGAAAAAAGGCGGCACTTTGATGTAAGTGTCGCCTTGGTGTTTTTAGGTGAAGAAGGGGAGGGTTGAGGTGTAGGAGAGGTAGTCGTGGAAGGTAGAGTTGGGGTGGGCGGCGAGCCAGTGGGCTGCGTGGCGATCGGAGAAGATGCGTGCCCAGTTTTCGCGTGTTGGGAGGTGGGCACGGGTCTTGTAGCGGTGGACTGTGGTGGGCTCGAGGGAGGTGAAGCGGCTGACGGCTTGCAAGGCCGTGGCGGCGGAGTGGTCGAGGGCGCGCAGATGATTGTAGTGGGCGCGCAGGTTGTAGAGGGGGATGGCACGCATCTGGCTGCATGATGGGAATAATAAGTACTAATATAGGAACAATTGGTTTAAAATATCATTAAAAAAATTAATCGGTGGCTAGGTAGGCGAGGATGATGTGGAGGGCGTAGAATGAGACGATGGAAGGGACGTTGATGAGGAGGATGATGAAGGCGAATAGGTTGCTATACTCCATGGCTGTGACAGCGGCGAAGAGGGTGCCAATGATAGCGATGACGAGGAGGACAAGAAAGAAGGTGGATAGGGACGCGAATGCGGGGCGGACAGCTACAGCGCGACCACGTGGCTGCCTGTCAGGGCGAGTGCTAGAGGCGATAGGGGTCTGGCGAACAACTGTATTGAGTTTGCGGGGTGGTGGTGTTTGAGACATGGATGTATTGTATAGTTAGATCTATATCCTGTCAATATTGTTAGAGAGTATTACACCTAACAGATTACTAATTTAATAGGTATCAGAACAATTGAAATGTTAGGGCTTGTATTTTTTTGTCTCTTTGTAAATACTCTGCAAAGCGGCGTTAATCGTTCTAAGTTTTGTTTTTAATTCAAGATTCTCTGCAAATAACTGCGTCTGTTCAGTTTCGCTATCTCTAACGCCTAATAAATAGTCAATACTAATACCATAAGTCGTTGCTATTTTGTATAGCTCAGTGGCTCGAGGTAATGCCTTTCCCGAAAGATACTTAGAAATAGCACTTTGTGCTATTTCTGTTGCTATTGATACGTCCTTTTGAGTTAACGATTTAGACGACATCAACGCCATCAATCTTAAAGGGAATATCACTTCTGGAATATTTTCTTCTTGCATTACGAGATTCCTTACGCTATATTCTTTTTGGAATGTGACGCGTCACTATCTGACGTGTCACAGCAACGAGATACTAACATGACAACAATGAAAAAGCAACAAATAAGCACAACGTGGCTACTAGCAAAGGGCTACACTGCAACGGAAGCGGCTGAGGTCTTGAGGCGTTCTCCATCGCATGTATGTCAAGTGCTAAGAGGCAAACGCAAGAGCAAGGCGCTAACGCACGCCCTTTTAGCACTACCTAGAAAGCAGCTCACAATCCGTAGATCGAGAAAAGCACGTCACCCACAACCTCAAATATCATGACACAGATCACGACAACAACACAGCACCCCGCTGTCATCTGGCTGCGCGATAAGCTTCTGCCATCGCTGGGTGGCAATCTCAGTGCCGCGCATCGCGAGACGGGCATAAGCCACAAGACCCTCAAGGGGCTGCTGGAGGGGACGTATAGCGGCAACGTTGACAGGCAATTGGCGAAGCTCGAAGAGCAGCGCGAGAGGCTGACAGCTAGACCCGCGTCAACTGTAGACCTGCGCTGCATCCCTACCTCAACAATGATGCGCATCCACGCTGCCGCGGATGCTGCGAAAATCGCAGGCATGATGAATCTTGTCGCAGGAAAATCGCAGATAGGCAAGACGACGGCAGCGGTCGCGTATCAGCGACGCTACCCTGAGACAACTATACTCTTGCGCATGCCAACGCGCCCCACCTGCTCGAGCGTCATCCGTGCTCTGGCTACAGCCGCAGGATTGAACATCAAGCATGTGAGCAATGAATCAACGCTCAATCAGCTCAAGGCGACTCTGTCGCATCGTCATCTAATCATCGTGGATGAGGCGCACGCAGCACTCGCCACGCGCATCGGGCTGGATGCGCTGGATACAATACGCGAGCTGCACGATGTGAGTGGCTGCGCGGTGCTCATGCTGGTGACTGATATTGGTGCTCGCGAGATAGATCGCGGCTCATCAGCGGAGCGACTCACCCAACTCGTGAGACGAGGCGAGCGCGACACGCTTGATGCAACTCCCTCTGTCAAGGATGTGATGGCCATAGTCTCAGCGTACGGACTGACAGAGCCATCAGCTGAGAATAAGCAGCTCTTGACCGCTATGGCAAGATCAAGCTGCTTTGGCCAGATATGTCACAGACTACGCTATGCCTACGTAGAAGCGTCTCGACGAGGCGAAGCTCTCACATGGGCACTATTCCAAGAAGTCCACAATAGAATGACAACTGTATGATTGACGAATCCTTCACTCTCGACCAGTCGCCACGTCCTGCGGTAGTGCAGACGACAACGGAACTCAGTATCATTGAGATCAACAAGCTACACGATGTCTCGCAGCAGTCGCTTCGCCGTGGCGTTATGGTGGCCATCATGCTTGGCTATAGACTCATCGCGCTGAAAGGCAGCCTGCCGCATGGGGCATTCAGCAAGCTTTTCAAGCAAAACGGCACGGCGTGCCGTTTTGACTTCAAAGAGCGTGCCGCGCGGAACTACATGAAACTCTATAAGTTACTACACAAACACCTCAAGAAAGAGGAGCGACCCTATCTTGAACATCTCTGCCAAGACGGTGCAATCAACTGGGACAAGCTGCAACAGTATCTTGAGGCGAAGCTTCCGAATGTCAACACGATCAGTCAGGCTCTGCTCATCCTCGATGAAAGCAAGAAGGAGACAGGCACGTATGATCCATCACAATTCGAAGCAGACAAGCCCACAGACTCCCCCGACGACGACTCCCCCCTAGTCCAAGGCATGCTCAATTTCAACAAACTCACCCAAAGCGTCGTCCAGCTCAACGACTGGGTCAGCGACAAAGCCGCCACCATCTCCGAGGAAAACCGCCGAATCATCGCCGCGCAACTCAAAGAGCTAGCCGACCGCCTCGTCACCCTCTAAAAACCTCGACCCCATGACAGCCAGCCCGCAAGACCTCGCCAAGACCAAGCTACTACTCACCCTCTGTGAATGGATAGCCACCCAGCCGCGGATAGTCCCCGCCATCCATCAGGCCGCAGCCGACTACAACAGCCGCGCGAGTCTTGCAGGCTGGTCCCCCATCAGCACCAAGACCATGGAGCGAAAATACTACGCATGGCGCAAGTCCCCCACCGAGACAACCCTCGCCGACCACCGCCGCGTAGCCACCCGTCGCAAGAGCCGCGCCTCCTCCCCCGCCTTTATCGCCCACCTCCATCTACTCGCCACTCGCCACCAGCGAAAGATGCTCAGCGCGATAGAAGAGCTCTACACCCAGTGGCGCACCTGCCAAACCATCCCCGGATACGAGGGAGTAAACACCCTGCCAAACACCCCTTACCCCAAAGGATGGACCACCCGCAATCTCCTGCGCAAGATGCCCGACAAGCGCACCCGCACCCTCCACAATCAAGGCATCCGCGCCGCCGCCTCAGCAGGCATGCTCGCACAGGTCACCTCCACACGCGTAGGGCTCTGGCCCTGCTCGCACGTCCTCTTTGACGACGTATGGTTAGACATGCTCATCAGCGGCTACTCCGAGGATGGCCGCGCCGTCCTCGGTCGCCCCCTCCAGATCGGAGCCCTCGACTATTACACAGGCAAGCGACTCTGCTGGGGAACCAAGCTACGCACCAAGCGAAAAGACGGCACCCACACAGGACTCAACGGAGACGAGATGCTCCTCGTCCTAGTCCAATATCTTATGACAATAGGCTACTCCCCACGCGGCACCGTACTCGTCGTGGAGAACGGCACAGCCTCCATAACCAAAGCCCAAGAAGACATGATACTCCAGCTCACAGGAGGCCTCGTCAAGGTAGACCGCAGCGGGCTCACAGGCATGAAGCAAGCAGCAGGACACACAGGTCGCGCGGTTGGGAATCCTCGCCACAAAGCCGCCCTCGAGTCATGGCACAACCTCTTTGCCAACCGCAACGACAGCTTTGGCCTCGCCACAGGACACGACCGCATCGAGCCAGAGCGACTCCACGGACAGCGCGCCCTAGCCACCAAGGAGCTATCCGCCCTCTCCACACTTCCCCCTGAGCGAGCCCAGCTCATCAGCGCAAGTGTGCCCACCATGAGCGAGCTTGCCGACCACCTCGCCCGCGCCGTCAGCTCCATCGACGGGCGCACCCAGCACGACCTCGAGGGATGGGAGGCCTGCGGCTTCACCACAGACGAGTACAGCCTAGCAGGTGATGGGCAGTGGACGAATGCCGCCGCCCTCGACTCCGCCACCCTTGCGCTATGCCACGACCTCGCCCAGCTCCACCCCACCCGCTACCGCCGACGCAAGCTCTCCCCCACCGAGGCGTTTATCGCAGCCACATCCCTCCCAGAAAACAAGCTCATCCTCCTCCCCGCCACCGCAGCCGTCGCCCTCATGGGAGTCAATAACAAGTTCAAACTCCGCCCCAATCGCGGAGAATTCACCATCGACTCCCGCCGACGCCACCACACAGAGCTCCGCTTCGAGACGCGCGTCACCGACGACCACGGCCGCCTCTACGAGCTCCCCTGCGGACAAGACTACTACGGCATCCTCAACCCCTTTAGCAAGCAGCTCATCGTCCTCGATCAGCGCGATCACGTCCTAGGACTAGCCGAGCTCGTCACCGCCATCCCCCACAACGACGAGGCAGCACGACTAGCAGCCTTTGGCCGCAAGTCCCAGCGCAACGCCGACATCATCGAGCGAGCCTCCCGCGCAGCCGCCCCCGACCAGAGACTCCGCGAGATGCGCAGCAGCTACAATCAGAGCGTCATCGACGGAGAGCCCATTCTACTCTCTGAGCGCAGCGACGCGCACACCCTCGCCGCCCGTCGGCAGACCACCCGCCCAGTCCCTGCCAATCTCACGATCACCCCCTGCGAAGGCATGGAGCTCGACGACTGGACCGCCCCCCCCGTCCTTAATCCACCGCCCCCCCCAGTCATTGCCGATGACTGGGGACTCCCCACCGACTCGCCACACGGCAGCTTTTACCCCCCCACACAGCCATGACATCGCTAGACACATACGCCTATAACATCCTCAGCTACACAGCCAAGATAGTCATCGTCATGCTCATCATGATATCGCCCGCCATCCTCGAGGCCATCTTCAATCACCTCCTTGACTTATGACCGACGACGACTTTACACCCGAGGAGATAGCCATAATCCTCGCCCTCCTCGAGGTAGAGAGCTTTAGATGTGCTCTCGGACTACGCAACCGCGACGGCCTCAGCTGCGCCCAGCTAGCCACTCTCTACAATGTCGATAGATCAAGCATCTACAAGACCGAGCAACGCGCCCTCAACAAGCTCCGCCAATCCCTCATCCTCACCCTGACCGACCATGAATTTAGACTCCTCACATCAGAAGATCAATAATAATCAACTCCGACAGCTAGGTGGTGCGCTCGCCATCAATACAATCATGGATGAGCTCGGCTGGCCAGATGACCATATACTCCGCGCAGATCCGCACGAGATCGAAGGACTCGTGATGATGAGCTATTACGATGGTCATGGTCGCCCTCAAAACGTGCCGTGTGACGCAAAGCGACTCGCCCTCTGGCTCACCTCTCCCCCTCGCAAAAACAGAGCCCAACTGCTCAAGCTGCTCGACAAAAAACGAACCCAAGACGACGAGGCATAACCTCGCGTAGCTCCTGCCAGATGGTGGCATGCGCGGTTCGACCCCGCGCGGGGGTATCCTATAACAAGGAAATTATTATGGCAACAACACAAAAACCAACACACAAGACGAAGATAGCGAATGGCTATATCACAGTCAAGCTGTCCCATAACAATGTAGCAAGAGCCCCACTGCCAAAAGTAGGAGATGCGCCAAAGCTCGCGCATCACATGCTTGACACGCTCAAGATACACGGCAAGCAAACGATACTTAAACTACATCAAGATCTAGCACCTAGCTACAATCTTCTAGAGATGGCTGATACGATGGCTATCGCTCTAGCACTGAGGGAGGCAGAGCTCGTGACAGTCAAGTACATATGCCAATCAAGGTCTTGGATGATCGAGGCTACACATATGGTTGAGGAAATATACAGCTATCAACATTAAACGCGATAACATGAGAATAATGAAATATATCCAAGTCGCAGCCGGGCGCATCTATATAATCAACAATGCGGATACAGCGCAGGTCAGAGAGACGTGTCATAATGCGCCGCACCCTTTATCCTGTAGCGTCATGGAGGACATCTACTACACGATCTGTTCATTTGGTCGTCGTAGATGGTATACGCCATCGCAGCTATACGCGGCGATAATGGAAAGAGAATTCGCGTCAAAATCTCTGATCAAAGAAGTATTTGACGAGATGCTCCGATGGCTGATATCGCTCGGTTTCATCAGATCGAAATTCGAAAAGGGACAGCAAATGATAAAAGTCAACGCGGACTACCAAACCGAAGATTTCGAGAATATTTAACAATAACAGCACCATGACCAAGAAACGCCAATCCACCCAATCAGGCATCAAAGACGACGTCGAATTTTTCAATCAAGTCAACGAATTCGCAGTCCTCGATGCACAGCTCCGCGAAGCAGAAGCCCAGCGCGATCAATCCATCCAAGCCGTGCGCGACAGCTACGAATCACGCATTGACACCCTCAAAAAGCGCAAGGCAGCCATCCTCAAAAGCACCGCCGTCTTTGCCGCCCTCAACAAGGACACAGTACTCGACAAGGAGCGACGCAGCGGCGAAACCACCCAAGCAAGATACGGATTCCAACTCAACCCTCAAAAGCTAGTAGTTTTATCACGTCAATACAAGATGGACGACATTCTCACCCAAGCCCTCCTCCAACCTGAGGAGTGGAGAGCAAAATACCTACGCTACAGCAAAGTAGAGCTCAACAAGCACGCACTCATGACCGACATGACCGACTCAGACCTAGCCAAGCTAGGTCTCAAAAAGACCCAATCCGACTCATTTTACATCTCACCCATCAACTAAGCACTATGACCAAAAACCAACAACGCAAGAAGCTCCTCAAAGAGATACGCCAGAACTTCAAAGACGCAGGAGCACCTCAGCTCTATGACCCAGCTCGCCAACTCCAGTGGGTACTAGAAGAGAAAAAAAAGGAGCAAAATGAGCTATGCGCCGCTCTAGCAGAGCTACAGAGACTAGAATCTCTGTGCCTCGGATATAGGGAAAGCCGCAAGGTATTTACTCAGCAAGTCGTCGATCTCTTGAATTGGACACTGTCCAGACTAGCAGAGATCCATGGAGACGACAACACAGACAACATAGAGCGCGTGCTGAAAAAGTACATCGACGACATAGCTTATCTAGATATGCCTCATCCACTCACTAGCCCGAGAGAGGGCGATATCGAACTCAACATAGATTGCTTAAAGAAGGGCTACTCTCCCCCAAACCAATAACCAACCGAAGAAGATGAACCACTTCCCCTCTAAAGCTAGCTACGAGATGCGACCGCTTACAGCGAAGCAGATCAAATGCCTAGCCGCGATGTGCAACCAAGCCTACCGCAAGGTAGGCGAGCAGCTCGGATACAGCTCGCTCAAGGAGTTTAGAGCGATCACGATAGGCGACGTCACAGGCAAGGACTCTCTCAAGCTCCTTACGAATAGCGATTTTACACCCACCTACAACCGACTATCCACTCTACTCGGTCAGCCACTGAAAGACAAAGACGGCTTCAAGGGAAACCCTATAGCCTACTTTGTCCAGCTCATTCGTGAGAGCTGCCAACGCTACGAGCTCAGCGAGAGTTACGCCGCCAAGATAGCAGCAAACAAGCTAGGATTGCACACACCCCAGCCCCTCGACACATCCTGCATCGAGCTAGGAGTGCAAGGATGCAAGCAGGTGCTCTACACCATCAACAACCGAGGACGCGCGAAGCTACGATCAACCTCTTATAACTACCCAGAGGAGGACGACTACTACGAGCCCCACACCACCGCAAGCATGCCGCCCGCTCGCCTCGCCGATCACTTTAACTGCAAGAACACAACCACAACCCCCCCAGACAAAAAATGAAAGCCGCATCCTTCGCAGCCCTCCTCCTGCGCAACGTCGCCACAGGCACGCTCTCCATCACCGAGCAGCGCATCCTCATCCAGCTGACCAACGGACCCGCCAAGATGGCGGAGATCGCCGCCGATCTCGATCTCCCATCAAGCACGATACAGCAGCTTAATTATAGACTGCGCAACCTTGGTTATATAGACCGAACAAAAGACGGGAAGTACTCAATCTACTCACTCACCACCTACGGAGAAAAACACATACGCACCCTCCTTTCCTTTCTAGCATCATGAGATCGAATACCAAAGACGCAATGGACATCGCTGTAGAAATATTTTTATTAGTCATGCTAACGAGCATATCCATACTAGCAATATGCGGAGCAGCCATCGTCATAGACGTCACGATAGACGCCCTCATATCATGAAGGTAGAGATATACACCAAAGCACTCAAGATATTAGGATTATATAAGAGCAACATCAAGCACCTAGTCATCGACATAGTCAAAGCCACCATCATCATCTTACTAATACTAAATATAATCTACAGGCTCATCCAATGATGGACAGCAAGCCCCTCAAGAGAGGGGCTTTTTTTGTCGCAACATAGCGCAAAAAAAATGCTACAATCAAACCCATGGAATCAACATATATCTCTGTAGCAGATGTAGCCGCGCGCTGGGGTTGCCACCCCATCACCATCATCAGGCTCTATCACAAGGGCATCCTCACAGGCACTAAACACGCGGGAGGTAATAAGATCTGGCTCACTCGCGACTCAGTCGCTCGCTACGATCAAATTATCAGAGACAGAGCGCGAGCCAAAGAACGCGCGGCCCGAGCCGCGAACACCCAGCTACATCTATCCTTTTTTTAGGTGATAAAAAAACAAACAAAACACTCATCACAAACAAACGAAGCAGCCCCACAAGGCTGCTTTTTTTTGATGTAATGATCAGACGGCAACCCCGCCGCCCCCGATTCCTAGCACGGAGACGCGCATCAAGCGCGTCTCCCACGCCGCTCAAAAGCCCCATGACAAATCACCCCCTCAACATCATCATCGACCCTGGCCACGAGGTCAACAAGCGCAACGGCAATCTTGTCGGGACAGGCGCAAAAAACGCCTACCACGATGAGGCCGTCTACGTCCAAGGTCTAGCCGCAGAGCTGCGCGACAAGCTCATAGCTGACGGCCACAGCGTCACCATCATCGAGGCGAACGGCAAGGGTAATGACCCAGAGCTTGAATGGGTCGTCGATCAGGTCAACGATATAAAGCCCACTCCAGATTTATTGCTATCGCTCCACACCGACAGCAGCAGCAATTTAGACGCACGCGGGGCATCCGTCCTCTACGCATCAGCCAAGGGCAAGCTCGCAGCTGCATGTCTCGCCGCGCCACTCGTCAAGCTCTTACCGGGGCGATGGGCAGCTACAGACAAGCGCACAGGCCTCATCATCCTCCGCAAGACCAAGCCAGTCGCCGTCCTAGTCGAGTTAGGCTTTGGATCAAATGCCAAGGATAGAGCGATCATGCAAAAGAAACGATCCGCCATTATCGCCGCCCTGATCGAGGGGATTGAACACTACGCTAAAACTCAAATCGCAGCCGTATAGCCATGATCCCCGACCTCATCGCCAGTGTAGCCGAGACCTCCAACACCGTACCTGTCACCGTTGTATCTAGCATCGTATCCGCTGCGCTTGGCGCGGTGGGTGGACACTTTTATAAGACAGCCCGCGCCACACAGCCCGACCCCCAAATCTTTGTGACGCGTGCTGAATTCGATGAGGAGATCGCGGCACTGCGTCAGGTAGTCGTAGAAGGAGAGCGCATCACCCAGAGCAAGATTGACAGACTCATAGAGAGAGTCAGTGAGCTCAAAGGAATTGTCTCTGTAACAACAACGAAAGATCAACCATGAGCTCAAAAAAGAAGATCACTGTAGCCATCCTTGAAGCTCTCCATGCTCGCCCTGAGCAGATGGATATGCCCGCGGAGAAGCTATCTCACCATCTCAGTCTAGTCATCTATCCTCAGCCATCGGACTACGACATCGATCAAGCCTTGGCCAAGCTCAAGAGCAAGAAATATGTCGTGTCTTACTACGATGAATTAGAGGAGGAATATCTGCATATCACCGCAGCTGGCCGTGCGCTGCTGCAATCTCAATTTTAAGATCATGCCCCGCCGCAAAAAACTCAGAGCTGACAGCAAGCTCGCCGCCCTCACGGAGGAGCAGCGAGGCGAGCTGCACGCGCTCATCCACGCAGGCGGGACACTTGACGCAGCCGTTGATCATGTTCAGATCTATGGCATAGATATGACTGCTCAGGCGATGAGTAACTACGTGCGCCGACACGTACTCCCCGAGCAATGGGCTCGCGAAAACGTGATAGCACAGACGCTGGCATCAGTCAAGACGGATAGTGTATCAGAAGCAGCGCATAAAGCGGTGGCTCAGCAGGTCTTCGCTCTGGCTACAGCCGAGTCGGGGAGTGTCGATCCAGAGCAGCTGGCTAAGCTCTACACGCTTCTGCTCAAGTCGGAGACGGTCAAACAGAATAGTCAGAGAATCGCCATCATGCAGACGCGAGCTGCGGAAACGCTGCTTGATAAGGCTCTCTCAGACGAGGTGCAGCGCATCGTTGGCGATGACAGCAGCCGCGCCGACAAGATATCACGACTCACTCACCTCCTATTCGGAGACGTATCATGACCGACCCTCTCATACAGTTGCGAAGCTACCAGCAGGCACTCTTTACACTTCAAGCGCGTATCGCGTTTTTCGTGTGGAGGAGGCAGTGCGGAAAGTCCTATGCTATAGCGGCCAAGTGTCTTCAGCGCATGTTATCTCGAAAATCTCACAGCTGCTTTATCGTGTCCGCCTCCATCTCGACAGGCAAGGAAGTCATCGAGAAGGAAGCCGCCATGTGGTATGATGCACTCGCGTCGATGCAGCGAGCAGCGGAGCTCGCGGGAGCGCAGCTAGGAGGCAATCTTCTCGACTCAGACAAGCATATACTCGCGTCTGATGACATCGCTGACATCATGCAGAAGCAGTCAGCGGTGGTCAAGCTCTACCACACGCGCACGCAATATAGCCGTACAATGATTGTCGCGCCCAATCCTGCGACTTGTCGCGGGTGGACGGGTGATGTATACGGTGATGAGTTCGCGTTCTGGGAGCAATTCGAAGAAGTGTGGGATGGAGTCGAGCCATTCATCACAAGCAACCCCGAATACAATCTCTGGTGCTTTACAACACCGCCAAAGAACGACGCGCACCCGTCGCACGCGCTTCTCAATCCACGTGACACGGAGTTCTCCCCGAATAGTCTAGGCAACTACTACGAGACGGCTGACGGCTACCCTGTGCATCGAGTCGATGCGGAGGATACTCACGCAGCAGGAGTGCCCATGTACCACCCAAAGACGGCGCGACCCTGCACCTATGCGGAGTATAGAGAGTCGGCTATCGACAAGATCGCCGCTGATCGTAACTACATGCTGCGCTTTACCGCTGGTGGTGTAACCGCTATTGGCAAGGCTCACATGGATAGAGCTATTGACAATGGTCGCACTCGCTGCACGGCGATTGATCTCTCAGGTGATCGACTCTTGCGCCATGACATCCCACGCCTCATCGGTACAGAATGGGCCGCACTGCTACAAGAGGGTGCAGCCACTGCTCTTGGGCTTGACCTTGCCAGCACTATTAAGGAGACGAGCAATCCATCCGCGCTCTGTGTGATGCAGGAGATCAATGCTCGTAGCTATGAGGTGCTCAACCTTCGATTCAAAACGGACGATACAGAGACGCTTGTCGCGGTACTGCGCTACATTATCAGCTGCCTATCTCTGCCTCTGATCAAGGGTCTGGCGGTGGATACATCTAATGAGAAATTCGCAGGCTCGACGCTGAAGAGTCAGCTGCCTTGCCGAGTGGTCGGCTACTCAGGCGGCCAGAACGTGACATTTGAAGGTGTCGCATGCTCCGCCAAGTACGCTATGGGTGCTGCCTATGTGGGCATGTACGAGTCAGGGCGACTAGGCACGGCAAGTGATGACTGGCTGTCACGCGACAGACAGCTTGTCACACGTGATGGCGACAAGTATGTCGCCGCTCTCAGCAAGGAGGGCTATCACGCAGATACATTCGACGCCGCGAAACTCGCCAACTGGGAGCTGCACTACGCTCGACCTCAAAATAACTTTCCCCCTATCCCCTTTAACCGCTACTAATGAGCCGAAAAAAATACAGAGCCCGCAACGCGCACCGCATCAGAGTCTCGCATGAGAACGGAGTGCGAGAGCTGCGCCCCCCCGCGACGGCTGCAGCGTACCCTCTCGCCGCGCTCACGATGATGCAGCAGCGATGGATCACGCAGAGCATGCCCGTCGATTGGCTGAATGCTGAGACGCTGCGCTATGCGCGTAGTCAGTATTATCTTGGGGTTATGCCCTACGTTCAGTGGCTGTGGGAGCAGATGGAGGCGATCAATGAGCAGCTCATCGCCGCTATTGAGAATTTCGACGCGGAGCTGCTCAAGCATGATCTTGTCATTGAGGCGGATGAAGCCTCTGATGAAGAGCAGCAGATCTATGTAGACGAACAGCGACGCGCGGCTGAGGAGTTTCTATCGTCAATCAGTAACATCGAGGACGCGATCAAGGAGCTGTCTGCTGCTCGACGATTCGGCTACACGGTGCTCCAGCTCCTCGAGCGTGACGGTAAATATGTTCTTGACCTTATCCCTCGTTGGCAGATCTGCCGTCGCTCGTATGAGGGTGAGTTGGCGTTCAATGCGAACGCGTCAGCTACGTACGAAGGTCAGGACTTCCCTGATGACATCTACCTCATCAAGCGAGAGAAAAAGAAGCCATTGCACCTATCAGGAATGGAGCTCGTGCTGAATCACGCTACAGCCAAGGCTCAGTGGCAAGTCTATTCAGGTCGATATGGCACTCCTCCTCTCTTCATTGAAGGGCCAGCGGGTCTATCGGACGAAGAAGTCACAGCCTATTCAGCGGCCGCCGTTGAGTGCATTAGCAACTCGGCGGGCTACCTGCCGAATGGCAGCAAGGTGCATGTCGTATCGGCCCCCACGGCTGCTGTTGACCTCTGGTCTCGACTCCTTGAGAGGCTGGATGAGAGTATACTGCGCACCTACACAGGCTCTACTCTATCCGCACAGAGCAGCAGCGACACAGGAGCACTCGCAGGAGGAGCGCACGCTGACACTGTATCAGCTCGAGCTGAGAGCGAGATGGAGGAGGTGTGCGCCATCCTTGATGAGCAGCTACTCCAACCTATACTCGCAGCAAGCTACGGAGAAGATGTGCATGTGCGTCTGTCCTACCGTCGCAAGGGTGATTCGGTAGACGGTAATGCCGTCGCTGACATAGCCACCTTGTCAGCAGCGGGCTACGAGGTCGATGTGGATCAGGTGACGGAGCGCACGGGCTGGACAGTCACGCTCAAGCGCGAGACTACCACCCCATATGAGGAGAAGGCTCTGGGATTCAGGCGGCCAGAAGAGGTGCTAGAGAGTAAGCTGGGCATGGATCTTGAACCACTGCCTCAAGAGCTACTCGCGCCTGCGACTGGAGGAGCTGCTTCACTCTCATCATTACGCATCAAAGCGAACGCCCGCGCACTGAACATCCCCTGCGCGACCGCGCGGGTGTCTTATCTCCGCGCGATCAATAGCAAGATAGCGGCTCAAGAGGCTATCAGTAAAGAAGCTCTAGCCATGGCGGAGCGTACGCTGAGTATGTCGCTATTCGACATGCCACTAGAGCAAGACGCGAAAACAGCAAAAACCGCCCTAAATCAAGCCCTGCATCATTAAACGTAAAAACCCCCGCAACTCCCACTATCCCCCCCTGCAAACTATCGGCAGAGCCCTGCCGTGACTATATACACAATACTATGACTAATCAATCAGCATCTCCGCCCTCTGTGCCCGCACTTGATGCGTCGCCTATGTCTCCCTATTATGTTGGGAAAGTCCCCTCGGCTGGATGGTTCGCGATCGAGACGCCCGCCGAGATCGATCTCGAGCATGATCCTCGTACAGGTAAAAAAACGAGTGAGAAGAATCGATGCTCTTATTGGCTAGACGCAGATGTCTTTGATACGCTCATCGAGAATTTCGATCCGACTATCAACGGGGGAAACGGTCTCCCAATCAACAATAGTCATCTCCGACCTGAACATGACAAGGTAGGAGGCGAGGCTCTTGGCTTCGTGCGAGCTATTGCTCGCAGAGATAACCTGCTCTATGCGTACCTCGATCTCACCGACGATGGTCATGAGGCACTGGATGAGGGCGAATTCTGGGCAGCCTCAACCGAGTACCTACTCAGCGATATGATAGAGAGAGAGACGCGAGACGGCGTTACTTGGTTCACCCCCACCCGCCTCGACTGCATGGCTCTAACGAACACTCCCCGACAATCGGCCCAGCCTGGGCTAGTCACACGAAACAACCAAACACAACTCCGAACGAATACTATGCCAAAACCTAAAACAGCACGATCCCGCAACAGTAATCCTCCCGTCACTGAGAAGGCTGATAATACATCAACTCCTGAGGACGTCACCGACAACATGCCACCTGCACCCGAAGTAGCCGAGAACATGGAAGAGACCTCCGAAGATGAACTCTACCGCGTGCTCGATGTGATCGCCAAGATCGCAGGGCTGCCTGAGAACGATGAGATCACAGCGGATCAGATTATCGAGGCCGTGCAGCGTCTCGCAGACGAACGCGATGCAGCTCTTAATATGACAGAGCCTATTCAACCTGCGATGAATCGCCGACGCATCGTCCTGCATGCGAAGAACGCTAACGCGCCACTTCGTACAAGTGCGACACCATCAAGTATGCCCTCCTCACGCAACACCCCACGCGCAACGCAGCGAGCTAAAAACGCCGTGGCGGCACTTGCCGCCCAGCAAGGAGGCAAGCTGACCCCCGCTCAACACCGCGCAGCCTTCAACGCCGCGCTCACCCCAACTGAATAAAAAGATATGATCAGACAAGACCATCCTATCGAGAGATACTACCCTGCCACTACCCTCACAGGTGAGATTGAAGGCAAGGCTGGAGCTCTCGATGCATCAGGCAAGCTCATCCTTGCATCCACCAGTATCGCGCCCCTAGGCGTAATTATCAACACTCAATCAGTATTCGAAAAGATCAACTCTGCGAGCATCGCCCTCTACGGCTGCGCCAAGGAGGTAGACGTGGCCGTGGTCACAGGCACTTACGCAGCGGGTGATTACCTCGCAGTCAATGACGACGGACTCTTTACCAAGACGACGGCTGCGAATGCCGTCGTAGGGCAGGTTCTCAAGGTAGTAGCAGCTGTGACAACGACGGCTGACGGACAACTCATCATTGCAACACTCTAACGATATGGACATCAATACACCCATTTTAACCGCCTCCAATGGTATCGAGGCATTCCGCGACTGGGCATCCAGCTACAGCGGGACTGTCTCCAGCAGCATTCGTGAATGGATGCAGTACTTCGCCCCGACGCTGCCCGTAAGCGGCAGTGTGGCGATCTACACCCAATATGACCGCCGCTCAGCCTTCATCCGCCAAAAGACGCTTGCTGATCTGAGTAAGGGCTTCCGCAAGGTCAACCCCAAGGGCACGAACAAGCAGGCTGTGCTTGAGGTTCACGGTCTTGAGAGCGACATCCTCCCCACGGAGAAGCTCACTATAGGATCAAGCTCTGCTGATGCCGACTATTCCTTGCAAGAACACTACATGCTCGTGGAGGATGCCATGAGCTACGGCTTGCTGGATAGCTTCATCGACACGGTGGACACGCTACCCACCACGGAGCTAAATTGGCGCGACGCTGCGACAGCTACCCCCATTGATGACCTTCGTCAGATGCGCGAGATCTTCTGGAGGGAAAACGGAGTACTCCCGAACCGCATCTACATCAGCATGGAGGTGCTCAACCTCATGCAGGCCAGCGATGAGGTGCAGAGGCTCATCCAGTACAACAGCGCAAACGCGCTGACAACTGACCTCATCAAGCAGCTACTCAACTACTCGGCGAGTGATGATGTTGATATCCGCGTCGGGCTCATTCCTGTCAACAATGGAGGAGAGAATGAGGATATCTTCGCGGGCAAGCTCTTCATGTTTTATGCCATGGATGCTCCGCGCCGTCAGGACAAGACGGCTATACGCACCTTCCTACACTCTTCTGGCGACTTGCTAGGAGAGCTCACGGTGAGCTTCGATGAGAAGACGAAGGTGGACACGGTGAGCATGATGACGATGCGCACCATGGTAGCCAGTGCTCCCGACTGCTTCCAAGTTATTGAGATGACTCCTGCAACACCATGAGCAACTACTGGACAGGTTTGAGTGCCGAGGATGCGATAGCCCTCTATCAGCAATCTGAGCGTGACATCGTCGCGCAGGATATGGCTGTCGTCGAGGACGCGTGTCTCGACATGATCGCTCGCGTCCGTGAGGCGGTCTCGGCGAACCTCGGCAATGTCCTTGCCGAGGGGCTGCTGATCCCCCGCAGCTACCGCGCCGCGGCTCTGGCGATCATCCGCCGCGACCTTCTGCTGCGCTGGGATCTCCCCGTCTCTGCCGACCGACAGGCGGCAGCCGTCGAGGCGGAGGAGGAGATCCGCGCCTTGCGCGACAAGAAGCTGCGCGTACTCGCGCCCGATGGTACTCTGCCTAGTCCAGCCAACCGCGTGCCCCGCGTCCAGTCTCAGCCTCCCACTTATGGGCTGAGCGCGGGGATAACGCCCACGCCTCCCATATCACCAAGCAATTCTTAGTCATCATGCCCGCCGCCCTCTCGTATATCGAAAAGAAAGGACTCTACCCAACTGAGTGGACAGAGAAGGAATATTCTACTCTTATGTCTGCGCAGGAGCTGGAGCGTTCCTTCGTCATGGCCACGGTAGAGGATGCACGCATCCTCGATGCGAACAAGTCTGTGGCTAGCGATATCGTCGCGGGCAAGATAGACGAGAGGGAGGGGAGGAATCGACTGCGCCAATTCTACGATAGCATTGGCTACAATGCGTCTTCTGACGAGCAGGGGAGTATCAAGGATCTGCGCAGCGTCCAGCGGATGAAGGCGACTATAGATACGAATGTGGCTCTCGCTCGCGGATGGAAGACGGTGGAGGATAGCAAGGGTAGTGTCACATATCCCGCGCTCGAGCTCTACCGCCAGAAGATGGCCGCCGCTCCTCGCGACTGGAGTAGTCGCTGGGCGGAGGCCTATGCTGAAGTGGGAGGAGAGGGCGCGAGTCAGAGCGAGTGGATTGCTCTGACCAGCTCTCCTATATGGTCAGCACTGAGTCGCTTTAATCAACCTCACCCGCCCTTTGACTACGGATCAAAAATGTGGGTGAAGCGCGTTGCTCTTGACAAGTGCGTGGAGCTAGGGCTCATCGCCTCACCCTCCTCACCCGAGGGCAAGCAGCAGCTCACGACGATCAAGGATGAGCGCATGGATAGTCTCAATGCGGATGTGGAGATGTCACTTCCTCTTGAGAATACCGAGCTAATCGGGCAGGTGGATCAAGCCCTCGAGGGGCTCGCCTCCCGCGTGGGAGACAAGGTGGTCATGGCTGACGTCAACGGCACGCGTCGCTATACTAGCGAGGATCTTGGCAGAGTACTGACAACGCCCAACAAGGCGGAGGTGCCCACTCTCCAGCGTGAGGCTGCCGAGAGTTGGTTGACGAGGCCTGCGAGTTTGAATTCACCAGAGACGGCTGAGGACTACCAGCATCGTGGCGATATGGCTCGCGCGATCGAGCGTATCACTCCAGCTCCCCGTGGCACGGTGCTGAGTCGTGGCGTGAGCTTTGAGTCGGAGGATGACTATGATGCCTTCATCACGCTGGTGGCGGCTCGCGGCTTGATGGCGGCTGCTGATAATATAGCGACGGCGTTTATCGCTAATGAGAATGAGGCTAGAGAGTATGCTAGTCAGGGTGAGTATCAGGTGCTTATCAAGACGGATGATGCCGCCTCGATGCGTCCGATGGCGGGGCTCTACGAGGCTATCGCTTCAGCGTCGGATATCCGTGTGACGCGATCTCTCAATGAATATCTCCTGCCCTCTAATGTCACGCTGGAGCAGGTGGGGCTCGAGCTCGTCAATGGCATGACAGTTTTAACAATGCGCGAGCCATGAGTCAATTTATCATTAAGCTGAGCGGGGATGCGCTCAATCTCCAAGACATCTCTGAGGAGGAGGTGGTGGCTCTGCGTCATGAGTCGTCGCTGGCTGTGTCGACGCTGGTGCAGGCGCACTTCGAGACGCTGCCAGGGGAGGGCTTCTACAGTCGAGCCGCGCGCTCGGTGGAGATGGTCAAGACGCCTGAGAGTGATAGCATAGCTGTGACTCAGGTGGGAGTCTCGCTCCAGTTCTTCGGCGGGATCGTCAAGGCTGGCAAGGGTGTCTCCTCAAAAACGGGGAAGAAGACAAAGTTCCTCGCGATTCCTGCGCGAAAGGGATTGGAGAGCCCGTCTTACTACAAGGGAAAGCTTTCATTTTTTTTCAACAAGGGGAAGAAGTCCGCGCGCTTGGTGATGACTCCTGCCAAGGGGGATAAGGCTCGCCCGCCAGTGATGTTCTGGCTGGTGAAGCAGACGAAGCATAAGCCTCATCCTGAGATTCTGCCCAGCCTCGAGCGCGTCGAGGCGGCGATCGTCGAGGGTGGTAGCTCCTACCTCAACGCATTATCTTTTCTCAAATGATTACTGACATTTTTACAAAGCCTGATCCTGCTGAGATGGCCGCGCAGCAGCTGGCTGATTATCTCGCGGCTGACTCTATACTCGCCCAGTACATGGTCATCAAGGATGGGCGCGTGCAGCTGCTTGATTCGAAGGATCAAGTGTCAGCTCTGAGCCTGCTGGCCAATCAGCAGCAGGCGTGTATAGCTGTGGGCTTGCCCGCCATGACTCCAGTGGCTACCGATGACAAGGGCATTACGGGATCTATGCACGTGGATATACCCGTGACGATGGGTGTCGATATGCGAATCAAGTATCCCTACGAGGTGATCGCTCATCGGCTGATGAGCGCGATCGTATCGAGACAGCACTACATGACTCAAGATATTAATTTTGCAGGTCTCGCGCCTTATCTGCTGCAGGCCTTTGAGGTCAATGCGTCGGATCTAGGTGAGCTCTTTTCCAATTTTGCGACGGCTCAGATGATCTTTCGCACAACCATTCCTATTACTTATCAGGTAACATGAAAACAAACACCAACACAACAACAGACAAGACCGTCGAGACCGTCCGCGTGCTCGTCGGTGGCATCACGATCAAGGGCGTCGGCACTGTCGCTCGCGGTCTCACTCTCAAGCTGGAGGCTGGGCACGCCAAAGAGCTCGCATCTAAAAAAATCGTAACCATCATTCACTAATAATACTATGATCAGAAAATATATAGCGGGTCTCATCGCGGGGCAAAAGATTTTCTTCGTGGTTAACGGGACGACTTTCGGAGATCCTGAGCAGGTGGTCAGTCGAGATCTCTTGCCTGAGCTGCCTACGGCGGAAAACATCGAGACGAGTCCTTGGGGTAGTCTTGGAAAACTGGCGACGAGTGAGCCGAATATAACCAAAACGGAGCTCGAGGTTATTGGCTGTAATGATAATCTTGATCCTACAATCAAGTGTGATTATGACTACGAACGAATTACTGTAACGACCTATAAGGATATAGTATTCACCGCGCAGTACATCCCTCAGGAGGCTCTTGATTTGAGCTACGGGCTGCTGGCTAGCGGGGAGAATGCGTACCTTGAGGGATGGCTCTATTTTGACGTAATTGATACTCAGAGTCCCGCAGGTGAGCAGCAGCTGGCTACGCTGGCTGTGTATGGGCGACTGAGCTTGACCGCCAACCTACAGGGTAGCAATGCGGTGACGACGGCGAATTGGCGTTTTGATATTATTCAGAATCCTTTGGCTACGTCCTTCATCAAAAACCTTAATTCATAATTCGCTATGATTAAGAAACTACTATTAACAATGGGTGCGTTGCTCGTATTGAGCAGCTGCACGACTATGACGGAGTCCGTGTGGAAGAGTGTGCTGCGTGTGAGTGATGCAGTGCTAGAGCATGAGCTCAGGCAGCGTGGCTACGATGTGGATCTCGATCTTCATGAGCTGATAATTGTAGATAAGGAGGGCAAGTAGCATGGCTGATTTTATCTATCCGACTCGTCGAGGATCGACCTACGTCGTCACCTCGCAAAGCCCCTGCACAGTGACGGCAGTGGACTTGCAGGGGACTAGCCAGACGCTGCTCACAACGGAGGGCGGCGGTCAAGCGAGCTTCTTGGCGATATCGGCTGAGGTCATTGTGACATCGGACACTCAGCCATCGATAGCTCCTGCGCTTGGCAGTGCTCCTGTCGCAGAGAGCTCAGGCGGTGGTGGCGGAGGATTGACCCCCGAGGACGTGATCGCCATCATTGACGAGCAGATGCCGTGGAGAGCGGCGATCGCTGGAGGAGTTGATGGCATTGACTCAATCCTGCTCAGCCGCAATTCGACGGGTGTCGTGTCCAAACAATTAGAGACTAACACCATTGTCTCATTGCTATCATACGACGGTATAAGACAAACAGTAGGCGGAGACGGAGTTAGTCAGGTTCGAACATTAGTGAAGGACGTATCGGGATTTGCCGAGGAGTTGCCTGAGTGGATAGCTGGAGTCACAGGCCGCGGCACAGCTATATCGCGACTCGTTCTAGATACAGACGGTGAGGGCATTGTTGGCAATCAAGACTCTGGAAAAATACTATCATATGATGGTTTCATGGTAACGATAGCGGGAGATGGAGTCACAGCGCTGCAGACTCTAGCTCCTAGCGTTTCAGGATTTAACGGCTAAGATATGATGATCACTATAGTTCTATTCACTTATAGGGGAGAGGAGGAGCTTCTCCCCATTCAGCTAGCTCACCTGTCGAGGGTGCTGCCAGCCGCTCGGGTGCACGTCTTTGACGATGTTCATGATGCTATACCTGACAGGGTAGCGGAGCAGCTGCGTGAACGCCACCCTCAGTTGAGATGGCATACAACTCAATTTAATAGACAGGGCAACCTTAATGGGCAAACGTGCATTCTCGGCATGCTTGATGCGATGGAGTCAGCTGTCAGCATCGATGGTAACAAGGACGGCTGCGTGATCAAGCTGGATTCCGATACTCTCATTCTAAAGCCTCAAGCGATTGTGGAGCCCTTTAGTCGAGGCTGTCGGTGGTTCGCGGCAAATTCTGAGGAGGGTCTTTATTCTGGCATGTGTTATGCCATGTCTGTAGATACGATCAAAAAGGTGCGCAATCAGGCACTCTCGCTTGACTGGGCTGATCTGCAGGGTGCTCCCGAGGACATCACCATAATGTCGCTCGCGGCGATGGTGACAGGGAGACAGCCTCATCATCACTGCCACATACGCGATCCGCGCATCGCACCTCATATTGGTGCTTTTGACGTGGAGAGTGCGAGTGATCCAGTCGCTTACAAGACGGCGATAGATACGGCTGCACGCTCGACGCTGGTGACAGTGGGAAACACGGGAATCAAAGGGCAGCCTCGCGCGTATCGCGTACGCTACATGGCGGACATCCTTAACGCTTTTAACTCTCTATGACATCTCGATACCTCAAAACATGGTCAGGTCTCACCACGCGCATCATCGTGCGTGGGCTGGCTGATGGTCACACGGCGATGGCTGTTGTGAGGGCTGATCACATTAACTTTTCTCAAGCGTACTCCTCCTCTGTGGAGGAGGGCGCGACGGTCATATCCATTCCTTCGCTTGAGGTGACGCGATACGAGCTCGCTATCATGGATATGGCTGACGGATCGACCGCTCAGCTGCTGACGGCTATCCTCGACGTGGCTGAGGCTTTGCCATCGCCATCGCCTAGCTCTACGGGGCTGCTGGTCGATGTGACCTCCACAACGCCTCTTATCGTTGATGTCTCAACGACTACGGTCATTGTAGGCGGCGTTATTGATGAACCTTGGTTTGAGGCGATTAAAGGAACGGCTCTCGGATTGACGGATATTGCTGTCCAAGATGGATTCAATATTCGCGATCAGTCAGGTAATGGTTACATACTTCAATACGACTCCTCATCTGGAGGTACTGTAGCTCTTGCTACAGGCATAGGGACGTTGATTGCTGGAGCTACTCAAACGAGTGGCTTTAGTGCGGAGTTACCCGCTTGGGCGGGAGCGATCGAAGGATCAGAGCTAGGTATAAGCAACATGATATTAATGAATGGTGGTCAGATAACAGCTCGAACAGCTGATGGTCTCGGCGCAAATCCGATTTACTGGGATGGGTACTCAAAATCGTTATATATAGGATCTGGTGTCTCGGTACTTCAGTCTACTGCAGAGTCAACCATTGGATTTACATCATGATAAAATACAAAAAAAACGATGATGGCTGGCAGTACACCCTCACCGAGGACTACAGCTTTAAGCTCGAGCACATCGACTTTGGCGATGAGCACCACGCCTACAGCGCGACTACTGGACAGCTCCTCATGAGCTTCGCCGCTAACACTATAACTATTCGCGCGGGCTACTCGTGGGACGGCTGCTCCGTCATTGGACGATTATTGGAGACAGATGCAACGAGACGCGCGGCTCTGCTGCATGATGGGCTTTACCAGCGCGGTCGTAATGGGGGCTTGCCAGAGCCAACCTATAGCCGCTATGACGCCGATGTGGAATTCAGAAGAGTTCTGCCGCTATGGGCTAAAGCTCCCTACTTTTTAGCAGTTGTTGGACTGGGTTGGATCGTCTACGGAAAGGAAAAAAGAACTCTCATCATCAAATAAATGTATATACGCTCTCAGTATCAGATAGATTATACCCCCGATAGCGGCAGCTCTAGCTACCGACTGCTCTCTCAGGGCGATTTGCTCACATCGGACATCATTCGTCAATACTCGTCGAGGACTCAGACGGCTGATGTCGTGGACGCGCAGTGGTCGTACCACGTGGCTCGCGGAAATGCGTCGTTGGCTATGAGCTGGGAGTCGCTCGTGACTTTTGACTCGTGCTCCACGGCGGAGCGGATCTTGACACTGCATGTGCAGGAGCTGCTAGCCGCGCGTCAAGGGGTGCTGCGCGTGGCATCGGCTTATGTCTCGACAACTCCAACGCTCGTCCAAGACTGGACGGCGACGCTGGAGGGTGTATCTCACAGGATGCTCGCGGCTAGTGCAAATCCGAGGATTAGCACTCCGGCGAGCTTACCTAGCGAGCGGACATGGGGTGTCGTTCAATATCAGTGGACTCTAACTCATCCATCAACAATATGAGTACTTTAAAGAAAAATACCCAAATCACGGTGGTCGTTGAGGCGAAGAAGACTGGAGATGGTCTTAAGGAGACGAAGAGGGAGCTTGACGAGGTAAAGACATCCTCAGAGGAGGCTTCAGCGGCTCAGTCGAACTCAGCGGAGGCGGTCACGACCGCGAATGATGAGGCAACCACCTCGACAAAGCGTCGTACAGAGGCGACTAATGAGGCTACGGATGCCGAGACTAATTTGGATAAGGCCACTCGGAAGACGTCGAAGTCGAGATCGAGCTCTACGTCCACCCTTGATGCGATGACGAAGCGCGTGTCAGGATTTGCGAAGGTGATGTCGGGGGCTCAGATGGTGCTGAGTAAATTTCTCTTCGTCGTTGGCGCGATATCTCTCGCGATAGAGGTGGTCAATAAGCTTAAAGAGTGGTCGGGCTATAACAAGCGCGTGGAGGCTGAGGCTAAGGCTCTGGAGGAGGCGAAAAAGGCGGCGACAGATTATGCCTCAGCGATGGAGCGACTTGCAGCCACCCAAAAGGAACTCGCTGCGAACGAGGCTGTGGCGGCGGAGGCTCAGCGGACTCTCGAGCTCGTGGAAAAGCGCAGAAGCGCGCTCCAAGATATCGTACTAATACAGACTCAGGAGGCTCAGCTGGCCGCGAGGAGAGCTGGAAATCAAGCAGAGCTAGCGCAGCTGGATCTTGACCTAGCTCTGACGCGCAAGCAGATCACGCAGGAGGAGTACGCGGTGCAGTCGGCAATCCTACGAGAGCGTGCGGCGGATGAGCAGAGATCTCTAAAGATAGCCGAGTCAAAGAATAAGTTGAGCACGGCTGAGCGCGCTGAGCAAGACGCGATCGAGAGTAATAATCAGCTACAGCCGCGTGTCGCGGATGTGACGGCGAGTCTCGGTGATGCGCGTGATGCTAAATATCTCAAGGATCTACTCGCAGCGCATGATGCTGCTAAGGTCGTGGCCGATCAAACGCAAGCGGAGTATGAATATCAGGGGAATCGCGTTGAGTCTCGACCAGCGAAAGAGGCAGCTGCGAAGGCTGCATTTGAGCTCCGAAAGATAGATGATCAACTCGCGAAGATTCGCGAGGGATTCGCCGCTTATGGTTATACGGCGACGGCAACGACAGCTGAGATGGCTAAAGTGTCCGATGAGTTCTTCGCTAAATATAATGCCGACCAGCAGCTGATCAAGAAGAATGACGAGGATATTAAGAGCGCGAAGAAAAGCCAGCTGTTACTGGCTAACGAAATATCGACATTGGAGAAGACTGATGCGCTGGATGATGACGCAGCGCTAGGTCGCATCAAGGCTCAGCTGGAGATGGCCAAGGTGGCGACGGAGGAGCGCAAGGCCGCGGCGAATGAGTCGGAACGTCTAGCGCGGCTAGATGCTGAGGCCGATGATAGGGCTCGACAGAGAGACGCGATCCAAGAGGAGATGAACGCCCTGCAGTCGCAGACGCAGCAGGATGCTGAGAATCTCGCTCGTGTGACAGAGGTCGAGGCGACGGCACGAAGCGGCGATCAGCGAGATCAGGCGCGGAGTGATAAAGAATATTATGAGGCTCGACTGCGAAGCTACGAGGTCGAGATGCTCGATCTACAAGCGCAGCTGGATGCGCTGTCTCGACAAGATAGCGAAGCTCAGCGCAGTGAATCAGACCTGAGTCGAGAGAGGGCTGATGCGCTCATCGCGGCCGAGCAGCACGCGGCCGATCAAAGTCTAGCAAGTCTGACGACGATAACGGAGACGATCAATGCTAACTCGGCGTCAACGCAGCAGGCTTTCTCCGCGCTGACGAATGCTATTGTGAATCAAGGGGAGAGCTATAGGCAAGGGCTCAATCAAGCAACAACGGCCGCAAGAGATACGGCCAACTCTACTTTATACAGATGATATTAGATCGTTCAAATTTTAAGCAGTACAATATAAGCAGTGCGATACTCAATTATGTGGCATTCAACGCAGACACGCTGCAGATGACAAGGCCTGCTGATGGGGCAGCCCCGTTCCGCTATGGGCAAGAGATCACTCTGATGGATGGCTCTCGCACGCTTTTTAGCGGACGTGTTGACGATGTGCGCACGTCTATTAATGGTAGCTCCAAGGTGGATTCTATTACGGTTCTCGGGTGGATTGGCTGGCTGGGTCGCATCACTTATTCTGAGACGCGCGGCGATGTGGTCTATGGCTACACGGAGTATATAGGAGGGAGTACGACTGATGAGGGTACGATGAAGCCGCTGGACACGCTGCTCGAGATACCTTTTGATTACGCGAATCTACCGCTGTCGCTCGATGCTGAGACGGGGCTGTCTACGCCTGATTATCTGCCGAGTGGTCAGGAGTCTTGTCATAATATTATGGTGTCAATGTCGCGCCTCACCCCATCGCTGATGGCGTGGGTAGATTATGGTGCTCGAGCGTGGAGGTGGCGTAGGGTGGATACTCTCTCGACAGTGAGCTCGATTGATGCGCGTTTGACTTCGCTGGATCTGCAGGCTCGTCATGATCTTAGCCCTCCGTCAGTATGCTTAACTGGAGGGGTGCAGTACAATGTGGGCGGATCTCCTAGTGAGATTGACGCGTATGTCTATCATGTACCAGAGTCGGCTATGACCTCTGCGGGCTACGCAGGTATACAGCAGAGTGCGCAGGCAGCGAATCGGCAGCGTAGCATCTTGAGAGGTGCGGTCTTACCTAAATCTTATTTTGTTTATGGTGAGTCACCAGGGGCTAAGGGTCTGGATATTGCCCTGTCGTCGGATGCGGGTAAAAAAATCCTAAAATTCTGGGGGCATTTTGCCGCATTTAAAGGATTGGCAGGGATCGCCGATATTGTAAAGGTTGGCTCTATTTTTGTCGATTTAGTGCCAGATAAGGAGTTATATCCTGAAAATGAGGATTTGCCGCCAGAAGAGCAAGACAAAGATCTTGCTATTCCTTATAATTATCAAATGCCGACAGAGAATCCTGTGAATTGGCAGACTGTCGCGGTGCTTGTTGATGGAAGCTTCCCCGCGTCTGAAAATCAGAAACAGTGTTTGTTTGGTCTGCGATGGTGCAAGGCGATAATTACTCAGTATGCTTATGTCGCGAGCTCTCCCACGGAGGAGACGGATATAGCAGCACTCAATCGATTGTTCCCATCGCGTGGGCAGGTCTACATCAGCGATGAGGATGGCTATGAGGAGCGACAGTTGTCGAAATTCACGATTGAGGGCGCGGTGCTCATTAATCGTGCTAAAAAATCGTATTACCCTATAGATCTGGGGCTCAGCTCAAGCGATCCAGATTACGATGATTATTCACCAGAGGTGGAGGATTATCCCGAATTCCCCACGGAGGAGCAGCTTAAGTCGTGGGCTCAGCAGTATTATAGAGACACGCGGCGAGTGCCTTATGATGGATCAATTAACTATTGTGACTATAATGATGATCCTCGTATTTTTATGGGTACGAAGCTGCAGGTTGAGGGTATGCCAGTGGCTTCACCTGTTCAGCGGGTTCGCTATGATTTATTTAATAGGACTCTGCAATTGAGCGTAGGAAGCTCGACGGCGATGAATATAGACGAGCGCATCAGCCGCTATCAAGCGACGCGTACTGCTGAGCTAGCGGCCTTGGCAGCTAATGATAATCCAGCTCCTCGTCAAGCGGGTAAGCCTCTTGATGAGGGTGATATGGAGGCGTTGCAACCAACGACTATATCACCTCAACTGTCTGCTACTATATCAGCGGCTCCCAAGCTGGAGCAGGACGTACCCCAATTTTCTGTTTATTGGCGAGATGGAAAGCCTTGGTTTAAGGGAGGATCTAAAATGACGGAGACAGGAGTCGTAACGCTGGCTGACTTAGATATATCTGCGTACTATAAGCCAGGGCAGAATTGGTTTGTTGAGGAGGTCATTGATCCATCAACTCGCTCTTATTATTTGGCTGCTAAATTCTCAAATCCATGACTATAGAGCCCCTGCCGCCTTCACCTAGCTCGTGGGTATGGGATGGAGTGAGTCGTGTAACGACACCCGTGCTGACCTCCCAGCTGCCCAGTGTGTCTAATGTCACTCCTGCGAGTCGTACTGTTTTGCCTGTTAATCTGCCCTTTTTCGGGACGGATGAGCCTCCATCTAATGGATGGGTTCTCGCGGATAAACTTGACTTGGGAGGCGTAGTTAATTATTTATTTGTTGGTCGCAAAAATGGGAAATTTTACTTTCGTTTTTCGCTAGACGATGAAGGGCAACTTTCGTCCACTGCGGATAAGTGGTCAGGACAATGGCTTGAGCCAGTACCTGCAGATGAGGCTCGTACACCGATAGCGGTGCAGCTGGATGCTACTTCTTTTCCTGATTCTCGCCAAAATCTCGATATCGGAGGTTTAGTGGCTCGGTATTCGCTCCGCGACGAGATACTGAAATATGAGGGCAAGTGGGTCACAAATGTCCACTGGGATCTGCTGTTGTCTTTCTCTTCTGTGAATGCTCAAGTTATATCTATATGGATGGTGCAGATAGATGGTTATTATTGTTTTTATCACACAATCGCGGCACCTACTTCTCTAGTCAATCATGCAGAGTATACTTATACGGGTCGCCCAGCTTTTTCAGGGGCGTTGCCATTCGTCAGCGATCCCTCGGCAGGAGCTGCGCGACCATCGCCAGCGCAGCTTAACTATTCGGTTTCGAGCACGGCTTTTCGTAGAATAATTACGGGAAATAACTTCACAGGATTAACCAGCGATACACCTCTTAGCGACGATGCTGCATTAGCACAGCTAGCAGAAAGATTGCCTGAGGATCGCTCTCTATGGGCGACTCCTACCTATATCAATAATGGTAGCTACCGCACGCTTTTCGTATTGGTTTCTTATTTGTCTGAGTTCGAAACTTACAACATGAGCCAAAGCTTCAGTCACACCCTGACTTACCCGCGCGGATAATAGACTTCCTCACATATCTGCCATTTTTCCTCAAATTCGATGACGCGTTACAGGAGAGAAATCACCGCCCCCGCCCCCCTCATCCTCTCCGTGAGCAGGAGAAGTGATATACCCGCCTCCTTTTTGGAGAGCTTCTTTTCCCAACTGCGGCGCGGCTATACCTACGTGCGCAATCCCTTCACTCATCAAGAGCAGCTCGTCGACCTGACCAAGGTACGCTACATCGCATTCTCCCCCTCCTCGATTATGCCGATGAGCTCCGAGAGCGTGGTATTGAGCTTCACATCCATTTTACTCTCAATAACTATGAAGAAGAAAACTTCGAGCTAGGACTACGCCCCCTCGCCCAGCGCATCGAGGATTTCAAAAGCATCTCCCGCGCCCTGGGAAAGCAACGTCTGATCTGGCGATTCGACCCGCTCATTCTGACAGAGTCGCTCTCCCTAGACAGCCTGCTTGAGCGCATCGCCTCTCTCGGGGATGAGCTCGTGGGCAGCACGCAGAAGTTCATCTTTAGCTACGTCGATATCAGCCCTTACAAGAAAGTCGCCCAGTCCTTCGCCCGTCGCGGCGTCGCCTCCAGAGAATGGACGCGTGACGAGATGCTGGAGCTGGCGCACGGTGTGGCTCGCCTCAATCAGCAATGGGGCTATGATGTGTCCACCTGCTGCGAGGGAATTGATCTCTCACGATACGGCATCACTCCCAGCAAGTGTGTCGATGACTCCCATATCGTCAGACTGGCACACCATGACAGCGCACTCATGGCATTCCTTCAGGCGAAGATCCATGACTACGACTTATTCGCCGAGCTGCCACAGGGGGCTATTCCTCTTGATGCACGACGCTACGCGACACTTGAGAGGAGCAAAAAAGATCAGGGGCAGAGAAGACACTGCGGCTGCGTGCCAAGCAAAGATATAGGGGTCTACAATACCTGTCGGCATCGCTGCATGTATTGCTACGCGAGCTTTCAATGAGTTGAGATCTAAGCTCCCTTGACAACAGACAGCTTCTCAAGGCTACGGCGTGCCAAGCTTATTCAATGAATGCCTCGCAGGTGGCGTAAAATTGGCTGTAGACGGCCTTGAGCTCTTCGCTGTCACAGTAGTTCTTGCTAGTCATGAGTTCGCGGGTGCTTTTCATCATCTCTTCGAAGGCCATGATTTTTTTACCTGTATCGGGGCCTTTCAGCTCGGTGGCGGCGTTCATGTACTCTTCGCGAGTCATCTCTTTGTCGAGCACGGCCATTCGTTCTTTTATAACAGCGAGCACAAGCCTGATACTCGTAAACACTTGAGTGTAATTCTTTGCATCAAGCTTGGAATCCTCCAAACACTGAGCCAAGCTCAATGCTCTATCAAGCCCTGCGTGGAAAGTTGAGCAATATTCATCGGCTTTTGATTGTACATCTTGAGCACTTGATACGAGGGCAGAAAGAGCGCATAGGGCGCTCGTTGTGAAAAACGCAGAGCTAATCATACATGTACAATAAAGGGATGGGGCGTTTCGGTCAACGATGAAAGCAAATCCGAAGCTAGTATGACACAGATTTGACCTTACAATTACAGAATGAGACACAGGCAGATCACGCACGATTTATCGAGCATTATGAAACACTACGCTCCCTATATCGTGCATTTTCTCCACTTTTTTCTTACTGCAATAAATGATACGTAAAGTTTTAATTGTTAGAAAATTGACTTTATTTACTGTTGATACCTCATCTCAAATTCATTACCATATTTAACGAATAATATAGGATCATTCACATAAGATTACACCTGCCCTTATCCCTTCGTACAGCACTACTCACAACTGGGCTAGCATTCGTTAGCCACACCCTCACTTACGCCGAAACCGTAGGCGAGAGTGAGAGTAAAGTCTCTCTGATTATACCCACTCTCGACGAGCTCTATAGCTCTGGCACCTCAGCCTACGGACTAGAGGAAGTGATTACTCCTGATAATCCCGCTCAGGATATCAATATCTTCAACTATGTCTTTGATCCCAGTGATAGCAGCTGCGTATACAAATATGAACCTAATGATAGGTGATGAAAGTTACCAAGTGATGGGTGCCACAAACAGAGGCTTCGGAGGAGAGACATCGAATCTAGTCCTCTACATCCCTGAGCTAGGTACGGTGACGCTGAGTTTGCTGGCCATGGCGGGACTGCTGGTACGACGTAGAAGAGTTCATTGACGCAAAGTGTGAAATCATGCGACACTGGCTCTCCAGTTTTGCGTCTCATGTGGACTATCCACCGTGCGCGTCTCGCAAACAACGACGAAATCTCAACACAATGCCCCGACATCCCAACAGCATCAAGGAGCTCATCACATTCCACCCTACCCTATCCTCTCTTGAGCTTGGACAACTACAACTCAAAGGAACGCGATGATTTGTCGTTTGCCTCCTCTCTGCCCTACAACTTCATGAACTCACAGCACAATCGCGCACCTACCTATCAATCCTAAAGAGACTAACTTCTTGACTCTGGCTACGCGTGTTCTTATGATAGGAGGCAGTTTCTTGATCCCCTCTTGACTGCGATGCGTTTTCTTCTCCTTTGCCTCCTTTTCTTTACCCTGTTCTCGTCTCTTCTCTCTGCTCAAGAGGAGGACTCGCTCTTTGCAATAGAGCGTTCCCTCTCTCGTGAGATTGCCCATCAGCATCGCCAAGCTAGCGAGATCAGGCAGCGTCAGGCTGAGGCTCAGGATGCGCTGAGTAGGATGGAGCAACGTCTCAGGGAGCTGAGCCTTGCGATCTATCAGCAGGATCATGAGAGCTTCTTTTACCTGAGTTATTATTGCCATGAGGTGTCGCGCTTGAGTGAGCATTTTTTTAGCAAGAGCTCGCCCTTTTACCTCATGGGGCAGCGGGTACAAGCAGAGCTCACGCGACTCCGCTCCCTGCACGACGCACTGGAGCAGTCGCTGAAGGAGGACAAGCAAAATGAGGAGCTGAGAGAGCCGCTCATGCGATGTCTGACTCTGAGCTCTCAACTCATCGAGCGTTATCAGGGCTATGAGGCGGAGATGCAGAGGCTGCGTCCACGTTTCCAGCGCATGGCGCAGCGTCTCGTGGCTCTCGATCTCTATACGAATGGGCGACGCGTGGCGGGCGATGATACGCGACATCAGGTGCAGGTGAGCGCTGAGGAGATGATGCGGCTGCTTTTTGGGAATGTGTCGCTTGCTGCCGCGCCAGCGTCTGCGTCTTCCCGCGCTCGCGGAGCTGAGGGAGTCATGGCGGAGCGGCTGCTTGAGCAGCTCATGGCGCCTCAGATGCGCGCCACGGCTCTAGATCTGCCTGCTAGTGACTTTAGCTTTTTCTCCCAGCTGACGATGCTCCCGCAGCAGCTCGCAGAGCAGTACAGCGTCGAGATGAATCCTAAGGAACGACGCGTGATGCTGATGACCTTGGGTTTTCTAATCGCATCGGGGGCTCTCATCGCTCTGCTGACGGGGCTAGTGTGCCGACTCTGCCACCGCCGCGACAGGGGGAGGCTCAGTGAGAATCGCCTGAGGGCACTCATCCTAAGCGCGGGGGTGCTGCTCTACGCGCTCGCGGTGTACGTGTTGAGCAGCATGGTGGAGTTGCCCTATGTGGCGGCTCATGTGGAGCATCTCGCACACTTTCTTGCCTGCACGGCTCTGCTGCTGCTCGCCCTGAGTACACGTCTAGCGACACCGCGTATAGGCAATGGGCTAGCACTCTTCCTACCGCTGATGCTCGTGAATGCCGCACTGATGCTGGTGATGGTGCTGATGGCGAGCAATAGTGTGGTCTATGTGCTCAGTCCGCTGTTCTATGGATTGGGGGCTCTGGGGATGGGCTGGTTCTTCGCCTTTCGCATGCGCAGGCTTCGGGTGTCTATCCGTGTCTTTGGCTTCTTGAGTATTTTGTTTCTCCTTGTGGCGAGCTATGCGTCCTATCAGGGCTATGCGTACCTGATGATCATTCTCTCACTCTTCTGGTACATGCTGCTCGTCACCGTGGAGCTGCTCTCGTGTCTGGCTAAGTGCTCCATGCTGCTCTCGCGCCGCCTCGCGCGCTGCCCATCGCTGCATGCCTACAAGAGCTATGTCACAGGCTGGATGAGGCTCTTTACCCATTATCTACTCCTTCCTATAGGCTTTCTCTTCCTGATCTGGTATAGTGTGGCGTGGCCTGTGTCCTGTCTGGATCTGTCACGCTTCTTTGATACGTGGATGAGCGAGCCCTATGAGTTCAATACCATCATCAAGTCTGTCTCACTCTCACTCATCCTCCACATGATCACGGTGGGTATTGTGACGAACTGCGTGTTGCGCCTCATCCAGCATACGCTAGTGCTGCTCTATGACAACAAGCATGAGGGAGGGCGCAAGCTCACGCTGCTGACGGTATGCTCGCTGCTCGTCTGGCTGGGCTACACGCTCTACTGTCTCATGCTCATGCGGGCGAATTATGAGAGCATCCTCGTCATCCTCGGGGGGATGTCCGTGGGAATAGGACTGGGACTAAAGGATAATATTGAGAACTTTATCTGCGGTATCTCATTGCTACTCGGTCGTCTGCGTCTGGGGGACACGGTGGAGTGTGGAGGGCATCGCGGCCGGGTGGCGCATATAGGATTTCGCACCACGACGGTGGAGACGCGTTGTGGCTCGATGATTTGTTTTCAGAACAAGGAGCTTTTTAACGAGAACTTCCGCAATCTCACGCATAATCACCAGTACGAGCGCACGATCATTGTCGTGGGTGTTGCCTACGGGACGGATGTTACTCGTGCTCGGCAGGTCATCATGGCAGCCCTCGCGCCGCTGCATGAGCTGCTGAGTCAGACGCATCCCTATTATGTTGTGCTCAATGACTTTGGTGATAGCTCGGTCGATCTCGCGGTCTATGTCTGGCTACCTGTGACTGGTCGCTCAAAGGCTCGCTCCGCGGTGCGCGAGGCGATTTATACAGCTCTCAAGGAGAATGAGATAGAGATCCCCTTTCCCCAGCGAGATCTGCACCTCAAGTAATGTGCCCTTGACTCGCTGATTATCTCGCTATAAAGTGCGCCACTCGCTGCTACACTTATGAAGATGTGGAGATTGTTCTCACTTTCATTCTTATGGACTCAGATGAGAATTTTTACAGAGATTTATTACTTTGGCTATAGATAATGTAATAAAATAGGGCGAGTACTCGTACTCAGAACCATCATATCAAACCTTTCTTTTGTTGGGTGAAAAATCTTATT
>CAYJOV010000011.1:23746-34204 GCA_964371905.1 uncultured Akkermansia sp. | reverse complement strand
GGAGGTGGCTTGCTCTTCGAGCGTGGGGGCTTCGCGGTGGATGGGGTAGCGCTTCTCACAGAGGGGAGCTCCTCGGTCATCGACAGTCTCGCCGAGGACGTTGAAGATACGACCCAAGACGCCGGGACCGACAGGAACGGTGATACAGTTGCCCGTATCAATGGCCTGCATGCCGCGCTTGAGACCGTCCGTGCTGCTCATGGCAACGGTGCGCACCCAGCCATCGGCAAGGTGTTGCTCTACCTCCAAGACGAGCTGCTTGGACTCACCCTCTACCTCGTATTCGACGGTGAGGGCGTTGTAGATGGCGGGCATGCTTGCCTGTGAGAAGTCGATGTCTACGACTGCGCCAATGACTTGGACGATGGTTCCTATGTTCATGAGATGCTGCGTTTGTTTGTAAAGGGGATTAAAAAGAGAAAGAAAGGGGGAGGGGGGGGAGTGAAGGCGAAGCAAAAGGGGGCTTATTCCATGGCCTTCATCGCGGTGGTGATGTCGAGTAGTTCGTTGGTGATTTGCGTCTGGCGCGCCTTGTTGTACTCCAGCGTGAGGCTGTCGATGAAGCCCTTGGCGTTTTCGGTGGCGGCCTTCATGGCGACCATGCGAGCGGAGTGTTCGGAGGCCTTGGCCTCAAGCACCATCTGGGTGAGGAGGTTGAAGAAGTAGAGCGGCAGGATGCTATCCAGCAACTCGATGGCGCAGGGCTCAAGGATGAAGCCGCTATTCTCCGTGTCGTGAATATCATCATCAGCTGCAATGACGAGCAATTCCTCGGGCGTGATGGGTAGGATCTGATGCAGTGTAGGACGCTGCACGACGACATTGACGTAGCGCTGGAAGCAGACGTGGACTTCCTTGTAGCCGCCCTCGGTGTAGGCCTTGCGCAGGTAGTCGGCGATGGGCTTGAGCGCGGAGTCGTCAAAATTGTCCTTCAGGGTGAAGGAGGCGATGAGATTGCGCTGGAGGCGGGCGAGCTGCGGATTGAGCTTCGCGCCTATGGTCACGATGTCGGCATCGGCGGGGCATTCCTTGATCAGGAAGCGCATGAGGTTGGAGTTCAACCCGCCGCAGAGACCGCGATCCGTGTTGATGAGCAGGATGAGCGTCTTTCCTTCCTCATGGGGTTGCATGAGGGCGGTTTGGCATTCATTGATGCTCTCTTCGAGGTGCTTGAGCACATTGGCCATGGCGCTGATGTAGTTGCGCCCCTTAAGTGCCATGTCCTGTGCGCGTCGCATCTTGGCCGAGGCGACGAGCTGCATTGCCTTGGTGATTTGAGCCGTATTGCGCACGGAGTTAATCCTGCGCTTGATGTCTCTGAGGCTTGCCATGATGCGTGATTTTCTAGTCCTTTAGTCGGCTGCTGGCTCTTAGGCTGTGAAGTCGAAGTTGTCCATGAAGCCCTTGAGGCTCGCGTCGAGCTCGGGGGTCAGGTCGCGTAGCTCCTCGATCTGGGCGAGAAGAGCCGTCTCCATCGCCGCACTGCGCTCAAGGCGCTGGCGTACCTCCTCGACCTTCTTCACGTCGATGGGGTCAAAGTAGCCGCGCTGGATGGCGTAGAGGGTGATGACCTCCATGGCGAGGGATTTGGGCTTGTAGAGTCCCTGCTTGAAGAGCTCGGTGATGCGGCTACCACGCTCCAGCTTGCTGCGCGTGTTGGCATCGAGATCGGAGCCGAATTGGGCGAAGGCCTGCAACTCCTCGAACTGCGCGAGGTCGAGCTTGACCGAGCCCGCGAGCTTCTTGACGATCTTGGTCTGTGCACTCGAGCCCACGCGGCTCACGGAGATACCGACATTGATGGCGGGGCGCACACCTTGATTGAAGAGGTCGGCATCGAGGAAGATCTGACCGTCGGTGAAGGAGATCACGTTGGTGGGGATGTAGGCGGAGACGTCGCCGCCTGAGTCTCGATGATGGGCAGAGCGGTCAGTGAGCCCCCCTTGCGTCCGTTGAGCGTGTTGATGCGTGCGGCGCGCTCCAGCAGGCGGCTATGCAGGTAGAAGACATCCCCTGGGTAAGCCTCGCGTCCCGAGGGACGGCGCAGGATGAGCGATACCTGACGGTACGCGACAGCATGCTTGGAGAGGTCATCATAGACGATGAGGGCATCTTCACCCTGATCCATGAAGTACTCACCCATCGCGCAGCCCGCGTAGGGGGCGAGGTATTGCATCGCGGCACTGTCGGATGCGGAGGCGACGACGACGATGGTGTAGGGGAGGGCTCCCGATTCTTCAAGCTTCGCGATGAGGCGCGTGATGTTGGCGCGCTTTTGCCCTATAGCGACGTAGATGCTATACATGGGGCGGAAGTCGGGGTCGCCCTCACCCTTGATATTTTGCTCAGCCTGCGCGATGATGGTATCGACGGCGAGGGCTGTTTTGCCCGTGGAGCGGTCGCCGATGATGAGCTCGCGCTGGCCGCGTCCGATGGGGATCATGGCGTCAATGGGGAGGATTCCGGTTTGCACTGGCTGATTCACCCCTTGGCGTGTAATAATGCCGGAGGCGATTTTCTCAACGGGATAGTGGTCGTCGGCTTGGATGGGGCCTTTGCCATCGAGAGGGGTGCCCAGTGTGTCCACGACGCGCCCGAGCATGCCGCGACCGACGGGGACTTGGAGGAGGCGACCCGTGCTCTTGCAGACGTCGCCTTCCTTGAGCTGGGCTCCACGCCCGAGGAGGACGGCGCCGACCTCGTGCTCTTCGAGATTCATCGCGAGGGCGGTGACGCCGTAGGGGAGCTCAATCATTTCGTTGAGCATGGCATCGCTGAGTCCTTCGATGCGGGCGACACCGTCGCCTATGGATTTGATCACTCCGACGTTTTCATTGACGGTGGCGCGGACTGCTTGACGAATTTCTGCTTCCAGTTCTTGGACGATGTTGCTCATATGCGTGGATCTTGTGAGAAAGTGGGAAAGGTGGTGAATGGTCTGAAAATTAAAGGGTGTGGCTGAGTGTCGCGAGTCGCTCGATGCGGGAGCGCAGGGAGGCATCGCTGCGATCGTCGCCTACTTGGACGACAAAGCCGCCGATGAGGCTACGATCAATCTGCCAGTCAAAGCGCAAGCCAGCCTTGCGCTGGTTGAGCCTCTGCATGATATTCTCTTTCTCGCTCGCGGTGAGCTCAATGGCACTGCGAATGACGGCGGTGCGCTTGCTGATCTCTATCTTGACGAGATCGGTGAAGGCCTGCAAGAGGGGCAGATAATTACGAGGCTTGCTCGCAAGGAGACGCGCTGAGATGAGACGTACGGTGTCTTCTTGGAGAATGGACTGCTCGTCGAGGCAGAGACGGAGCAGGCGGCGGGCTCTTGCTTGGGTATCCTTGGTGATCTTCATCAGCGTTGTCAGGGGTTAGGAGGAAAGAAGCTCGTGACAGCCTTAGAGCTGGCGGATGGCTTCCTCGTTGATGAGTCTGTGGTCGTTTTCGCTGAGGATCTTGCCTGTCACCTGTGTGGTGGCCTCGGCAACGAGTCGGGCGAAGTCGGCACGCAGCGCGTCTTTTTCTAGCTGCGTCTCAAGGGCAGCCTGCTTGCGTGCGTTTTCAATGATGGTTTTTGCCTCGGTAGCAGCGCGTAGGCTAGATTGCTCCTGTGCTTGGGTGGCGAGCTCGCGGGCGTGGTCGATGTGCGCCTCGCCTTGGCTGCGTGCTGTAGAGAGGATGATCTCGCTCTCCTGCTTGACTTGGGCGAGGCTCTTCTCGCTCTCGGCGCGCATGCGCTCGCCCTCTTCAATGCGCTTGCGTCGCTCCTCAAGCTGGGCGGCGATGGGCTTGATGCCAAAGGTCACGACGATGATCACCAGCAAGGTGAAGGCGATGCTATGCGCTACAAAGGAATCGAGGTTGAGACCGAATTTGTCGACAAATTGTTGAAAATTGGCTGCGAGTAGAGTGGCTATCATGTCGTTGAGGCTGTGTCGTGTCAGAGACGGTTGAGAGGGGGGAGGGGGGGCAGTCCGTCTGAGCACTCCTGTGACGGAGGGCTCAGACGAGGCTGAGTAAAGTTATTCGCCTGTAGCGAAGAGGGCAACGAAGGCGAGACCTTCGATCAGAGCGGCAAGAATAATGCTGATAACAAGGACTTTACCGAATGAAGAAGGGTTGCGTCCGACGGATTCAGCGGCCTTGAAACCGATGAGACCAATGCCGATAGTGGCACCGATGACGACGGCTCCTGGTGTGGATAGTAATGAGGTCATGTAATGTGTGGGGATGTATGGGGTTTGTAGTTCATTCTACCGCCTTCACGTTTTGCTTCATGATCAGACGATGAGAAATTTTTTAGTGCTGCTCCGATGCTTCTTCGTCGCCTTCGTCGAGCTGTGTTCGTAAAAAGATGGCTGTGAGCATGAGGAAGACGAGGGCTTGGACGAAGCCGACGAGCAGCTCAAGGCACATAAAGGGGAGCACGGCCATCCAGCTCACGAGGCTCATCTTCTCAATGATGAGCTCACCTGCAAAGATATTACCAAAGAGACGGGCTGCGAGCGCGACGGGGCGGATGCAAATGGAGAGGATCTCGATGAGACCGACAAAGAAGAAGATAGGCATCAGCATGTACTTCATCATGCCCGTGAGCCCGCCCTTGGGACCAAAGAGGTGGGTGATGAAGTGCACAGGTCCTTGCTCACGCAGTACCCAGATGAACCAGAGCACCGAGTACATCAGACCGAGAAAGAGCGTGACATTGAGATCCGCATTCGCGCCTCGGAAAATGGGCTGACCATCGTAGGTGATGCTACCGACACCGGGGAGGAGACCTATATAGTTGCTCACAAGGATGAGCAGGAAGACGGTGGCAAAGTACCAGAAGTATTTGGTCGCGAGCTTTTTGCCCGTCAGCATCTCGACAAAGTTGTAAAGCATCTCAAAGACCCATTCGATGAAGTTCTGCATCTTACCGGGGATGAGGCTCATCTTGCGCGTCGCGAGGCGCAGCAGCAGCGTGATGATGAGCATGGCGATGACGAGCATGACCAGCGAGTTGGAGACGGGGAAGGTATGCCCAGGCCAGAAGGGGATCTCTGGATTCCACAGGAGGGGGGCAGATACAGTCATCTCGTGGTGTCCATCACCTGCTGCCTGCGCTTGTCCTGTCAATAGCAGGAGGAGGGGAAATAGTCGCTGTGTCCACGTGTTCATCATAGCTCGTGCTATCTTATAGTGGAATCTGCGCGCGAAGTCAAGAGAGAAATCCTAACGGCGTTCGATGTGCTCTGTGTAAATTTAGTATAACAAGCTTATTTTTTGAGTTGCCAGTCAAGCTTATAAACCCCTATTGAGGGTAGGCTGGAGAGGTGTCTCTCGTGAGTGAATATTTCTCTTCACCAAGAGCCACCTTTGCGGCTCTTGGCTGTGTCTCATGTATTCTCTATAGACTGTCTATCGTAGAGCTCCTTGTAGAGCAGGCAGCTTTCGTAGAGCTGCTCATGTGTACCATCGGCGATGATATGCCCACGGTCAAAGACGAGAAGTCGCTGTGCATGGCGCAGGGTGCTGAATCGGTGCGCCACGATGAGCGTGGTACGCCCTTGGGCGAGGGTATCAAGTGATTTCTGTATCTCTCGCTCACTCTTGGCATCGAGCGAGGCGGTTGCCTCATCGAGAATGAGGATGGGCGCATTCTTGATAAAGGCTCGCGCAATGGCCACGCGCTGCCGCTGTCCTCCAGAAATTTCTTTCCCCGCCTCGCCTACAGGCGTGTCTAATCCATTGGAGGATTTTGCGATGAACTCATCGAGCGATGCGTGGTGCGCGGCCGCCTCGATCTCTTGCTGACTCGCGCCTTCCTTTCCAAGCGCTATATTCTCGCCTATGGTTCCTGCAAAGAGAAGGGCCTGCTGCCCAACATAGGCAATATGGTTGCGTAATGCCTGCTGCTCGACCTCGCGGATGTCTATCCCATCGAGTAGGATGGAGCCTTGGCTCACGTCGTAGAATCGTGCGATGAGATTGACGAAGCTTGTCTTACCTGCTCCACTCGGTCCGACCAGCCCGACGATTTGACCTGCGGGGATGTCGAGATCGACTTGCTTGAGGACTTGCTTGTCACCGCTGTAGGCAAAGCTCACCTGCTTCATCTGAAGATGACCTTGCACGGGGGTGCTCCATTGCTTCGGCTCATGGGGGTCAGGCATCGTATTGGGCTCATCAAGAATCTCACAGAGGCGCTTGAGTGCCCCTTGGGAGGAGTTGATCGTATTAAAGGCACGTCCTGCGCGACTCATGGAGTTGAAGGCCATGTAAAGCGCAGTTGCGAGTGCTAAAAAGTCGCTGAGCACCATACCTCGCATTTTCCCCTGCGCGAGCAGGACAGCGAGCGCTATCGCTGTGATGAACTCCATGAGCGGTACCAGAGCTCGCTGGTAGCGCACCATCTTAGTCATCACATTGCCGTAGGTGTCAGCGACTCGTGAAAAGTCCTCAAGCTGACGTTCCTCAAGACTGTAGGCACGCACTTCACGCTGGATTTCGAGGTTCTGCTGGAGGATTGTATTCATCTCGCCGAGCTCGGTTTGCGCTTGGTGGGAACGCTTGATAATGCGACGGCCAAAGAGAATGATAGGGAAGATGACGATGGTAACAAAGAAGAGATTGATGATAAAGTCTCCGCCACCCCCTTTTTGGAAGATGAGGACGAAAAAGGCAACAAGGGCACTGATACTGGTAATAGGCTGCTTGATGATCTCATTGGAGGTTTGCGAGATGGCTTGCTGGACATTTTGCGTATCAGCGACAATGCGGCTGAGTAAGTCGCCTTTCTTGTTTGTATCAATGTAGGCAATAGGGAGCTGCTGGATGCGATTAAACACCGCCATGCGCAATCCCTCCAGCACGCGCAGGGAGAGGATGTTGACCGTGACTGCGTTTAGCCACATGGCGAGCGCGCGAATTAAAAACATCACAGGCAAGGTCAAGCAAGCGATGAGCAAAATCGTCGACTCGTCCAGATTCCTGATATAGGGTTGCAATAGCTCGTGCGCGGCATCCGTCCCCTCAAAAATAATGGGGAAAACTGTATAGATCGCAAAGGGGAGTCCTAATCCACTAGTGCCCGCTGCAACGAGGCCGGTCATCAAGGCGAGGACGAAAAATCGCACATGCGGCAGCATGAAGAGTCTGATAAATCTAAGAAGGGATTTCATGGCTATTTGGTGGAGGGATCCGTTTCGCTGCTGACTTGTTCATCGTAGAGTCGCTTGTAGAGTAAACTCTGCTCATAGAGTTGCTGATGTGTCCCATCCGCAACGATGCGACCTTGGTCAAAGAGCAAGATGCGCTCGGCCTTTCTTATAGTACTGAATCGGTGCGCGATAATAAAGCAGGTTTGCTGCTGGGTCAGGGATTCTAAGGCCTCTTGAATGCGAGCCTCACTCACAGTATCGAGAGCTGATGTTGCCTCATCGAGAATCACGATGGGGGCATTTTTTAATAGAGCGCGTGCGATGGAGACACGCTGCTTTTGTCCTCCCGAGAGGCCGCCGCCACCTTCGCTGAGGACGAAGTCATAGCCGTCATCATGCTGCGAGGTGAAATCACTGACAAGGGCTTGCTCGCCAGCGCGCTCTACCTCTGTAGGACTCGCTTGTGGGTCGCCTACGCGAATATTTTCTCGTATGCTTCCGCGAAACAGGGCGGGGTACTGAGACACGAGCCCTATACTGCGCATGCGGTCGTGGCGGCTGAGTTGGCGTATATCAATGCCGTCAATGAGCAGCTCGCCTTTGCTGATATCGTAGAATCGGCAGAGCAGATTGATAAAGGTCGTCTTCCCTGCTCCACTGGGGCCTACTAGTGCAACAGTCTGCCCCGCAGGGATGTGGATATTGATATCGCGCAGGACATCGTGACCCTTCTTGTAGGCAAAGCAAACTCCTTTAAAGCAGACTTCGCCGCGCGCACGCGCTCCTAGTGGGATGGGGGTGTCGGGCTCAGGCATTTTCGAACGCTCACGGAGGATGTCGTAGAGTGTCGGGAGCATCACCTTGACTATCTGCAATTGGTTCATCACGCCACCGAGTCTTTTGACTGGGTCATAGCAAAAGTAGAAGGCCGCTGCGATCGCGGAGAACTCCTCTAAGGTCAAGCCATCATTAGAGCCACGATACAGCGCAAAACTCAGACCAAAGGCACTTACCACCTCAATAGCAGGGCTCAGGGCTTGCTTCCACTTGGCAAAGCGAATCATAAGCTGATTCATCTCGCGTATGTGCTTTGTGAGGATGACTGTTTGTCTCTCTTGGAGATTAAAGGCTCGCACTTCACGTTGATTGGAAAGCGTCTCTTCAATGGTCGCATTGATTTGAGTCAGTCCACTCAGAGAGCTTGCCATCAAGGCGATGACGCGCTTTCCAATATAGCGGACGAGTGGGACGCAGATGACGATGACGAGAAGATTGACTAGCAGGGAGGCTACCTGAGTGCTACTCAGGGCGGCGTAGGCGAGGTAAGCGAGTGCTGCTATGAGGGTGAGGGGCTGGATGACGAGATCATTGAACGCCGTGATCATGATCTGTTGGATGTTTTGCGTGTACTGCACGATATAGGTCATCCACTCACCGCGCTTTCTGGAGTCAAGAACAGCCATGGGTAATTCTTGAAGACGCGCAAAGAGATCTCTGCGTAGGCGTGCGAGCATGCCCATGCCTACCTTTGTTAAGAGGAAGGTATTAATGTAAATTGAAATCCCACGTAGCCCCATCATAAGTGGCATAAACAAAACTGCCACCCACAAATAGGTCTGCTCCAAGTGTGCCTCTCCTACTAGCCTCTTCACCCAGTATGAGAAAAACTCAGGAGCTTTACTGGGATCAAAAACGATGGGAAAGATTTTTGATATGATAAAGGGAATGCCAAATCCCGCCGTAGCCGCAGCGATGATCCCCGCGATGAGAGCTAAACACAAATACCCCTTATAGTGACTTGCGTACTGTTTGATCACATAGGAAATCGCCTGATTGTCATCTTCATTTTTTGGCTTAGCTTTACCCATAATTTGCGTGTGTAACATGCTATCATAAATGTAGAGTTAGTTCAATGACAATCGCTCAATCTTGCGGATCAATCTTGGCTATTCTGCGATCTGTTAGCAGTTTTTTGAGCGTCTGCGCCGCATCAGCATTCCTGCGCAGGCGATGAGGCAGAGCGTCACGCTGCTGGGCTCGGGGATGAACTCATTGGTAAGAATCCTTACGCGCAGCCCCGTCAGCGTCGAGCCTTTTGTTAGTGCCGCATCGATGTCGGCGACTCTGATCTCATTGCCGTTTTCATCGAGGAAGAAGACGGCGAACTCATCCTCTGTGAGTGCTCTTTCTCCCAGCGCGAATACGACGGTTTCGAAGGATGTATCAAGATTGAGGGAGGTGACCCCCTCTTCTACCACGATGAGGTCGAAGAAGTCGCCGATTCCAGCGGTTTGGAAATTGAGCTCTATGTTATCAAAGTCAAATGAAGTGGTGGCATCGGCGATAATCTGCTTGCCCCCATTGTTGACATCATGCATATCACTACCGCTAAATAGAAGTGTCTTCACATTCACCGAAGCACTATCCTGCAAATGCAGCGTGTCATTCACATTGATGGTGTCGACATTGACGGTGACTCCTGAGAAAATGGTTTCTGTGCGTCCCTCATAGAGGCTGTCAGGTCTCTCGATTTGGATAAAGCCCTCCTTCTGACCATCAGCATTGATATCAGAGGTAAGTGTGCCGCCTGTTAAAAACAGGGATCCTACCGTTGCTCTTCTGTTTTCAGCCGTGTCGTAGGTGGTGATCGATCCCTGGAGATCCACATGACCGACGTTGTCGAGATAGTTGGCATCTGCTTTCACCTCACCACTCTTCACATTTTCGGCTGTCTTGGCATGGACTGTGAGGTTCGCATTATTGATAAAGCGACCGTGCGTCACCGTGCCATCAGCATGCGTAAAGCAATTCAACTCCACCCCTCCGCTTTTGACGATCATTTCGTTCACCCCGATCTCACCATTGAGCATGATACCGTATTCTTGGGTCGATTGATCGTCGATGATCAGCTGACTTTTGTCAGTACTTGACTTGCCTATGATGCTATCATTGATGGTGATGGTTTTATCTGTGCCTTCTGACGTTTGTAGCGTGACTTTAGAGTTCACCGCGTAGATGGCGTTGTAGTTGCGATCGGGGCTATTTGTTTCGTCGATGGTGTTTGTCGTGCTACTCCATCCAGCATTAGTGACCGTGTAGTTCTCGCTGATGAGCACATCCTCATTCTTCGCGATGAAGACCACGTCTGAAGAGTTCTCTATATAAAAGGCACCTCCTTCAGGCGATTTTGAAGATGTCTTTCCAGCAGCTGCGATATTGCCGATGAAATTGGAGTCGGTGAAGACGATATCCTTAGTCCCTGATTGATCCTTGAGGACGAAAGCCCCCCCCCTGCGAAATACTATTCTCTGAGAAAGAAATATTT
>CAYJOV010000011.1:10243-23736 GCA_964371905.1 uncultured Akkermansia sp. | reverse complement strand
TCCACCATCGGCGATATTGCCGTTGAAATTGGAGGCGGGGAAGCCGTTTTCCGTAGGCCCTGCTTGATCCGTGCGGACGTAAGCCCCCCCCTGCGAAATACTATTCTCTGAGAAAGAAATATTTCCTGCAAAATCTCCGACGATGTCACCCGTAATGGTGGCCTGTGCTAGGGATATAGCTCCGCCTGTAGCACTGCCATTTGTTGAGTAGGCTATATTGTGCATGAAGTCGGCATTGATGCCACCAATGCTGCCCTGCCACACGCGTATGGCGCCCGCATTCGCACCTCCTGTGGTTTGACTAGGCTGGACTTCCCCCTCTGCGATATTGTCGATGAAGAGTCCGTTGATCTGTCCTATCGCGCCATTGGGGCCGACATAGATTGCACCACCATGTCCAGCCTTATTATCCTTGAAGGTGCCCTCAATCTTTCCGATGGTTGTCGCATTACTCGAGGGAGTGTAGTTGGGGGACTGTTGGTCCAGCTTGCCTACAAAGATGGCACCTCCACGGGCGTATCGAGCTTCGTTGGGATAGGTCCTATCTTTCTCTTCTTCAATTTTAGCTTCATTGCCTATAAAGTCAGCATTCAAGTCCGAGATCTTGCTGCCACCCGTCATAAAGATCGCTCCACCAGATGCATGACCGTAGGTGGAAATTGTCTGATTATTCTCAAAGGTCAAGGTAGGGATGGGGTTGCCCTCAGCGTCAAAGCGTGAGACAACGACTGCCCCCCCGTTGAAGAGAGAAATTGCGGAGCCTTTAGCGAAGTCTTCTTTGATGTAAAAGTTCTGAGCCTTGAGTATATTGGTGAATGTGAGCTCGATATCCAAATTTGTATTGGCCGTCTTGTAGTAGACCTCTATACCGCGATTTGCTCCTAATCCATCGATGATGGGTGCTTCATCACCCTTGTATTTTCCCACAATCGAGTGTGACAAGCCTTGAGGGTAGGCCGTGGATGCATAGTACAGTCGCTGACCTTCACCCGTGATCGCTGTCCAGCCCAGCACCTCGTAGGGAGTGAGCCCATTACTCTGAATCACCTGACTGCGGGTCGATACGACACTACCGCCAGAAAATCCCCCTCCCACCCCACCAGTGGAGGCGTACGACGAGCTTGCGAGGCTAGATGATGCGCTTGATGAGCCTTGGGTTACTGAGCTCGTGTAGGAGGGACTGGCTATATCGACGAGTTGTTGTTGAATTTCTTCATTCCTCTCCTCTTCGCGCAGGAACAACGAGTCATCCAGCACCAGAGATTCCTCTGATGCCGCGTCGAAAGAAAAGTCTACAGGCTCACTCATCGCCTCGGAAACATTTAAAACAACATCGCTCGCCAAAGAGACAGAGACCGCTGAGGCGAGACTGGGGCTAGCCGTGCTGCCACCTGCTCCTACATTGGAGGGGGCTAGCTGTACGGATTCTTGAGCTTGGAGATTATCAATATCCAAAACAGGTAATTCCTCATTCAGCGCGTCAGTTAAGGCCTGCTCTGCGTCTGTTGTAGGCTCTTCCTTACTGTCTGTGGAGTCCTGCTCAGATGATTCTCGGGATTTCACTTGCCCTTCGCTCTCGGGCAAAGGAGATTCTGAGCTTTCCTCGCTCTGCTTTGTCTCGGTAGATGATTCTGAAAGAGTCTCGGCATAGGTGCTGGAAAAGACTAGAAGAACAAACATTATCTGTAATAGAAGTCTCATGTAGGTATAGGGTGTTTGTGATGATTCTACGTCTCTACCTTGTTATTACAAGTAAATTGTTTAAATAATAATGTCTTATCTAATAATGAGTTAGCAAGCTCTTAGGTATTGATGATGAGGCATGGAGCTTGTGTGAAATTATTATATTGATTATTCATTTTAGATAATTAAAATGTTTTACTTTTAACATCTAACGAAAACTTACGATCTTAAATTAAATAATATCCATGTTAAATGTGTAGAGCTGTTAATTTCGAATTTCATCACTACTTTGATAGGGAAAAGGGTAATAACAATCCGGCTGCACCCTCCGAGGAAGGGTGCAGCCGGTCTTAAAAGCGGGAGATCTGGGATTTAGCTCACGGGGTCGGGAGATGTGATTCCCCCATTCCTTGCTTGTCGTAGAGCTCACGATAGAGCTCGCAGCTCTCATAAAGCTGCTCATGGGTGCCATCGCCGACGATCTCGCCCTGATCAAAGACGAGGAGACGATGCACATGGCGCAAGGTGCTAAAGCGATGGGCGATGATGAGTGTCGTACGCCCTTGGATCAGCTGCTCAAGAGATCTCTGAATCTCCCTCTCACTCTTGGCATCCAACGAAGCTGTCGCCTCATCGAGAATGAGCACAGGTGCATCCTTGATAAAGGCACGTGCAATAGCTATGCGCTGGCGCTCTCCACCCGAGAGGCTCTGACCGCCCTCGCCCACGAGGGTGTCAAGCCCCTGAGGTGACTTCGCCAGCAGCTCGCCCAGAGCTGCGGCGCGTGCAGCTTCGATGATCTCATCCTCGCTCGCTTGGGGCTTGCCAAAGGCGATATTCTCGCGAATAGTTCCCGTAAAGAGTAGCGCATGCTGCCCCACCAGCGCGATATGCTCGCGTAGATCTGACTGCCTCACATCGCGAATATCAATCCCATCGAGGCGAATCTGCCCTAGCGACACATCATAAAAACGAGGAATCAGACTCGCAAAGGTGGTCTTCCCCGCACCACTGGGGCCGACCAAGCCGACAATCTGTCCCGCAGGTATCTCCACCTGCACGCGGCGCAGAGCACCCTTGCCCTCGGATCTATCGTAGCTAAAGCTCACCTGCTTGAGACTCAGAGCACCCGTGACGGGACTCTCCCATTGCTTGGGAGACGAGGGGTTGGGCATCGTGTTGGGCTCATCGAGGATCTCGGTGAGGCGCGTGAGTGCCCCCTGTGCTTCGTTGATACGATTATACGCGCGTCCTGTACGCTTCATCGAATCAAAGGCCATGAAGAGAGCTGCTGCGATGGCGAGGAAGTCCGAGAGTGTCATGCCGCTGAGCTTTCCTTGGACGAGGAGGAAGGAGAGAGTGAGAGCCGTGATCACCTCCATCATGGGGATGAGTGCCTGACGGTACTTCGCCACCTTTACAATGGCCCTGCTATAGACCTCCGTCACGCGGGAGAAATCAGACACCTGCTGCGCCTCCATGGCGTAGGCTCGCACATCGCGCTGCGTCTCTAGATTCTGCTGAAGGATGGTGTTCATCTCGCCGAGATCATCCTGCGCCTGATGGGATTGCTTGGCAATACGACGCCCAAAGACAATGATGGGATAGACCGCGAGCAGCACCGCGAGCAGGCTCACGACAAAGAGCCAGCTCGCCCCATTCTGAATAATCAGGTAAAAGAAGGCACTCAGCGCACTCAGACACGTGATGGGCTGCTTTACCAGATCATTGGACGTATGGGAGATGACTAGCTGTACATTCTGCGTATCCGACACGATGCGACTGAGCAAGTCACCCTTGCGCTGCTTGTCCAAAAAGGCGAGCGGCAGCTCCAAGAGACGCACAAAGACTGAGAGTCGAATATGCTCCAAGATGCGTAGTGCTAGCATATTGACCACCACCGCATTGAGCCACATCGCAAGCCCTCGCACCACAAAGACCAAGGGAAGACAGATACAGGCGAGAAGCAGGATGGTCGAGCGCTGCCAATCCGCGATGATGGGCTGCATACTCTCATGCGCCGCCTCAACGCCCGTAAAGATGATGGGAAAGACGGTGTAGACCATCAGAGGTAGACCGAGACCGCTGGCGCCAGCCGCGATGAGACCAGTAAGAAGAGCGAGCGTAAAGAGCCGCCACTGAGGCAGCATAAAGAGCTTGATAAATCGGAAAAAGGAGCTCATGAGAATCAGAGAGGGCTTTGGGGTGAATCGGCGGAGAACTTGGGCGTGGCAGAAGGCAGCTCAGCACCTGCATCAGCGGGAGGCTCGGAGTCCGAGGACTCATCGGCGATGCTGGGCTCATGATCGTCTGTCTCCTCATTCCCCATCTGCTCATCATAGAGACGCTTGTAGAGAGCACTGCTGCTATAGAGCTGCTGATGACTCCCATCGGCAATGATACGTCCCTGCTCAAAGAGCAAGATGCGCTCCGCCTTGCGTATCGTGCTGAATCGGTGCGCGATGATCAGGCAGGTATGATCCGCGCTCAGCGCATCAAGTGAGCTCTGGATCTGAGCCTCACTCTTCATATCCAGCGCGGATGTCGCCTCGTCGAGAATGAAAATAGGCGCATTTTTCAGCATGGCACGTGCGAGCGCGACACGCTGCTTTTGCCCGCCCGAGAGACCAGAGCCTCCCTCACCTAGCTGCAAGTCATAGCCCTGCTGGCTTTCGCGGGTGAATTCATCGACGAGCGCGAGCTTGCCCGCCTCCTCGACCTCGGCATCACTGGAATCAGGCGCGCCTATACGGATATTATCACGCACGCTACCTCGGAACAAGGCGGGGAACTGAGAGACAAGCGCAATACTACGCACACGATCATGACGGCTGATCTGGCGCACGGGCACATCATCCAAGCGCAGCTCACCCTCCGTCACATCATAGAAGCGACAGATCAGATTGATAAAGCTCGTCTTGCCTGACCCACTCGCGCCCACGAGAGCCACCGTCTGACCCGCAGGGATATCCACATTGATATCGCGCAGCACGTATTCATCGGGTAGGTAGGCAAAGCTAACGTCCGAAAAGCGAATCGCCCCACGCGGACGCTTGCCCAGATGGACAGGCTGCTCAGGCTCGGGCATATCCGACTCGGCCTCAAGGATGCTGCCTACCTTGACCAGCATCATCTCCACGACACGAATCTGCGCCATCATCGAGCCCAGCCTCTTCACAGGCGTGTAGCAGAAATAAAAGGCCGCCGCAATCGCGGAGAACTGCTCGAGCGAGAGCCCATCAAGAGCCCCGCGATACAGGGCAAAGCTCAGACCCAGCGCGCTGACAATCTCAATGGCAGGACTCATGCTCTGCTGCCATACGGCGAGGCGCAGCATGCGCTGGCTGTACTCAGCTATGCCCGCCTTGAGACGATCAATCTGGCGCGACTGGAGATTAAAGGCGCGCACCTCGCGCTGCGTGTTGAGACTCTCCTCAATGGTGACATTGATCTGGCTGAGCCCCTCAAGAGCCTTGCGCATCTGCTTGACAATGCGACGCCCCACGAGGCGCACGAGTGGCACACAGATCACCGCGATGAGCAGATTGCCCAGCAGCGAGGCCGCCTGCGTGCTCATGAGCGCGGTGTAGACCAAATAGACGAGGGCAAAGAGCAGGGTGAGCGGCTGGATGACGAGATCATTGATAATCGTCGTCATGGACTGCTGGACGCCCTGCGTGTATTGCAGCGTGTAGGTCATCCAATCGCCGCGCTCCTTGGAATCGAGATAGGAGAGGGAAAGCTGCTGCATCTTCTCGAATAAATCGCGGCGCAGGTAGGCCAGCATCCCCATCCCCGCGCGACTCAGCAGGTAGGTATTCACATAGGTGGAGACTCCGCGTACCAGCATGACGAGCGGGATGAACAAAGCCGCCCCCCAGAGCAAGGCGGACTCCATGCTATGCTCAGCCACCAAAAAGCTCAGCACGTCTATCAAAAAGGCTGGCGCGAGCTCGGGCTCAAAGACCACAGGGAAGATATACTCCAGCATAAAGGGTATACCAAAGCCCGCCGTGGCTGCGGCGAGTGCACCTGCGAGCAGGGCGATGAAAAAGTCGCGACTAAAGGGTGTGGCGTAGCGTCGGAGTACGAGGAAAAAAAGCCGTCTGCCCTGAGATGGATCTATCTGTTGTTCTTGCATAGGTAGAGAGGGTGAGCTCATGCTTTTCATGAGCTCGGAAAATGATTAGGATGAGCCAAGGCGCGTGCGAAAATCACTGTACTCAAAACGCTTGAGTAGCACGAGATCACCCTGCTCGCGCAGCAAGCAGAGATCGGGGTGCATCACACCGTTGAAATGGGAGGTCTTCACCATCGTATAATGGCTCATATCGTCAAAGACGAGGATGTCCCCGACACTCAGGGGTGCCTCAAAGCTATAATCGCCGAGCACATCACCCGCGAGGCAGGTGGGTGCACCGAGACGGTAGGTGTAGGGCTTCTGCTCAGCTAGCCCCGCTGGCTCATAAGATTCTGAGGCAAAGACGAGAGCGGGCGCGGGTGTTGCGTCTGGGTAAGCATGCGCCTCATGCACGCGAAAGACATCGGGTCTGTAAGGCATCTCGAGCACGTCGGGCATGTGAGCCGTCGCGCTCACATCGAGAATGGCATGCCTATGCCCCATGGATTCAAAAAGATCAAGCACCTCGGCACGCAAGATCCCCGTGTGAATGCACCATGCCTCACCCGGTTCTATATAGACATCGAGCTCATAACGCTCGCGCAACTCACGGATGAGAGCCACGAGACCCTCGCGGTCATAATCGGGCTTGGTAATCCAGTGCCCCCCGCCCATATTGAGGTAGCGTATCTGAGGAGAGGCGAGCAGATCGCCAAAATCGCGCTCCACAGCACGCATCGTGCTGAGCAGATCCTCAAAGCCCTGCTCGCAGAGCGTATGAAAATGCAGCCCCGAGATCCCCTTCAGCTGCTCGCGCTCCAGCTGATCCAGCGGAATACCGAGGCGCGAGCCCGCGACACAGGGATCATAGAGGGGCGTATGCCCCGTGGAGTGCTGCGGGTTGATACGTAGCCCTGCTTGGAGCTCGCCTGCGAGATAGCGGGGATGAGCGCAGAGCTCATCTCTGTAGCGCTGCCATTGACTCATGCTATTGAAGTCAATGTGATGCGCGAGATCACAGAGCTCGCGCAGCTCGTCAGGACGGTAGGCGGGAGAGTAGACTGCCACCTCGCCGCCGATGAACTCCGCTCCGAGCTTCGCCTCGTAAAGCCCCGAGGCACAGCAGCCCGACGCATAAGGCTTGAGAATCTCTAGCCCTGCCCAAGTCGAAAAGGCCTTGAGTGCCACGAGGACACGCCCGCCACTACGCGTAGCAATGTCTTGGAGAATACTCGCCTGCTTTTGCAAGGCCTCTTGCGATAGGACGTACTGCGCCATGCTTACTGTATGAATAGGGAATAGGAAAATGCGTTACTGAGCAGGACTCTCCGATGCGGTGGGAGTCTGATCAGCTGCGGCTTCAGCCTCGCTGGCCTCTTGCTGCAGCTCCAATTGCAACCTCTGCAAAAGAGGTGTGAGGCGGTTGGCAATCTGGACGGCTTCGAACTTCGAGCTACTACTTCTTGAGCTCTTAGAGATCTGAGTCGCGATACGTACCGCAGTGCCCCAGTGGGAATAAGCTTCTTGCTTCTTCTCCTGACTACGCTCCAAGTCCCCGAGTGCAGAGAGGATCTTGAGCAGCTGGAGTGAGGACTTGTCACCGAGCTTTTGGACGCGCTGCGCGACCTTGACACCCTGAGTGTAAGCCTCGCGAGCCTGATCGATCTCATCGTTGAAGCGCAAGCCATCACCGACACAGCGGTAGGAGCTGATCAGATCCTGCGTCGCGCGATCCACCTCAGATCCCCAGCCTTCGTCGGGGATGGTTTCGCCCTCCTTGGGGGCAGCTGCGGTGAAGATAGAAAGGTCATTGTCGAGCTGCTCCTTGAAGTAATTGAGCGAATCCTTCTTTTGCTTGGCAATCTGCTCGGCATCATCGGCGGGGATGGGGAGGTAGAGCAGGACGGCTCCTAGACCATTGTAAATGGAGCTCTTGATCTGCTGGATAGGGAGCTCAGCTTTTTGCTTGATATCCAGAGACTCCCACTCTTTGAGCGCACGCTCATAGCTGTCAAAGGAGCGTTGCCATGCGCCCAACTCGCGCTGGAAGGAGGCGATATCGAGGGCGAGCTTGACGCGCTCGATACTCACGGGCTCTTGGCTCATGGACTTGTAGTAATTCTCCAAGCGTTCGAGCAGCATGGTTGCGGTATCGCGAATTGTGGGATTGGCTGCCGTGGTGTTGATGAGAGTCTTGACCTCGTTGTAAAGGAGCTCATCAAGCTGCTTTTTGGCCTCCTCACGAGTGAGGGCGACGGGTGCGGATGCCGTAGCTGATGGCTTCGCCTCAGTTTCAGGGGCTGGCGCAGGTGTGGCTGCGGGAGGGGGCGTGGGCGCTGCTGATGCATTTTCTTTTTGCTTCGCTTCGTCTCCGCAGCTGCTAAGACTTGCTGAGGCAAAGAAGCATCCTGTCAGGGCGAGAAGAGCCGCACGGCGAGATGAGTTGACTGGGGTGGGGGTATGATTCATCACACCTAGTTTAACGGTCAATGCCCAACTTCGTCAAGCTCTTTTCGGTACAGTAGCTTGATTTGCTCTACTTTCGTAGAGTATTGTTGATTTTCGATACTTGTGTTGTATTACGATTGCTGCATTTTTTTTAGAGGAAAGAATCTTGGAGCATGCTGAGGATTTCTTTCTTCGTGAGCTTGGTGGACATGTCGCCACCCTCGAGCAGGGAGTCAGAGAGGCTCTTTTTGTTGCGATGCATTTCAAGAATACGCTCTTCGATGGTCTGGGAGGCGATGATCTTGTAGATGGTCACGGGGCGAGTCTGTCCCATGCGATGCGAGCGATCCGAGGCCTGATCTTCGATGGCGGGATTCCACCATGGGTCGAGATGGATGACGTAGTCGGCCGCGGTGAGATTGAGCCCTGTGCCGCCCGCCTTGAGACTGATGAGAAAGAGGGGAGCATCACCCTGCTGGTACTCCTCGACGAGGCGCGCGCGCTCCTTGATGGGGGTCTGTCCATCGAGGTAGAGGTAGGGGATTTTCAACGAGTCGAGCAGCTTCTTCGCCTGCGCGAGGAAGGAGGTGAACTGGCTAAAGACGAGCGCGCGATGCTTGTTGTCGATGAGCTCGCTGACGATCTCAAGCAGGCTGTCGAGCTTCGCCGAGGAGGGCAGCGCAAAGCTCTCCTCGATGAGACGGGGGTGGCAGGCGGCTTGGCGCAGCTTCGTGATCTCAGCGAGGGTCTGGATGGGGTTGAGCTCGCCATGCTCGATGCTCTGGATGGCATGCTGACGGATGTTTTCGTAGATGGCGCGCTCAGCCGCAGATAGCTCGACGTAGTGGACGATCTCGGTCTTGGCGGGCAGCTCGTCGAGTACCTCACTCTTCGTACGGCGTAGCAGGAAGGGCTGGAGCATGCGCTTGAGCTGCTGCTGCTTCGCGCGGTCTTTCTCCTTCTCGATGGGGGTGATGTAGTGCTGATTGAATTGCTCAAAGCTACCAAGCAGCCCAGGGTTGGTAAAGTGAAAGAGATTCCAGATCTCGCCGAGGTGGTTTTGCACAGGGGTGCCGGTGAGCGCGATGCGGAAGTCGCCTTGGAGAGCCATGGCTATCTTGGAGCTCTTGGTATCGCGATTCTTGATGTTGTGCGCCTCGTCGAGGAGCAGCACATTCCAAGTGCGGGCTTGGAGTAGCTCACCGATGCGGGGGAGTAGTCCGTAGGTGGTGATGACGATGTCGTGCGCGCCTGCATTCTGAATGATGTCTTCGCGCTGCTCGATGCTCTCGTGGAGGAGGTGGGAGCGTAGACTGGGGGCGAAGCGCACGATCTCATTGCGCCAGTTGTGCATGATGGAGGCGGGCGCGACGATGAGCGATGCTCCCTTCTTTGCTCGATCGAGTAGAACGGCGATGGACTGCACGCTCTTCCCAAGACCCATGTCGTCGGCGAGGCAGGCTCCTGCCCCCCATGCGGCGAGGCGGCTGAGCCATTCGTAGCCCTCGACTTGGTAGTCGCGCAGCTGGGCGGTGAGGGTGCTGGGGATGGCTATGGAGAGATCGTAGGCCTTCTTGATGCGCTTTTGGAGGTCTTTGTATTGCTTGTCCGCGCTGATGGTGGCGCCTCCCTGCTCGAGGTCAGAGAGGAGGCTACTGCGGAATTGGGAGATCTGGAGCTCACCCTTCTTGTCGGGGGTGAGCGTGTTGTCGAGCTCAGCGAGCTTCTTGCGCAATTCTTCGCTCAGAGCGAGGAATTCTCCGTGTTCAAGCTCAACGAAGCGTCCCTGATGAGCGCGGCTGCGCTGGAGCAGCTCGGCAAAGCTGAGGCGCAGCTGCTCGTCAACCTCGACCTCGCCGTCTATCTTGAACCACTCGCCGCGTCCTCGTGCCGAGAGACGCATCTGACCAAAGTCGACCTTGCCGCGTATCTTGAGCTGCGCTCCCTTGGGCCACTCGATGCGCAGGATTTTTTCCATGCCTTGGAGCCGCTCAAGGAGATCGAGGCAGTCGTAGAGCTCGTCGAAGAAGTGGGTGTCCTCGATGCTGCTATCGCGCGCGACCTCTCTGAGTATCGCTCGCACCTTGGCGACGTGGCGTTGCTCGGCTTTGAGCTGTCGCTTGACGGCGAGCTGACCTTTCTCGTCGACGACGAGGCAGGTCTCTGTCCCTTCACCCGCCTTGAAGTAGGGCGGGTGTTCTTCTCGGGGCTTGGCAAAGAGCTCGACCTTCACCCCCTCGGCCATGGGGAGGATCTGGACGGTGATGCGCGCGCTGCCCTTCTCTTGGCGTATGTTCTCATCCTGCTCGACGAGGTTGGAGTGGACGGGGATGAGGTTGGCGATGCTGTTGATGAGCTCGGTGAGCTGTGCTTGCGCCTCGCGCGGAAAGCTGCTTTGCTTGGCAAAGAGCAGGAGAATGTCGCGCTGGATGCTGGTCAGCTCAAAGACCTTGATGAGCACATCGCTCTCGCGTAGCACGAGTAGTGTGTCGGCGTCGGCGAGGGGGACATTGCTCGTCACCTTGAAGCCGCGCGTTGTTTTTTTCACCTCGAGATAGGGGCTGTCTTTTTTGATCTGCACGGAGATGTCAGGATTGTCCTCTAGATAGACATTGGGGTGATCGACGAGGGCGGCGAAGCTCTCTACTTTGCTGAGGTTATAGTCTTCCCAAGGTTTACGCTGGGCAGCGCAGCGTGCTATGGCAATGTCCGTCTGGGTCATGCCCTCGACCTCCTCCTTGATAAAGCGTGTCAAGGCGATGCTGCGCCCCTTGGTCCAGCCTGAGCTGCCCTTGCTTTTCTGAAGGATGGGGGTGAGCCCGAGATCTTGATCGACGAGGTAGATGATGCGGCTTTGTTGAGCGAGCGTACTGGTTTGCGCGCTGTCTGCGCGGCGCACGACTTGCTTGTCGACGAGTTGATTGATGACATTGAGGTGGCGCTGCCATGCCTCGAGCTTCACGTACTTTTTGAGCAATGGGCTGAGCTGGAGCTGCTCCATGAGAGCGTTTTGTTTCTCTTGGAGAGCAGCGATACCCGTGCTGGCTTCCAGCTGCAAGAGTGCCCACTGAGGCTGGACCATGAGCTCCACAGCTCGCGCTACCCAAGTCTCTGGTAGCTCTGAGAGTTGGTAGTGCTGGCTCACCATCACTGCTAACAAAAAATCCATGTCTAGCATATCATCTGCATGGAGGAGAAGCGCATCGAGCATCCATTTCAAATGACGTTTCTTATCAAAACTGTGAAAGAGAAAGAGTCTTGATGCGGCGTGCCTGAGATCAAGGTTTTTGGAGTAGTATTCTAGGATCTTGGAGAGTCTGTTTTCAGAGCTCTTCTTCGCATCACTACTTAACGCGACGTGGTACATGAGAGCAAAGAAGGAGCTGCGCGGGGAATCATGCGGGGTGTCAGGATCACCAGCGCTTTGATAGAGCTTTTTCTCCACGGTGCGCCCTCTGACGTAGTGTGTGATGGCTTTGGTGAGCTCGCCTTGGTATTGTAGGCTTAGTGCTTTGATGTAATGCGAGTAGGCGGAGTGCTCGTGCACCTTGATGGCATCTGCTCCTACGACGCCCTCTTGCAGCAGATGGGATAGAAAAAAGGAGATAGGCTCCACAAGAGCGAGCGCGCGCGCAGAGAGCTTCTTGCTCTTGATGATGGCTTGGAGTCTCTCGGCAAGGATACGTTGTGTCTCTGCGCCTAGCTTCTCTGCGGCGATAGCTAAGTGATTGAGGTAAAAAGAAACATGCTCTACCCTTAAATAGTTGAGCAAGGGAGCCCACTGCTTGGTGCAGAGGATGAAGCATAAGGCTGTCTCAGAGCCTCCTCGTGAAGGAAGGCTGCGGGGGGGAGACGTCGTGCTTGATAACTTCCCTCGCCCGCACTGGAATAATAATTCGCGAACCTCTGATAGCCCTTGAGAAAAATAGCAAAAATTATCGACATAGCGATTGAACTCGTTGTATTCTGCTATGGATTCTGGTTGAAAGTAGAGGGGGTAATCTAGCCAGGGTAGGTCATAGGACTTTTTTGATGAATAGGAGACGCGCTCGTTGAGCTTCGATTCATCGACGAGCTCTTGGAGGAGCTGCTGGGCGAGTTTTTTTGTGCAGCCATTCTCACGGCAGGCGCGAAAAATATCACTTTGATCCAGAGGGATAATGTTGTGCGCGCAAAGGCGCAGAATATATTTTTTTATTTCCTCATGCTTGGAGTTCTTTACCGCGTTAATCTCTTCGAAGTATACCATGATGTCTCAAGCGATTCTATCAATTATACCTAGCTTCGTCAACTCATGATCAGAAGATAAAGACTTCTTTCTGTTGGGACTTAAATCACCTATTCCATTTTTGATTGTCAACACGATCTAGGGAGCCTTTTAAAAGCTCACAGACTAAAAGGGCGAGGGGATTGTAAGGAGAGATTATTTTTGGGGCGGAGACTCGCTAGCGATCCGAGATAAAAAGGCACTCCCCCCATTGGCTAGCGTGTCATTACTCTCCCTGCGGGGTATAGCAACTACTCCCTCTTTCTTTGTGAGAAAGAGGGAGTAGGGGAAAAAACGGTCGTTTTTCTCTTAGATTGTGTACATCTTGGTGTAGTACTCCGAGGCCATACGGTCGGAGTTGAAGGCGGGGCTGATGTCCTCCATGCCTTGGAAGACGACATCCATCCAGCCATCATTGTTGTCATAGTAGAGGGGGAGCACCTTGTTCTCCATGACGCTGAAGAAGTTATCGCGATCAGAGCGGTCGCGTGCCTCGGGGGAGAGACCAGCCTTTGCCTCGGGGATGATGTAGCAGTTCTCCGTATCCTTGGCGAATTCGCAGACCCAGCCGTCGTTGGTCGAGATCGAGATAGAGCCGTTCATGCAAGCGGTCATACCCGATGTACCAGAGGCTTCGCGAGTGACGATGGGGTTGTTCAGCCAGACATCGGAGCCATTCTTGAGGAGACGCGAGAGGGCAAGCTCGTAGCCTGTGAGGACGGCGCAGCGGGGGAACTTCGAGCTGAGGCGATTGAGCTCGTTGAACATATCGACAGCGGCAAAGTCGGTGGGGTAGGGCTTGCCAGCCCAGATCATCTGGACAGGGCGATTGGTGCGCTGGAGCATGCGCTCAAACATGACGGGGTTTTGCGTGATGAGTGAGGGGCGCTTGTAGGCGGCAAAGCGGCGTGCCCAGACGATGGTGAGTACATTGGGGTCAAAGAGTTGACCACTCTGCTCACCGCCGACGCGGAA
>CAYJOV010000011.1:0-10233 GCA_964371905.1 uncultured Akkermansia sp. | reverse complement strand
TCTTTCTTCAGCGAGAGCTTGCGACGGCGGAAGGCGTCCTTGTCGCGAGCAGCAAAGGCCTCAGCGAGCTCGGGGTCTTGCCAGTAGGGGAGGTTCTGCGCATTGGTGACGTGGGTGATGGGGCAGATGTTGTCATAGCTCTGCCACATCTGGCGTGCGACCTCACCGTGGAGGGCGGAGACACCGTTGGCGATACCAGAGAGGCGCAGCGCGGCGACGGTGTAGTTGAAGGTGTTTTCCTCGGGCGCGATGCCGATCATTTGCTTGACCTGACCAAGGTCGAGACCATCAAAGAAGGAGAAGCTCTCCATCAAGTTGATGTCCATCTTCTCATTGCCTGCTTCTTCTGGGGTGTGCGTGGTGAAGACAAAGCGCTTGCGGATCTCCTCGACATTGCCACCGTTACGAGCGAGCATGTTGAAGGCGGCGGCGATGCCATGAGCCTCGTTGAGGTGGTAGGTTTCGGGCTCGACGCCGAGCTCTTCAAAGAGACGTGCACCACCCTGACCGAGTACGACGTACTGCGAGAGACGTGTCATGGGGTTGGCATCATAGAGACGGCGCGTGATGCTGCGGCTCATCTCGTCATTCTCAGGGATGTCGGTGCTCAGGAAGAACATGGGAGCTGTGCCAAAGGTGCTGGGGTTGAGGTAGTATGCCTTGACCCAGACAGGGGCGCCACAGACGCGGATGAGGAACTTGAGGTTGTGATCTTCAAGGAAGGAGTATTCCTTGCGGATGAATTGCACCGCCATGTCGCCATCTTCGGCACGTGCCTGATTGTAGTAGCCGTAGGACCAGAGGATGCCAATGCCTACGAGATTCTGGCGCAGTGCCCCAGCGGAGCGCATGTGCGAGCCTGCAAGGTAGCCGAGACCACCGGAGTAGATTTTAAAAACGTTGTCAATCGCGAATTCCATGCAGAGATAGGCAACAGACTTGCTATACTGCGGATCAATTTCATAAGGGTGTGCGTACTGCGCTGGCAAAAAGGATGAACTCATATGTATGTAATATTTCAGGGATTGATGTAAGGGGGATTATAAAGCACCCCCCACCTTATACACTGATGGGGGGGAGGAGGGAAGTCTATAGTTACTTCGTTAGGAATTTATTTGTGGCTGTAAGGCTATGATCGAGGTGTTGCAGTGGCATCAATCACGATGAGCTCAAAGGGCTTAAGGCGAATTGTCTCGATGCGGCCTGCTAGGAGTGTGTCAAAGGGTAGCTTGTCCCCCTTGGGTGAGCTCACGCTGTAGTGGGTGGCAGCTCCTAGGGGCAGCTCAAAGATGCTGGCAGGATCAAAGCTAAAGCTCTGCTCGCTCTCCGAGGGATTGCGCAGCACGATGAGACCTTCGCCTGCCTGCCATGCACCCCAGCCATAGACCTCTAGGGCTGCTGGGTCTCCTCCCAGCCAGTGGGAGTCTAGCATGATGGGGGCTTTGGCGCGCGCCCATTTTGCGGCATCGGCGATGTCATCCCAGTTCTTCTCATTGAGCATGCTGGGAGTGATGTAGAGCTCTTGCATCTGGGTGCCCAGTCCAAATCCGCTCCAGATTTCATTGGAAAGCTCTTGATCATCGGCCTCAGTGAGACCACCTGCTCCCTTGTTGTAGATGAGACCATGCGTCATGAGTGAGTTGATGGGGAAGAGGGGGGATATTTTGGCGTTCTTTTGATAGATCATCGCGTCGCGGAAGGAGATCCACTGCTCGCGTGGGCTTCCCTCACCACAGAAGGCATGGTCCCAGTTGCCACGCCAGATGGCATCAGCGACATTGAGCCAGAAGGGCGAGGCCCAAGTACCTGTACTCAGATTCACAAAAAGCTCTGGACATTCCTCGCGCAGCTCTCGGAGCAGGCAGCTGATAGCCTCCAAGTCAGAGCCGAAGGGAGAGCCAGGCGCTGGAGCAGCCTCGCCCGAGGTCCCATCGAGCTTGAAGTGGGTGACCCCCTGCTCACGCACCATGCGCAGGCAGATATCGCGGAAGTGATGGTAATACTTTTCGCCCGTGAGGGCAAAGCCGCGCTCATTGGTCTCAAATCGTCCATCAGCAGCATTGACACGCTGGATCTTGGGCTCGCCGTAGCCTCCCCATGGAGAGAGCCAGACACCTAGTGTTGATTTGTAGCTGCGGGCGAGCGCGCTGATCTTGGAGAACTCGTTGGGCATGCCCTCGTGGAATTCCCAGAGCGTTTCAATATCATCCCAGCCGTCATCCATGACAAAATTGTCCATGATGACCCCGCGCTTCTCCACGAGCTCTTCTCCGATGATGCGCACGACATCGAGTGCGTCCTGCTCGTTGAATCGGGTGAAGTAGCCTATGTCGTACCATGAGTTGTAGTTGAGACAGGTCGCATAGGGGCGTGCGCGCTCAGCATTGAGGTAGTCAATCTGGAAGCGGCGGCGCAGCTGGCTAGGCTCAGCAAAGCCCAGCACCGCGCTAAAGCACGTCGTCGCATTGCGTGGCAGGTCTGTCGTGCGCGTGAGCAGGCAGCGTAGACCATCGGGCGTGATCTCTGCATGGCTGGAGGGATGCTCCATGCCTGCAAAGAGACGCTGTCCAGCGGCTACGACAGGAGCCCCCTTGACAGAGCCCTCGATGCGAGCCTCGGGAGCATTCAAATCGAGGAGACACACCTCGCGCACCGGCATGGCAAACTGCTCAGGACGCATATCAAGCCCCAAGCGCATATAGGGGCTATCGTCGCGCAGCTCGACCCACCAGGTGATCTGATTACCATCTGTGGGGGTGGAGAGTCGCACACTCACCCTTTTACCCGCATGACGCTCAGCGAGGCGGCGTGCTTCAGCTTGTGCCTCGATGGGGGCTATACTGAGGGATGCCCCCGAAAAGTCGCGAGCTGTCAGTGTATGAGTGGTATCCATGAATTCCTTTTTGGAACAAGCCTCATCTGTCTGCTCATCAAGTACGAGAAGTTGAAAGATGTCAGTACCTAGGTCGTAGCGGCGACCATTGATCTTATCATGCACGAGCACTGAGCAAAGGCGGCGCGCTGATACCGTGATCTCAAGCGAGATGAACTTATTTTCTATCATGGAAGTTGATGATTGTTTGTGCGCTTCAGTGTAGCAAAATTCCCGCTCAATGCAAGGGGAATTCACGTAAATCTAACCTTTTTTCTATGCTGATTCCCTTGGTCTTTATGCCGTGAGCATTGCTCCTATTAGGACGCAGGAACGGAGTGCTGCAAAAAAAAGCCCTTGAGTCCAACTCTCAAGGGCTTTGTTTGATATAGTTATCAAGGTTAGATGTTTAGGCACTGGCGTGCCCTTTTTTTCGAGGTCGCACTCCGATGGGGTAGGTCCTTGATGGACTTTCTTTGCTGTAATTCTTGAAAACATTTTCAGGATTCAGCGGATTCTTTTTTAGTGCATCAATGATTGCATCCCTTACCGAAATGGCCGCGTCGAGTGCTGCTTCTTCACTCCCGTACTGCTTGTCTGAGAAGTAACGAGTGAAATGAACGTTCTTGCGGCATATTGTTACGCGCCACCCCTGAAAAGAGGTGAATTCATAGGTAAAACGCGTGATGTTCTTTAGATGTTTCATAGCTCCATCATTCTAGCAAATATTTTATTCTATTGTAAGAAAAAACGTAAGTATTTCATTAATTTATTTTCTCGGAAGGTTTTTTTTGATGTGGTATATTTTTAGAGTTGACATTTAGATTGTAATAGTCGAAACTATATATAAGTCGTAATAATATTTTATATTTCCTATCGATTTAGTGGGTTTTTCAAACATGATCATTATAAGCAGAATTCACATTTGACAAAAAAGTAAAATTAGCCTAGACTCGCTGGTAAATTTATGTCATGAAGCGAGATTTTGAATCCATCCACCCTCTTCTTCGAGCAGGGGCGTCAGCTGCGCAATGGGATGATTATCGTTGGCAATTGCGTCACAGCTTGACGCGAATGCAACAATTAGAAGGGATTTTGACTCTGAGTGAGGCCGAGCGCATGGCGATGAGTTGTGGGAAGCACCACCTCTCCTTTCGCGTGACGCCGCACTGGATGAGTCTGATCGATCTCGATGACCCTCTCGATCCCCTGCGCTTGCAGCTCATTCCACGCGCAGATGAGTGGCAGCATCATGCCGAGGAGAGTATAGACCCTTTGCATGAGGAGGGGCATATGGTCGTGCCCGGGATGCTGCACCGCTATCCAGATCGCGTGCTCATCCTTTGTATTGATCGTTGCGCAAGCTACTGTCGTTACTGCACGCGCTCGCGTCTCGTGTCGGGCGCACAGGCGATGAATGCCGCGCTGACGCAACATGGACTTGAGCGTATATGCTCGTATCTACAGGAGCATACGGAGGTGCGCGATGTGCTACTCTCAGGGGGGGATCCATTATTGCTTACCGATGCGAGACTCTCTCGCATCCTTGAGGCCTTGCGTGCTATCCCTCACATCGAGATTCTTCGCATAGGTACGCGCATTCCCCTCATGCTACCTCAGCGTGTTACGTCGCAGCTCTGTGAGACCTTGCGCCGCTACGCTCCTCTCTACATGTCGGTGCATTGCAATCATGCCCAAGAGCTCCATGAGGATGCTGTCAGGGCACTGGGACGCCTAGTCGATCATGGCATACCGCTGGGTAGTCAGACCGTGTTGTTGCGTGGGGTCAATGATACGATAGATGCTCAGAGAGATCTTTATCATGGCTTATTGCGTGCGCGCGTGCGCCCTTATTATCTCTATCAGTGTGATCTCGTGCGAGGCTCGCGACACTTTCGCACCTCGATCACCCAAGGGTTGAATCTCATGCGCGAGCTTCAAGGGCATACCTCAGGATATGCGCTCCCTCAGTATGTTGTGGATGCTCCTAGCGGAGGGGGGAAAGTACCGCTTAATCCGCAAACAATACTTTCCATGGATGATAAATGGGTGCAAATACTTAATTATCAGGGTAATGATTTTTTTTATCCCAATGATAATGAGTAGAATGACACGAAAGAGCTGTTACTTTTTATTTAAGATGCTTGCCACAGTAGCCACTTTGTGTATATAATGATGTGCCGTCGTAAGGATACTATGATAAACTATCCTAGAGAAACGGGATCACCTTATCCAGCATGAATGACATAGTTTTATGGAAATCGAAGAAATCCAAGATAGCGCAACACCAGCAACTCCCGATGTAGACCTCTCATTTTCTCCCAATAATCAACGATTGAGTGAGGCTCGCCGATTTGCTTCTGAAAAGTATGATAAGATTCGTCGCATGACTTCGGCTCAGGTCAAGCATGTGCGTCGTTATACTCAGGATGCTCGTGCGCAGCTCCATGATCAGTGGGGGACGACATGCAGCAAGGCTCGTGATGCCCATAAGGTGGGTGAAGACTACGTGAAGGAAAATCCAACGAGTAGTGTCTTTATTGCTCTTGGCTTTGGCTTTCTCTTAGGTCTGCTCTTTGGTCTTCGACGCTAAGAGTTGGCATTTTCGCTACCAGAGTCGAGGAGTGATGCTCAGCGACTCTGTATTCTGTATTACTACTCTTATGATAGGGTCTTGGTTCAAGGCAAAAATTGCAAAACGCGTTGCATCAGAGTTGCTGGAAAGCTTCACTGTGCGACCGCTCCTTGAGCAGATTAAGCAGCATTACTCCTCGCTGATTGAGCTTTTTCTTATCGAGTGTCAAGAGTATGCTAGGCATCAGTTGATACGCGTGGCACTCATTGTTGTAGGCCTCGTCTTTCTCTCTTTTGCTTACCTTAGCTTTTGGATTACAGCTATCGTCTTAATGACTCAGTGGTGGGGCTTACTTGTTGCTGCGGGTAGTTGTTTTTTGTTTCATTTTCTTTTCGGTTTGATTTTTATAATCTCCTCTCGATTGATGAAGAGCAAGCCCTTTGCTCCTGCGACTCGCGAGGAATGTCGATATGATGTCACATGCGCACGTCTCTCTCTCAGCGGAAAAAAGAATTGATGATACGCGTTGCTTCGACGCGTATAGATATCTTGGATCATAGCTCTCGATTGCTAGGCGAGATTGGCGATGTATTCGCCCGCCCTCAGCGTGATGTAGTTGCTGCCTCCACGGATGATAAGCTGAATTACGATAGAGGGGGTAGAGATCTATCCTGTATCAAGAGGAATGCTTCATGCTTGCAATGGGGGCTGGGTATTGCGATTCTCGCTCTAGGTAGCTACGCGTTTTGGAAGGTGGGGCATGTGCGAATGGGGGAGCTCTTTTGTCGTTTTTTGCGCTTTGCGGTCTCCTGTTTGAATGATTGTTGGCGAAAGATTTTGTGGCCTTCCTTACGAGATCTTCTCAAGCAGTGTTGGCATCTCATTCTGTCTAACTGCCGCTAGTCCGCAGCATTGATGCTGGCGCGCTTTGTCTCGATTTTGCGTAGAATATTCTTGCGCCATTATAAGGGTATATGGTAGGATGCTTGCACAATTTTAATTGTACATTCTATCATACTCTTCGAAATTATGCAGTGTTGTCATTATCATCAAGGTGAAAGCGATCAGCGGCCGTGGGGCAGCTGGGAGGTTTTAGCGGTAACGCCTGGGGCGGTCATTAAAAAGATCACGGTGCATCCTGGTGCACGACTATCACTGCAAAGTCATGAGCATAGGATGGAAAAGTGGATTGTTCTCCAAGGTGTAGCGCGCGTCGAGCTTGATGGATTGATCACTGATGTATGCGAAAATGAGCATATTAATATAGGTCTTCATGTCAAGCATCGTCTCTCGAACTGTCAAAACGACGATCTCATCATTGTTGAAATCCAGCTAGGCTCTATTCTTTCAGAGGATGATATCATCCGCTATGATGACGATTATGGTCGTCTCAATTCCTAGCACGCGCAGCCAAGGTGCAAGCGGGACTTTTATTATACAGCGAGCTGTTTTTTATGGAAATGAGCTGAATATGCTTGAATTTTTAGTCTAAAGCAGCCATAGTAGAGGCACATACCATTTATATGTCAGAGAAAAAAGAACGAAAAACGCTAGAAGAGCGTCAGCAAGTCAGTGATTTAGAGCGCTTAAGGCACTCATGTGCCCATGTTTTAGCAACAGCAATTTGTCGTTTGTGGCCTCAGGCTCAGTTAGCTGCTGGACCCTATGTTGAAAACGGCTTTTACTATGATGTAGAAATCGCCGATCACAATATTTCCTCTGATGAGTTCTCTCTTATTGAGGCTGAGATGAAGCGCGTCGTCAAGGAGAACAAGAGCTTTGAGCGCACGGTTGTCACGCGCGAAGAGGCAATGCGCATGGCGCAGTCTGGAGAGCTCGGCTCGGTAGCACCACGTGATGTTGCCTCGAAGTTCAAGGTTGATTTGCTTGAGCGCATCCCCGAGGGCGAGGAGATATCCATCTATCGCAATGGTGACTTCACCGACCTCTGCGCGGGACCCCATGTCGGGCGTACGGGCAATTGCAAGGCTTTTAAGGTCATGAGTGTTGCCTCAGCTTTTTACCAAGGGGATTCGAGCGGACCTCGCCTTCAGCGTATCTATGGTACTTGTTTTCCCAATCGCACTCAGCTTGATGAGCACTTGGCGCGCCTTGAAGAGGCTCGCAAGCGCGACCATCGTCGACTGGGACGCGAGCTCGGTCTCTTCACTATTGATGAGATGGTCGGTCAGGGGCTCGTCCTCTGGAAGCCCAAGGGGGCTCTCGTCCGACGTGAGCTACAAGACTTTATCACCGAGGAGCTCGACCGAGTCGGCTATTCACAGGTCTACACCCCTCATATAGGCAAGCTCGATCTCTATAAAAAGAGCGGTCACTGGCAGCACTACAAGGAGAGCCAATTCCCCCCCATCTCCGATCCCGATGATTTCAAGAAGCTGCGCGATGAGAACTCCTCCTGTGCTGAGCTCTTTAATTGCTTGGACGAGGGGACGATCTCTGGCTTCATGCTCAAGCCGATGAATTGCCCTCACCACATACGCATCTATGCGAGTGAGCCACATTCCTATCGCAATTTGCCTGTGCGTCTCGCTGAGTTTGGCACCGTCTATCGCTGGGAGCTCAGTGGTGAGCTAGGCGGCATGACGCGCGTACGCGGATTCACGCAAGATGATGCGCATATCTTCTGCCGCCCCGATCAGATCAAAGATGAGATTAAGCAGTGCATTAGTATTGTGAAGCTTATTCTGAGTACCTTGGCGATGGATGATTTCCGTGTGCGTCTCTCGTTGCGAGATAGCGATTACTCCGATCCGAAGTATGCAGGTGGCCTAGAGAACTGGAAACTCGCAGAGACGGCTCTTCGTGAGGTGCTTGACGAGAGTGGCTTTGACTACATCGAGGCTGAGCATGAGGCTGCTTTCTACGGTCCTAAGATTGACTTTATCGTGCGTGACGTCATCGGTCGTGACTGGCAGCTAGGTACGGTGCAGGTAGACTACAATCTGCCCGAGCGCTTTGATCTCAGCTATACGGGATCGGACAACAAGCCGCATCGCCCTATCATGATCCACCGCGCCCCCTTTGGCTCGATGGAGCGCTTTGTCGGCTTGCTCATCGAGCATTTCGCAGGCAAGTTCCCCACGTGGCTTTCACCCGAGCAAGTACGCGTGCTCCCCATCTCTGAGAAGCTCTGCGATGCTGCAGAAGAGCTGCGCGCCCGTCTCGCTGCCGCCAAAATTCGAGTCACCTTGGACAACAATGCCGATAAAATCGGAGCCAAGATTCGTAACGCCCGTCTCGACCGCGTCCCCTACATGCTCGTTGTCGGTCAACGCGAAGCTGAGAATGGTGAAGTCTCCGTACGTCATCGCGATACCGATCTCATCGGCACCATGTCCATAGATGCCTTTATTGAAGGAATAACCAAGGAGGTCGGCGATCGCCTCGTCGCACCCATCTTTCAACAAGAAGCCTAATTTTATTTATCACAACAACTCTGCTAGGGGTGGGCAGTATGCGTCTGCTCCAAGCAATTTCCAAAACACCAATACCAATCACAGTGTCAGCTCCTATTAAAAAGAAATCATCCGGCAACAAGAACCGCCGTGACCAACAGCGCACCCAGCAGGTGCGCGTCAATGACCGCATTCGTGCGCCCAAGGTGCGTGTCGTTACCGCTAGGGGTGATCAGCTCGGCGTGATGCCTACACGAGAGGCCTTGGCTCGCGCCAAGGAGATCGGCCTAGATCTCGTCGAGGTTGCCCCCTCTGCTGACCCCCCTGTCTGCCGCATCATCGACTATGGTAAGTACAAGTACCTCCAAGCGAAACTGCAAAAGACAAACAAAGCCAAGACCATCAAGATGAAAGAAATCAAGCTGCGCATCGGCACAGATGTCAATGACTATAATGTCAAGATGGCGCGCAGCGAGCAATTCCTAGATCATGGGCACAAGGTGCGCTTCCAACTGCGCTTCCGTGGACGTGAGAATGCGCATCACAATCTAGGTCTTGAAATGATGGCCAAGGTCGTTGAGGATCTCAAGACCATGGCATCTGTTGACCAAGCAGCCAAGCTAGGTGGTAATACTGTCAATATGGTGCTCACTCCGCTCCCTGAGAATCAGCGCGTGAAGAAATTCAAGAAGTACCAAGAAGAGGACTTTGATATCAATTCTGAGGCTTACGATGCTGAGGATGACGATGATGCGGGAGGCCTCATTCAGAGCTTTTAATCCCACGACGAGAGAAATCTCGTAAGTGCTGAGCGCCTTCTTAGCACTTGCTGCGTCTTTTTCATGAAATAGAGAACAGATTCGCAGCAAGCTAGAAGGTGCTTGATGACGAGGCATAGCTTTTGCGCGCATTGATATTCCGAGTACAGATTCAGAGCGTGCCTCTGGCTCAATGGGGGGGAGAAATTCTGCAAGACTTGCCTCTCTGTCTCGATTGAATCTACTCTAGACCCGTGTCGTGATAGAGTGGCTATGAGCGCGATTTAGGCTTGAGAGACTGCGAAGGCTGAGCTAGTAGAGAGCTATATCGCTATTTTGTTTATCTCGCATTGAAGGCAATGGTTGTAGAAGATTTGTCTGGTGAGTCCGTATGAAAGCTATGCTGTTTTTCTTATTACTCTGGCAATAGAACATGGGGAGAACAGCGGTCTGTGTACTTGATTAGCTAGAGCCCGTCAAGTCGCAATTTGTGCCGGATTTTATCTTGACTAACGAAGCACTCTGAGCTACGCAGACGGTGCTTGCGCAACAACAGCCTACGTACCTGAAGCCGCCGCAGCAATCAAGTCGCAATCCAGCACAAATTGCATG
>CAYJOV010000010.1:24098-38796 GCA_964371905.1 uncultured Akkermansia sp. | reverse complement strand
CATGCAATTTGTGCCGGATTGCGACTTGATGGGCTCTAGCTAATCAAGTACGCAAACCGCTCTTTCTCCCATCAGCCCCAGCCAAAGTAATAATACACGCGTCTCTCCCCCCTCAACCTCACACGGTACTCTGGCACAAAACAAGCGCATGGCTCTCGGAGGGAGAGACATGCGCTTGGTGTGATTGTTTCTATCTGAGAGCTCTTAGAATTGGAACTGATAGCCTACCGAGGCATTCATATTGTTCATACCACTGCGTAGCTCCAGTCCTGCATCCATGAAGATGACTCCGGACTCGATGCCCACAGGCACCTTGAGACCTGCGCCGAGCTCGACGCCGAAGGCTCCAGCCTCTGCTCCCTCGATGTTGCGCGTCGCGCCCGAGTTCTTGCTCAGAGCGACATCGGCATCGGTGTAGCGGCTACCTGCATCGAGCTTGAGCATCGCGCGTCCCGAGAGGACGGCTTTGCGGTTCACGAGGTTCTCGCCGAAGGCCGTCTCGATACGACCACCAAGGCCGAAGGAGACGTAGGTGCTGCTCTGATCGCCCACGGTGAGCGCCGCGTCGCTGCCCGTTTCCTCGTAGCCGCTCATGCTCGCATGCACGAGAGCGACGTTGAAGATGGGCTGCCAGCTGGTGCTGTTGTCCTCACTCAGAGCGTAGGTGTAGCCCACCTCATACATGAGACCCAGACCATAGCCATCGGTGCTGCCCGAGGTCGTGTAGCTACCATTGGCATGCGTGACCGTGCGATCCAGTGTGGCATCAGCCATATTGGCCGAGGCGACAAAGGTATGACTCCAGCGACCGTCGAGCTTGACCGCGTAGGCGGAGATACCGTAGGTATTCAGATCGCCCGAGGCGATGTCTACGGCATCGCTATCCACAGAGCCAGTCAGCACCGTGAAGGCCATGCCCATGGTGAAGCTCTCGCTCAGATCGGTGTAGACACCCAGTGAGCCACCCCATGCATCATAATCATGACCCGAGGAGGTACCGTCACCATCAAGCGTATTCTTGCTACCCTCGGCACTGATCCATGCGCCAAAGACGGGCTCGCCCTTGATCGTAAGGTTATTGCCACCCATAGAGGTCGTGCGATTGCGCGCGCTCTTGAGCTGCTGATCGACGGAGGCGAGCATCGAGCTACCCAGCGAGGTGACACTGGAGCCTGCGACCGCGGCAGCGAGCTTGTCGGCACCTGCTGCATCGCCCGAGGCGAGGTAGCTATCGAGACTCTTGGTCACGTCGGCGAGATCTTGGTACTGAGGCTCTGAGCCTGTGAGCTCCGAATTCAGCGTAATGATTGCCTCACTCATGAGACCCAGACCCGCTGCACCATTCACCGTCTGCGCCATACTGCCGTAGCCTTCGCGGTTGAAGTCTACGACGATAGAGCCATCAGCCAGCAAGCGAATGTTGGTGAAGAACTTGTTCATCGTCGCACCATCGAGGAAGATGCTATGCCCCTGATCCACGATATTGTCGTGAAGCACACCGATGACGACACCCTGTGTCTGGCTTAGACCACTGAGATCGAGCAGCCCCGTGTCCTTGCCTCCTGAGAGAGCCGAGACGTAGATAGCGACCCCATCAAGCGTGAGTGAGCTACCCGCACTGCGGCTGCGTGCATTGCTCCCCGTCAAGATGGTCTCTACCGCGGCTGCACCTTGGAGGGCTGTTAACATGTGATCGGCATCCAGCGAGACACGCAGCTCACCCTCAGTCAGCGCCGAGTCAGCGGCCAGATAGAGTGGTGTGGTGGGGGTATTGCCCTGAATGAGCACCGTGCTCCCTGTTGTCTGAATCGAGCTCATCGCATGGCGCGTGTCCGTGAGATTGAGCGTGATATGAGCACCCTGCTCACCAAGCACCGACAGATTATCATCGACGGTCAGTGTCTGCGAGGCACCTGTCTTGACAAGCACCGTTGATGGTGTCTCGTACACACCTTGGAAGTTACCATCATTGCCCTTGACCTCGATCTGACCCGCGACGGAGCTGCTCGCATCACCGCTGAGTGAGTCAACGATGAATTGACCGCCCTCGGCTTCTTCCAGCTTGGAAGAATTCACGAGATTGACCGAGCCGAGAGTGAGCTTGCCATTTTCGGCCACGCTGATGATGGACTCATCGAGCTCGACGGAGCCGATGCTGAGCTTGATGCCCGCTTGCACATTCAGCGCACTGGATTCCATCTCGAGAGCGGTGAGCTCAAGCGTGAAGGAACCATCAGGGATCGTGTTAAGAGTGACATCCTGAGCGACAATGCTTGCCCCCATACTGTCCTTGTTGTTCACGAGCGTCGCGAGTGAGTCAGCCTCAGATGCACCAATGATGGTCATCGTCTTACCTGTCATACCACCGAGATTGCGTATGACAAGCCCCAGCGAATCCGAGGGATCGAGGGTGAGATCACGCAGGTCAACAGTGACATCCTGAGTCACGATCACGCCATGTACAGTATTGAGGGCTTCGTAGCTAAGAATCTTGCCATCAGCTCCGATGACGTCGACCTTCATGGAGGGATCGACATCTTCCAGGCCTGGGGTCACGGCAAAGAGATTCGCCGTATCCCATACGCGCCCTAGGGCCTTCGTAACGACGATCTTGATATTACCATCGTCATCATCACGCACCACATCAAATCCTCGGAGTCTGTACTGGTTGAAGGCATCTCTATCATCGGCACTCAGCGTGAGGCTATCCCAGCTCAGATCAGTAGCACCACCCTTAGCAATGATGGTGTAGCTACCTACATCAATGCTATGGTCAAAGCCCACCATATCTAGGGCAATATCTGTACCATGGAGGCTAGAGACCGTGAGCTGCGCCTCGGTGCTGCTCAGTACGGCGTTCAAGGTGATGCTCCCGGCAGTCAGACTCCCCAGCACGCTACCAGCGTCATCTAGGATGATGTCTTCCACGGTCAGGTCTCCCGTACCGCTGAGACTTCCCGCTCGAGCAGTAGTGATACCCACTGCACCTGTGATCGCAAGCTCGCCTGAGCCCGTGAGCTCTTTCAGGGAGGAGCCTGAGCCCAGTGAGAGTTTACCCCGATTCTCAACCGTCCCCTCAGCACCCGCGAGGGCACCCTCTATCGTGAGTGATCCTCCCTCTAATACCGACAGCTTGTTGTCGGCTCCCATGCTCGCCGTCGCGGCGGTAACTACCCCTCCATCAGCTACGGTCACTAGGCTTGAGCCATTGAGAGTGAGCGCACCTGTAGAGGCAGCACCACCGATCTCATCGACGATATCGACCTGAGTTTCAATGCTGAATCCCCCCTTATTCAGGGTGAACTCTCCCGTCGTGAGCTGACCTGCACCACTGAGAGTGTAAGCGCCAACACTTGAGCCATCAGCGATATCAACGGTGATATGAGAGGCTGTAACCGCACCAGCAATAGTGACGCTCGAAGTACCCTCACCTGAGAAGATAGCCTCATTGCTCGCATCAGGCGTGCTATCAGACCAGCTATCGACAGAGCTCCATGTACCCGTGCTACTCTCCCACGTATTGCCTGTCAAGGTCGCGGTCAGCTCCACATCGCCATTGACGAGTTTGATTTCATAGAGATAAGAGCCGAGGCTGTACGTCGTATCAGTATTAATGCGCGCGGAAGTCAGGGTGCTGCTGTCATCTGTTGTATCCAGCAGCACGATGGTTTCCCCACTCGACATCTTGAGACCTGAGAGATAGTCATCATCTTCGAAATCGAAGTTAACCTCTATCGCGCCCCCTAGGCTGGCTGCCGTGATGAGGGGGGTCGTCTTGATCCCCGTGTAATACACATTGACAATCATGCTTGTACTAGTCGTCTTCAACTCACGATCCACCGTGAGATTGCCTCCGAGATTGAGTGAGCTAAAGAAAGTGAGCTCTCCAATGCTACTCGCGGCAGCTGTTTGAAGAGTACCGCCTACCGTGAGACTACCCGCACCCGCTAGGCTGTTGACTGTGGTTATCGCAGTATCATTCACTGTCAGACTCGTGCCTACGCTCAGATCGGTAACCCCTACGAGTTTTCCCGCTGTGGAAGCCCCATTCAGCGTGAGTGCCCCTTCAGAAGTGATCGAACCCGTAGGCGTAGTTGTGATGGAGTTGAACGTATCTCCCCCCACCAGCGTGACGTTGTTGGCCTCGACAGAGCCCCCATTCGTGGTGACCGTATCGAGCTCAAAATCGTCATCAACTATCACTGTACCCGCATTGCTGAAGGCACCCGTCACCGTCAAGTTCACTTCCGCAATCTCGAGTGTCCCCGCCGAGTTCGTCAGGCTCGTGAGGCTTTGACCATCCAGCCTAGTGACCGTCGTGCGTGAGGTCGCATCCCCCCCTGTAATCGTCAGTCCTTCAGCCTTGAGAGAGTATCCGATGTTCGAGCCTGCACCGATGCTCAGAAGAGAGTCAGTCCTCACGTATTGAGCAATATCAATCACGCCGAATGTATTCGTCGCCGTCGCATCTCCCGCGAGGGTGAGGTTTTTGGCGGTGATCTTTCCTCCTTGTGAGCTTACATCCGTAAGAGTCAGGTCGTACTTTGTGCCGGCTGATTCTAGGATCACATGACCCGTGTTGACCAGCTGGGCTACTGACACAGCACCGCCAATAGTCAAGCTACCGTTGGCATTGGTCAGTGCCGCGAAATCATCGGTGACAGAAGCGACCGACGTTGACGAGGTCTCATCTGCACCCGTGATGGTCAGAGCTGTACCACCGAATGCGCCCGAGACACTCGATCCCTGCGCCATGGTCAGTGCGCCAGTCGTGGTGACATTCCCTCCCACGTCGAGTACGCCAAAGCTATTGGCGTCTCCTGTGAGTACGAGATTGCCCGACACCGTCAGATTACCGCCCTTCTCCGTTGCCGTACTAATGGTGAAGTCGCGAGACTCACCCACTGAGCCTACGCTCAGCGTGCCCACATTATCGAGACTATACACCGTAGCACCTCCCTTAAGAGTCAGTGTAGAACTCGCTCCAATCTCGACATCGGCGGCAGCCAGCCCAATATTTGAAAAGGTCGCACTCGCCCCCCCATGGACGCTGAGATCACCCGTGACGGTGATAAGAGCCCCATTGAAGGTGTAAGCGACGTTCCCACTTGGGGGGTTGCCATTGCCTTCAAAGCTCATATCCGTCACGGTGACTTCACCCCCCACGGTTACGACACCTGTCAACGGCGAATTAGTTGCGTTGAAGATGACGTTGTCATTATTCTTGAAGGTCGCTAGTGCGCCATCCTTCGTCCACTCATTAAGACCTGCCCAGGCACCATTGCCACCACCCCAGACGAGTGTGGAGTTGATGACATTGGTCAGGATGAGACTGTCATTGGCGTCATCGTAGGCAAGGTACATATTGGAGAGATCGGCTATACCTGTGATGGTCAAGTAATTGGATGCAAGCACACCGGGCATCCCGTTGTCGAGCTGCTTCGTCAAATCAATGCCATCAATTTGCGATCCCGAAGCGATGCCACTAAAGAGCGTCTCGGTGATGTCCATACCGGCGGTGTAGCTCAGCCCCTCGATGGTGAGATTGATCCTCGTAGTCTCGGCACCAATGAGGGTGAGAGATCCACTACCTATGGCAGCACCTGCCTCACCTGTCGTGATGCTCATCGAGCTGCCGCCTCTGAGCGTGAGTGCCCCATTGATACCTGTTGAGCTCTGCGTCATATCCAGTGCCGCCCCCGAGACGACATCGATGCTGGTGATGGTATTGGCTTGACTATTGGCCGCGAGCTTGACCGTGCCAGCACTGACCGTGAGAGCGGTCGCGTGATTCACCGCCGCGAGTGCGAGTGTGCCAGCACCCGTCTTTTCGACGCTGCTGTCGAGGGAAGCAAGGCTACCCGCGAGGCTCACGGTACTGCCAGCATCGCTTACTTCGAGGACGTTGAAGTCGCTGAACTCCACATCCGCGATATTTCCATAAGTCGATGCCGCATCACCAAAGACGAGCTTGCGATCACCTGTCACCTCTCCACTTGCCGCACCTGCACCACCAAAGCCACCGCTGACGGTCACGCCTGCTGTGAAGGTGATGTCGCTAGCCAGCGTCACGCTTGTCGACTCTGTGACGGACATGTCACCTCCTGCCAGAGCGGCTGCGAGATGACCTGCGGCGTAGAGATCAGCTTTCACCTCAGCACCACTGAGAGACATGTTGACTGCCCCCATGGAGGTGTCGCTTGCCAGTGTGCCCGCGGTGCGTATGTGACCACCGATGATCATGCCATTAAAGGTGCCACCGTCGATGTCCATCGTCACGCCTCCTGCGACGGAGACTATACCGGAGAAGTTCTCCGCGATCTGCGAGCCACCAACGAGGCGTCCATTGAATGTACCACCGCTGACGGTGATGAGATGCGAGCCCAGCGTGTTGGCGGTCAAGGCTTGATTGAGATCAACACCACCGCCATGTACGTCACCTCCGAATGTCCCAGCGGTGATTGTCAGATTGGTATTGCCATGGATCGTCGATGTGCCATTGGCTTGCAAATTCCCTGCGATGACCTTGTAGAGGTATGAGCCGCCCCCAATCGTGAGATTGGTCGAGCCTATAGAGGTCGTGCCATCATGCTGGTTGAAGCCCGCGATGACGTGATTTCTGAAGTCACCGCCGGTGATCGTCACATTGGTCGATTCTGTGATGGTGGCCGAGCCATTCCCATGATTCGCGCCACCTGTGACACGCTGGGTGAAGATGGAGTCCCCTGAGATTTCAATATGAGTATTGCCTGTGAGCGTCGAGGTGGGGCTATTGGACACATGCCAGATACCACCCATGACCCAGTCATCGAAGGTGACATCAGCGTTGCCCTTGATGGTGATATAGGTGTCGCCCGTATGGTTGTAGACCGAGCCTGCGCCGACGCGTCCCGCACCGATGATGGATTTCACCATAGTCGCGACACCTCCCGTGTAGTCGCGGAGGTCAATCGATATATTGGAATTGCCATTGAAGGTATAAGTCACATCCCACACACTCCAGTGATGCCCCCCGATGATGGAGTCATTGGTCAGACCTTCTGCTGCTGTGGCACCAGCTGTGCTCAATGTCAGAGGCGTGTAGACGTAAATATTAGAATCGCCAGTGAAGGTGGTCTTGCGCCCTGTACCATTATTATGACGTGCCGTACCAGCACCAATGATGCTACCTGTCACCGTATCCGTGAAGACAGAGATGTAGCTATCACCTGTGAAGAGGCTATGCCCGCCCTCACGCAGGCTACCGCCTACGATATGACCAACATTGGCCCCGTCAACCTCAATATGCGTGTCGCCGCGGAATTCAATGATATTGCTATTCTGCCAGTTGTTGGCGATGTTACCACCTGCAATCAGGAGGAATTCTCCACCTGTCGCCTTGATCCACACATCCGTCTCGACGACAGTCGCTGCAGCGTTAGAGTCAAAAAGATTACCACCAATCACCTGAGCCGCAGCACCGCCGCCGCCCTTGAGCTCGATGCGCGTCACTGAGCCTTCGGTGTAGGTGGCATTACCATAGAGGTAAGTGGTCTCATTGCCCAGATCGGTAACCACCGGCACGGTAACGGGGCGCTGACCGAGCACATCCTGACCCCAGTTCGCATCCCAGCCCACATCGGGTAGAACGCTTGACGTGAGCGACAAGTAGCCATCCGCCCCCTCGTTGAGGCTATAGCCTCCCGTCAGACCGAGGATGGTGATATCATCTTTGGAGCTGTTGGCGATACCAAGCTTGATACCTTCTCCGTCCAGATCCTCAAGCTGATAGCCGACTAGATCAAGATACATGCCAGTCACGCCACCCAAGTCTCCCTCGGCTAGCGTCAAGACACTAGTCAGATTCGTGTAGGTGAGGCGCAGGTCTCCTGTCAGCGTGTAGTTGCTAATCGTCATGCTACCATCATAGCTCATCTGGAGAGCTCCGTCCTCGACGAGCGTGAGCGAGCCAAGGCTCACTGTGCCTGCACCGTCCTTTTTAAAGCTTGTCGCAGAGACATTCCCCTTGACAGTGAGGCTCGCATCGGTGATCGCGACGCTACCCGTGGAGACGAGATTGGTGTTTATCGTGAGTTTACCTTCCCCTGCGATCGAGAAGCCCGTACTGTCTACATCGCTACCAGAGATCACGCCCTCGACACCTGCACCCTGTTGAGCGCTGTTGATAACGAGGCTGAATTGGTCGTTTGTCGAGCCAGTCAATGTACCCGCAAAATCAACCAGATTATTGATCTGGATATAATTGTTCTGACCTGCATCAGAGAAGGCTCCGCCTACGGTCAGATTTCCTGTACCAGTCACGGTGCCGAATTCAAAGCTCCCCTTGTTGGCAACGTTGAAATTGTTGTCCCCCGTCAGCTCAAGACCTCGCCATTGAACCACGCCGTCCCCCGTTGCATCAAAGTTGCCATGATTCACCGTAGCACCTTGGAGGACGAGATTCGTGGCGGAGATGTCGCCCGCCGCATTCATGGCGGTGTTGAGTGTCGTCCCCGCAGCCATGATGATCTCCTCAAAGCGCACCGTCATCGTATCACCATAGGAATCCCCGAGGGTGAGCGAGCCTTCTTGAATCGAGAGAGTACCCGTGTGGTCAATCATCTGATTGGCCTCCGTAAAGATGAGTGCCCCTGAGCCCGTCTTGACAATGCTGCCATCACCGGAAAGGGAGCTAAAGAATTGCACATTATGAGCTGCACCATTGATCGTGAGATTGCCTCTTGATGTAACAGTATCGCGCAGATTCAAAACATTGTCACTGAGATTCAATGTCGCATAGCCCGATGTCGTGAGAGTGCCAAAGAAAGAGACATTGCCCGTATTCCAAACCGCGCTTGAGGTGGCATCAGCACCCCCCTGAAGCTCAAGAGGTATATCGGCAGCCTCTGCAAAGCTCACAGCCGTAGAGGTCAGACTCGCACCGGCCTCAACAATGATCTTCTCAAAGTCCATGCCTTGGGCTACAGTATGATTGTTGATCGTCAGATTACCACTGCGAACAATGAGCTCACCCTTGAAACCGACGAGCTCGTCATTGCGTGTGATTGACTCACCCGCGCCCAGATCGAGAACCAAGGTGTTACCAAGCTCGCCGATGAAATCAGCCCCCGCCGCGACACTACTGCCTTTTTGGATGAAGGTGCCGCCCTCATCAATCAAGATGCGATCGGTTGTGAGGGTGAAGCCCGCGCCATCCAGCTCGGCTACGATGCCTACGATACGGATGAAGCCCGCCTCGATATCCTGCTCAAGGGTGATATTCACATTAGCGTCTTGGAAAACAACGCTATTGGTATCAGCGAAGGAGAGATCCCCATCGAAGTCTGCGTCTGCCGTATTCCAGCTCAAGTCTCCCCCTGTGGAGTAGAAGAGTGTATTCGCATCGAGGGTGGCGGTGATCGTGCCATCGGCATTGATCTGCCAGTTGTAGCCTGAGCTATCAATACCTGCAATCTGTGTGAGATCCAACGCGCCTGTCGCACTGAGCGCGGAGAAGACGAGCGTGCCATCACTGCTAAAGAGCGTGTAGGTCTTGACTCCTGAGACATCGTCTTCGTCTGCCGTCAGGCCTGCGAGGTTAAAAATCGTATTGGCCAGCAGCGTCACAGTCCCCCCGGTATTGGTGAGCGTCGAGGTCAGCGCCAATGTGCCATCAATCGTGAGTGAGCCCGCATTGGTCAGTGTCTGGCTTGCCCCTTGGGTGAAGCCCGCTGCGAGCGTGAGCGAGCCGCCCGTCTGCACCTCAATATTACCTGTACCGAGAGCCGTCAAGCTATTGCTCGTCAGCGTACCCTCATCATTAACAACAGTACCGCCTGTGTAGGTGTTCGCCCCTGTCAGCGTGGCCTTGCCAGATACCTCGACAGAGCCTGCACCTGAGATCTCATTGCCTGTGGCGCGCTGGACAAAGCCTGTTGCATCGGTGCGCGAGATGAGCAGCTTGCCCCTCTCCTCGATTGCGATCTCATCAGCAAACTGACCACCGCTATCACCGTCGGAGCTAAAGTTCATCGTAGCCCCCTCCTTGATAAGTAGCGATGAATTGTCACCGAGCGAGCCATAGGCAGTCCCTTGCGTGCTCATCCCTGTCCAATTAAAAGTCATTCCATCACCACCTATGGTGATTGTCCCCCAGCGATGATCCGTACTATTACCAGCGCGGAAATTGCCGTGGAAGGTGTTATTCTCAGTCATCTCTAGATCAAGACCGCGATTGGTAGCGTCATCATAAGTAACGGTAATGGTGCTATAACCGCTCAGCTTGTCAAGATAGAGTGTCTGATCCTGGGCATCTGCGAGCACGATGGCTTGCACCTCAGTCGCCTGAGCCTCTTCATCCTCTGTCTCCAGAGCAAAGCGCTTGTCGGCGGTATTCATATCGCGAATAATCGTAATCACTCCACCATTGGTCGCTTGGAGCGTGCCTGTGAAGTTATCAATATTTCCCACCGTGTAGGTGCCCGTATTCTCGATGCGGAAGATGCCATCACCTGTCAAGGTGACACCATTGGCCTGATCCCCAGATGTCGTTGAAACCACCGTGGCATTCGTCCCTACATTCACCGTCTTACTAGTGACACTATAGCTATAGTCGAAGGCGGCAGCAGCAGCCCCTGTGTTGAGTATGCTAAAGTTGCCCGCGATTGCCTCGCCCCACGTGACATCATTACCATTGATATCGAGGGTGAGCATCGCGCCTCCCTCTACAGTGATCTTATCATGAAAGCTTGCTGTAATGCCCGCCCCGTACTTAATCGTACCGGCGGTGTAGTTGATCATGCTATCGGCATGCAGGGCATTGACAAGGCCAATTTCGAGAGTCGCGCTTGCACCATCGAGCGTGATATCACCACTACCAGCGGCATTCGCAGCAGCGAGCACGACTGTACCCTCTGTGATCGTCGTCCCCCCTGTGTAGCTATTGCTATTCTGGATTGTCAACGTACTAGCCCCCTCCTTGACGAGTCGAGCGCTACCCGTAATGCCTCCAGTACCTGTGAAGGTCCATGCACCATCCCCATGCACCAAGACGGCTTGAGGGGCGACATTCTCATTGATGCTAATTGTTCCCCCCGTGCTGCCGTCTGCACCAATGCCTACGATCTCTCCCGCGGCAAAGGAATGAGCTGCTCCATTCAATGTCCATGGAGTCGTCGCAGCGTCATTATCCCAAGTCAAATCTCCCTGGGCAAAGCTAATCATGTCTTCAATCGTGGCAATCAGATTATTACTCGCGTCCCAAGCGATAGAGCTGAGTCGAATGCTGTAATCGAGATTCGCAATGGTGATGTCCGCCAGAGAGAAATCAACTTGCGACCCTGCTGCACGAGTAAAGAGCGTGTACTCATCGCTAGCCACACTCGCGCCTCCTAAATTGAAGACTATACCCTCAGCAAGGGCGAACTTCCCACTGAGCGTCAGCCCTCCACCAGCACTGAGGTCGATGCTGCCGGACAGTGTCGTCGTCGTAGCATTCGTGATATGACCACCTGTGATCGTCGCGCCACCAGCCCCGACGACCATCTGGGAGCTGAGTGTGGCATTGCCTGTGCCCATATTGATGATACCATTGTCCATGGTCAAGGCACCAAAGCTCACCGTGCCTCCAGCAGAAACATTGCTCATATGGACAGTCGAGCCTTCTTGGACTGTCCAATTCGCACCGCGAGAAAGATCGTAATTATTGAGATTGAGGTTGAGTGTGCCACTATTCTGAACGACATGCTCATAGAATGATCCTGCAGCAGGAGCATCACCAAGTGTCGTCATCTCATCGGCTACGAGGTTGAGAGTCTTTCCACTAGCAATGGCAAAGTTCATCCCTGCGGCATACAGCATATCTGCAAATCGCACGCCTGTACCTATATTAAAATCATTATTGATGATAAGATTTACCTTTCCCGCTACTGCGTCAGCTCCCATTGTCGCGACATCAGCTGCAGTGCTCGCTCTCCAGTTTATGTTGCGACTACCATTAGCGTCAAGTGTATAAACATTCGCACTAGCATCGGTAACCCATATACCGCCAAGAGAGATAACATTAAACTGAACAGCCGCCGTGGTAAATGATCCAGTGGGGTTATCAAACTTCATAATATTCTGCGGCGTATTGGTGAAGTATGCGGCATATTGAGCAAGCCCCCCCACTATAGACCCATCAGCTCTCTTCCAGTCGGTACCATGGACGAAACCATTTGTTCCTTGAAATTCGAGAATCTCACCCTGTGCCTCCTGCGGCACGAGGGTGAAGGAGATCGCCCCGACAAGCAGGGTCGAGCTGGCAACAGTGGTTACCACTGAGGTGGCAAGGGAACAACAGGTGAGTAGAGCCGTGAAGAGGCTCTTGGGTAGATGGAGTTTCATAACAGATTGTATTTTAAAAAACTATTGATAATACTTCGTATCACACCCCCTTTGTGGGCATAGGAATAACAAAGGGGATCTATTGGTTGAGATTCTACTAAAGCCACCCTGAGACTGCAAGCATATTCGCCGTGCTTGTCACTATTATCATCTCTTTTCTTGAATAAGTAATCATCGCTGTCCTTTTGCGAAAAATTTGCTAGCCTCAGTGCAGTCTCGCATGCTAGTATAGGGCGAGCTCCAAGACTCCCTTCTTATGACCGATAAAACAAAAACCTTTCTCCAGCGTAGCTTTAGCACCATCCTGCTACTCTCTCTACTCGCAGGTGCTGTATCGCTCGATACCATCTGGGCTTACGCCCTGCTCATCAGTCTACTCTGCAATCTCACCAGCATCGAGTGGTACCAGATGCAGAAAGAGAAGCTCAGCAAGGGCAATCGCCTCTTGAGCCTCATCACAGGGCTGAGCTATCCGTGGCTTCTCACGCTCTTTTCCCTATGCGCCCTACGCCCAAGCTCCAGCTCAGAGTCTGCCTTTCTTTTCTTGATGCTGGCTGCACTGGTGATTTTTACCACACTCTGCTTTGTCAAGCAGGTACTCTGCATGGACTACCGCGGACATACAGCAGACCGTGCGCTGGGGCAGCTGGGGCTCATGCTGCTCTCCTTCATCTATCCGGTGTGGCTCTTTTGCTTCTCCTTCTTCTTCTTGATTGATCCTTTTTTGATTGATATGCTCCTCTGGATCATTCTTGTAACCAAGCTGGCCGACATCTGCGCCTACCTCTGCGGGGTAACACTAGGTGGACGCTTCATCAAGCGTCCCTTCAGCCCCGCGGTCTCGCCCAAGAAGTCATGGGAGGGCATCATTGGCTCGCTCATCCTCACGACCGTGGCAGCGGTGGTACTGGCAAACTATCTACTCGTCGATCAATGGAACTCCGACCCAAGATTTGATCTCAGTCTTCAGGTAGTAATCATCTTGATCTCGCTGGTCATTTTCTTCTTCTCCGTCATGGGCGATCTCACAGGCTCGCTCATCAAGCGCGGTATTGAGATCAAGGACAGCGGCTCGCTGCTGCCGGGCATAGGTGGGATCTTTGACCTCATCGACTCGCCCGCCGTGACCATCTCCTTTCTGCTGTCCTGCTCGATGATTGTCTATTCTTTCATTGCATGAGTTCGCGTATTCCCATCCTTCTCAACCCCATGGCGGGGAGCTTGCATCGCTCGGGGCTCAATGAGTGGCTCAAGGCAAAGCGCGAGTGCTTCACCTTCATCGAGACGACGAGCGTACAAGACCTGCGCGCACAGGCACGACGCCTTGCGGATGCGGCTTGCCCTGTCGTCGCGGTCGCGGGTGGCGATGGCACGCTCATGGAGGCCGCTCATGGCCTCATGGGCAGTGAGACGGCCATGGGGGTACTGCCCTGTGGGACGATGAATGTCTTTGCCCGAGAGATAGGTGTGGGCTCACGCCGCTTTGACCGCGCGCTCAAGGCGATGCAGGGGAGACATAGACAACATATTGATATCTTTCGCGTGAATGAGAAGCCCTTCATCCAGCTCGCGGGCTTCGGCCTCGATGCGCGTGTCGTCCAGTGCGTCACCCCGAGGATGAAGAAGTACTTTGGTGCGATCTCCCACCTCTTTGCCGCCTTCAAGGTCGGCATGGAGCCGGCTCCGCGCCTGCGCGTAGAGCTCCCCTCGGGGGAGAGCTTCACGGGCAGTCAGCTCATCTTCGGCAATGGACGACGCTACGGCGGCGATGCCATGCTCTTTGCCCATGCGAGCCTCAATGACGGGCTGCTCGACATGGCTGTCATCGAGCATGAGGGGACAGGAGTCGCCATGGAGATCATCCATGCGATGATACTAGGAGGCGCGCATCAGAAGAATGTCAGCGACTTTACCAGCATACGTCAGATCGAGCAATGCCGCATCAGCTGCGATGGCAAGCTCGCCTACCAGCTCGACGGCGACTACGCGGGCACGATCTACCCAGGTGATACTGTGGAGGTGCGACGCTCCAGTCAGCAGCTCCAAGTCTGCGTGCTCAGTGAAAAGCAGCGTAGCCTCGGGCGCTTCCAAGAGCAGCTACCTTGGCTCGAATACCTGCACGGATTTATACGCCGCAGCCAGCAGCGCAGCTGATCACCTCGACCACGCGGCGCACGCGCGCACTCGGCAAAAGCCCCCACTCCATCTGATCCATCACATAGGCAAAGGAGATGCCTGAGTCCAGCTGACAGCAAGCATGCGCTCCCCCCGCGCCCGCATGCCCCATGCCTCCGCGAGGGATGACTCCCTCCATCTCCAAGAAGCTCCCGCAGCC
>CAYJOV010000010.1:21457-23998 GCA_964371905.1 uncultured Akkermansia sp. | reverse complement strand
ACTTCGCGTTCCCAAAACTCGCAGAGCCGCTCACCTGTGAGCGCGTGCATCAGGATATCAACGAGCGGCCCTATCGTATGCGCATGATAGCCCAGCTCAGGCGGCGACCACGCGGGGCGCGACTCCTCCACGGCGGCTCGGCAATCATCTAGATCAAAGAGATCCGCGCGGCGCGTCCATGACGCGAGCCCCAGCTGATGGGAGAGCAGCTGGGCTACCGTCCCTCTCGGTAGGGGGAAGCGCGGCCAGAGCTCGCCTATCTCCAAAGATTCATCTAAGCCCTTCTGCCGCAGAGCCAGCAAGAGGGTCGCCGCCGAGATGAGCTTCGTGACAGAGAATACGGGCACGAGCGAGCCCGCCTCCCAGTCCGCCCCGCGCGAGAGCGAAACAATCTCGCGCCCCCGCTGCCAGACACTCAGCGAAGCACCCCCGCGGGTCACCCCCGCCAGAGCCTCGCGACAGCACTGCTCCACCTCCCTCATGACAACAGCTCCAGCCCGCAGACCTCCACACACTGCCCACGCACACGAAAATGCACCTCATAGGGGGCAAAGACCAGATGATACACACGCTGCTCATCCTGCTGGTAGGCAGGGCGCGGATCTTGCTCCAGCACCTCGATGAGCGCGCGCCGCCACAGCTCGTCGACAGCCATCAGCTCAGGCGCAAAGCGCACCTCCAGAGGAGCCTTCCACTCATGCGAGTGGACGAATCCCCCGCGAGCCTCGGGGATGGCATCGGCATAGGGTATATAAGGCTTGATGTCAAAAATAGGCGTACCATCCACCAGATCCGCACCCGACACCTCGATGATAGCTCCATCGCTCGCGTGCAGATGGATGGCCTCAAGGCGCACCACGGAGAGCGCGAGCGCATTGGGACGGAAAGAGGAGCGCGTCGCAAAGACCCCCACTCGCGCGTTGCCACCGAGGCGAGGTGGGCGCACCGTAGGCTGCCACTTCTCCCCATGAAGATGGAACTGCCAGATCAACCACAGGTGGGAGAACTCCTCCAAGCCGCGAAAGCAGGCCTCGTGGCGAAACTCAGGCTCAAACACGAGCCAGCTCCGCACGCCCCGCGCCACATTCGACTGACGCGGGATGCCGAATTTCTCCTTGAACGGAGAGCGCATATGGGCAATAGGCTGCATCAGGCGCGAGGATTGATACCAAAGACCTCCTTCATGACAGCGTAGTACACGCCGCGCTTGAACTCAGGGACGGCGTCAAAATCGAACTCATCGGGATTAATCCAGCGATAATCGCAGAACTCGCGCTGATCCAGCCAAGGCTCAGAGCGTAGATCATGCAGGCGAAAGAGGAAATAATGCTGCTCTTGCCCCACATAGGGAATCCCTCTTTTGAGAAAGACGCGGTGCTTATCCGCCTCACCATACTCGTAGCGATAGGGGCCGTAGCTCGCGATGACGTCATACTCATTGGGGCGCAGCCCCGTCTCCTCCATCCCCTCGCGATGCGCAGCGAGCAGCGGCTCTTCGCCTGCACTCACGCCACCTTGGGGGAATTGCCAGCTGCCGCGCGGATTACTGCGCTCACAGACGAGAATTGTCCCATCGGGGCGTTGATAAATGACGGCGGCATTGGGGCGGTAAAGATCCTTTTGACTCATAAAATGCGCCCCATTTTATCGCGAAAACGCGAGATTGGCAAGAAGAAGCATTTCTTTATTTCTTTAATCTCACGAGATGAAATCCACCTCGATCTCCTCCTGCCCCGAGATGAGCTCCGCGAGGACAGGCACCCGGCAGAACTCCTCGATCTGACGCCTATTCGTCAGACTCGCCAGATCCCACTCCTCGGTGCGGTGATTGAGGATGATACCGATGCATTCGAGACCTTGGGCACGTATCGCATTCACCGTGAGAATGGCGTGATTGATCACGCCAAGCTTGTTCTCAGCGACGAGGATGACAGGAAGCCCCAGCTGCTGGGCAAAGTCACCCATCGTGTAGCCCTCCTTCATCGGCACATGCCAGCCACCCGCGCCCTCGACGAGCACGACCTCATACTCGACACTCAGCTCCCTGTAGCCCTCCAAGAGAGCCTCGGGGTCAATCTCGACTTGCTCCAGCTCACTGGCTATATAGGGAGCGGTCGCTGAGCGCATGTAGAGGGGGTTGATGCGCTCGAGGCTCAGCTTGTCCGTGCAGGCATCGCGCATCGCGCGTGCGTCCGCGCGATCGCCGCAGGCTATGGGCTTGTAGCCTATAGCGCGAGTGCCGCGCGCGGTGAGCTCACGGAGCATGCAGCAGGTGACGTAGGTCTTGCCCACGTCTGTATCTGTACCAGCAATAAAGTAATGTGCCATCGTGTTTTGTGTTAAAATCAAGGAATCGCAATCAGAGCATCGGCATTCTCACCCGTCTTCTCTCGCTCGCTATCTATACCAATCTCTTTGACTACGAGCCAAATAATGAGTGCCAGAAGCAGGCTAATAAACTTGGGCTTCGCGTTGACGACACAAAAGCGTTTAATTTGATTCCACATGATTTTGTTGATTAAAAAGTTCGCGTAGACGCGT
>CAYJOV010000010.1:6702-21357 GCA_964371905.1 uncultured Akkermansia sp. | reverse complement strand
TTGGGCATGAAGATGGTGCCTATCAGCTCGCGGGAGAACTCAGCGTCTATCTTCACCGCCGAGGCCATACAGCTATCGAGATCAATCTTGCGCTCCATGGCTAGCAGAGCACCATAGCGGCGGTGCGCGAGCCAAGAGACAGACTTGACAAACCTGTCGATGAGATCATCGTGATCCTTTTTCTTTCCAAAGAAATTCAAGAAATGCTTGGTCCCTATCTTGGCGAGCCCCATGCGAATCTCCTGCTGAAAGAGCACCACAAGTATCGTCCCCAGCCCGATGACCATACTCACAAGGTATTTGAGCACCTGAGCTTGGAAGATCTCCAAAAGAATACTCCCGACGATAACCACCCCGATGAGCGCGACCAGAATCGCAGCTCCACGCGAGTTTCTAAACACACGGTAGGTTTGATAGATAAGAAACCACAAAACCCCAATCTCAAAAAGGGCGGTGAGCAGCGGGTAACTCGGCATGTCGCTATGCTAGCCTAGCCCCCCCTAAATAGCAAGTGCGAAAATCGCCATTCTCGACTCACAGAGTGATTTTTCCGCACAAGAAGCCCACGCGCAGCTAGTTTCTTACCTATCGGTTATCGAACAAATCGCGGATAAATACTGTCTTTTTCTGTATCCACCCCATTGACAACACCCTATATGAAAAGAAAAAATATCACTCGATACACCTACGAGAGTACCGACTTTCTCGGCTGGCGCGTGAGCATCCAACGCTGCGGGCGCATCATCACGCGCTACTTCTCCGACCTCAGATACGGCAACGAGCACGCCTCACTGCGCGAGGCGATCAAGTACAGAGACTCCGTCATTGAGCAGATGAAGCTCAATAGGGAGAATCTTGAGATCTTCATGGATGAGGAGCTCTCACGCGTGCAGGAGGCACTCAATCCGCAGCGGCGGGGGACGTAGCAGCGGGCTTGCTCGTGCTTTGAGGAGCGAGTGGAGGCAGCAAGAGACGCTGCAAAGCCGCGTTGCCATAGAATTTTGCCGCTCGCAATCGCGCGATCTCATCAGCGAGCGCTTGCAGAGCCTCTATCACGAGTTGCTTCTGCTCAGGGAGGCGCGAGAGGTAGAGTGCGAGCACATGCTCATCGACCATCTCATGCGACTTCAACAGGCGTGCGGCGAGCTCCTCATAGCGGGCTCGCCCCGCTTCGCTCTGCTCCTTTGACTCAATAGCCTGCAAGCATGCCACCTGCTCCAGCAGCACGCCGTGAATAAAGCTCAGAGCCTTGCTCACATCCTCCACATCATGATTATTATCAGGAGAGAGCGCACATACAGGATCTAGAACTGAGGAGAGTGAAAACAAACTGGCTAACAAAAGAGGGCGCAGGGTCATGTAAGGCTATGATACTAGCCCACAGCTGCTTTGTCAAGCAGCGGCTCTGCTCTGCTCAATAAAGCGATCGGCCTTCTCATACTCAGCCTTGGTCAACAGGCTCACCACCACATAAACCACTAGCGAAAGCCCTATACCATAAATCACCTGCTGCGCCGAGGAGCTTTCCCAGCACGCGGGCAGATCCCCTCCATGCTTCTGAGCAATCAGACGCGCCAGATTATAGCCACAGTAGAGCATGCCCACAGTCATCGACGCCATCGCGCCCCGCGTATTGCCACGCCTCCAGAAGAAGCCCATCACCAGCGGCACAAAAGCCCCCGTCGTGATGATATCAGCAGCCAGCCAGCTCAGCTCCAGAATCGAGCGAATCTGCAAGGCCACCACGAGCCCAAAAACCGTCACCCCCAGCGTCGCATAGCGAGAAAAGCCCAATCTCCACGCCTCCTCGCGCGAGGAAGTATCCACGACATCCAGCGTCAGCGTCATCGCCGCCGTATTGATGAGCGAATCCATCGTCGACATGATAGCCGCAGAGATCCCTATAAAGACCAATGCCCCTAGAATGGGATGCATATGATCCATGACAATGGCCGTCACGATGCCCCCCTGAGGGAGCTCAGAATAGAGGGTGAGCCCCGCCATGCCCGTCAGCACCACGATGAGGTAGAGCGGGACAAAGACCAGCAGGCTCATGCTTGTCATCTTGAGCGCATCGCCATCATTCTTCGTCGCGGAGATGCGCTGCCAGACATTCGCCTGCACGCACCATGCGAGTCCGAAGGTGACGACATACATCAGATACTTATCCACACCAGCGGAGAAGCTCATATAATCGGTCTTGCCCACCTGTGCAGCCTGCGCCGAGATCTGATCCCAGCCCCCCGATTGGTAATAAGCCACGCCAAAGATCATCAAGGCCGAAATCAGCAGCAAGAAAAACTGAATAATATCGGTGAGCACCACCCCGCGAAATCCCCCAAAGAGCGAATAAATCAACACAATCCCCGTCCCCACAAAGACCGCCAGCGTGTAATCCATCGCCAAGTACTGCCCAAAAAACTGCCCCACTCCTACCATCTGCGTCGCGGCGGTAAAGCTCATAAAAATCAGAATAATCAGAGAGAGAATCTTGGCTACACCTTTTGAATAGCGCGCCGTCACCATCGCCCCCTGCGTCAAAAAGCCAATGCGGCGAATGCGCTTGGAGCCCAGTATCATCAAAAGAGTCGCCAAAAGTACAGGCACCCCATAGTACCAAAAGGCACCTATCCCGTCCTTGTAGCCTAGATTCGCCGTCTCGATAGCAGATCCCGCGCCCCACCATGAGGCAATGAAGGTAATGGAGAGAGCCCAGAAGGGTAGGCTACGCCCTGCGAAGAAGTAGTCGAGGACATTCTGATTTTTCTTCTCCCGCGCCACGGCGAAGAGGAGGAGGGCAAAATAGAGGACAAGACCGATGAGGGCGCAAATTTGGAGCAGAGTCATGACAAGTGGGATAATAAAGAATAAAGCGGAGATCAACATTCTCTCAAACAGAAATCGCGAGACAGGCCGTTATGCGTGCTTTTCTCACGGAGCGATTTTTCTGGACGAATTAATAGAGATGCCCTAAAGACATGGCATTATACCCCGCGAGCATCAGATGTCAAGATGATAGAAATGAGCCTATTCTGGCCCAAAATCGCACCGAATGATGACGTCATGTGCGCTGTTACACTATTGATCTACCGCGCTCTTCATGTGCGAGACAATTGTCATTCTCGCGCACTACTGACCAACACCCTCACTATAAATATAATGCAATACTTAAAACATCTTGCTTTTATCGGAAGTTAGATATAAAATAATTCTGACTAGTGAATTATGGGCAAAAATATCAAGATAGGAGTGATACAAAATTTTTCAACATGTGGCGATTTTTCAAAGAATCTACGCACGATAGTACAAGGGTATAGACAGTGCCTTGACCAGGGAGCAGATCTCGTAATCAGCTCAGCCTATAGCCTCTGCGGAGCTCAGGTGGGAGATCTATACAAGCGTGATTCCTTCATCGAGCAAAGCGAACTCGCGCTCGCCGCACTCGCCAAAGAAATCAACTGCGCCCCCCTCATCCTTGCAGCCTACAGCAAGCAGCTCAATCAGGAGGAGCACGATCTACTCAGCTCTGTGGGCGAGATTGAGATTGGGGAGGACGATTGTCGCCTCAAGCCATACTTTCTCCACAATGGAGTCGTCTCTGAGCTCTATGAGGCAGAGCTACATCGTCATGAGCAGTGGCGCTACAGTATTGAAATAGGAGACGAGGAGAGTCTTAGCGAGCTTGCGCTCGACTTTACCATACGCCTCTCTACCCAGACTTGGTACAGCGGACATACTGCCATAGAGGCAGAATCTCATAGCTGGGAGGCAGAGATGAATCACTGCTCCCTCATCAGCGTCGCCCCTGTCGGCATCGCTGAGGATTCTCTCTACATGGGAGGATCTGCGGTATACTCTGCGCAGGGGGAGCTTCTCCGCCGCCTAGCCTACTTCCGCGAAGAGAGCTGCGTTGTCGATCTGTCAAGCTCCGCACAAGCTGATCATCAACCACAGGATGAGGAGCAGCTCCGTCAAGCCATCGTCTTGATGATCAAACAAAGCCTTGAGCTGGGCTACTACAAGGGGCTGTGTCTCACGATGAATCACCCCTATGCCCCCTTGCTGCTCTTACTCGCCGTTGAGGCTGTGGGTGCCTCGCGCGTGCATGCTCTTTGCTTCGCGGGGAGTGACACGCATGCAGAGGCTCTAGGTGTATCCTGCCGCGAGCTGACTCTAGAAGGATTGACACGAGACCTTCATGAGCTCTGCGAGCTGGAGCAGAGACAGCTCACGAGCACCGAGCATCGCCTCCAAGCCTTCTGTGCAGTGAGCATAGCCGAAAGCACACACAGCCTCCTCCTCTCGCCTCTCAATAGGCAGGAGCTCATCCTAGGAGATTTTACTGACTTTGCGCAGACCTGCGCCCATCTCCTCCCACTAGGTAGTCTTTATGAAATGGAGCTCTATGAGCTCATCAAGTATCTCATGCCCATCTACCCGAGCTACTTCAGCGAAATAGCTCTCGCCAGCCGCCCCGAGCTGGGGCGCATCATCCACTTGACCCATGACATGAATCGCGGCTCGAGTGCGCTGCTGCGTGACAATGCAGGGAGCTTTCTTGAAAATGACGTGCGCTATGTCCAGCGACGAAGCGCGAGCACCGCGCTCAAGCACCATCACTCACCGCGCATCATCCAACTCAGAGCTCCTGAGAATTGCCATGACTATCCCAGTATCAATAGACTTCAAGATTAGGCCTCAATCAAGATTAGGCCTCAATCAAGATTAGGCTTCAAGACTGACTCGTCGCGATGGGGCTATGCGCCTTGACATGCTGACTGAGGCGATGCCTTGTCAGAGCAAGCTGCGGGAGCAGTGCTCTGGGGGCAGCCTGCGTCTTCTGGGTAGACTCAAGCTCATCGAGGATTGCAAGAGCTCGCGCATAATCACCGCGCGCCTCCATGCTCCTCAGCTGCGCGATACGGGCAAAGCTATGCATCGCATAGTTCTCCGTGCCCAGCGCCGCTCTATACGCAGCATCACTCTCACCTGTCTTTTTCCTCGTTGTGATCATCGCAGCGAGATAGAGGAGGTCTTCTCGCAGCTTGCTGGAGCTAGACTGGGAGGAGAGCTGCTTAGTCTTCTCAAGGATAGCGCGCTCCAAGCCAGCAAGCAGGTCGTCTTCACCGCTTTCGAGGTAGGCTATAACCCAGCGTAACTGCATGCTCCAGAGCTGCACGAGAGGAGCCTCATCGCGGTAAGAAAGATGATTAGCGATGGTGACAAGGTCGCGGTACTCGGGCTCGTGTATATCGCGCAAGAGCTGCTTGGCTAACTTTTGCGCCTCGGTATCAGAAAGAGCTCTCGAGCTTGCTACGCCTTCACCTTGCCCGTCTGTGAATGCTGCAGGATCGGAAGAATCAGCGATAGCAGCACTAGACCCGCCAAAGAGTGAGCCCAGCGGCAGGAGGCTGAGCAGCAGAGTCAGAACGGCTACGCTGCCTGAGGTATAAAGATATTTTTGGAATCGCTGCCATGGGTACTGCCCAGAGACCCTTGCCTGCATCACCTCCATAGCATCTTCTATCTCGTGGATGAGCTCATCGTAGTTCTGAGGGCGTGCCGCGATATCAAAGCTGGTCATGTGATCGATGAGACGACAGATTTCCTTTTCGAGCGTCGGTAGCGTCAGCGCAATGCTGGGTAGGCTCATCTTGCCTGCATACCACGCAGCAGAGTCCTTTGGGGGGACAACATGACTAAATATATCTTTCATTGTCAAGATACTGCGCATCGTCATCCCGAGTGAGTAGATATCAGCACGCTCATCCTCTGGCTGCTGCATGAGCGTCTCAGGTGCTGCATAAAAGGGTGTCGCCCAGATGGTTTCACTCTCCTCATGCTCACCGAGTGCGATGGCTAGGCCAAAGTCGATGAGCTTTGCCTCGCCTTCTGAGGTGAGCAAGATATTGCCAGGCTTCAAATCGCGGTGGAGCACCCCCATCTCACGCGCCGCCTTGAGACCCGAGGCGATGAGATGCGCCATCTTGAGCATCACAAAGGGATGGGTCGAGGTACGCCCGCGCACGGAAAACTCAAGATTCTGCCCCTCAAGCAGCTCCATGGCAAAATAAAAGTACCCGCGCACATGCCCCGCCGTATAAACCTTGACCACCGTAGGGTGCTGCACGCGCGCGAGCAGCTTGCACTCCTTCTCAAAGCTCACGCTGCGCTCGGGATCATGGCGGCAGCCCGCGTTGAGTATCTTGATGGCCACGGTGCGATCCAGTAGCGTGTCATAGGCCTCAAGCACGACGCTCATGCCACCAATGCCGATAATTTTCTTCAGCTCAAAGTGATCAATCCTCTTGTGCACGCGCACTATTTTGGAGCAGCTGGGGCAGGCGACTTGATCAAAGAAGCCAAGTGTAGAGATATCCACACGCGTTGCGCAGTCGGGACACTGCCAAACCTCAGATTCTTCCTGCACCATAAAATCAAATTATCAAATGATTAAGAAAAGATCAAGCCTTATCTGTCCCCCAGCGACGATGCAGCCACTTTTCAACTGGGGAGAAAAGGATCTTGTCTGCGAGCAGGCCAATGAGAATAATGATGAGCATGATACCGATGACTTGGTGCATACGGTGCAGCTCGCGTCCATAGTGGAGATGCTGCCCCAGCCCGAATCCCGAAGCCACGGCAACATAGATCTCAGCGGCCATCAAGGAGCGCCACGCAAAAGCCCAGCCCTGCTTCATCCCACTCACGAGGAAAGGAGCCGAGGCGGGCAGGGTGACATGCACCAGCGTGTAGAAAGGGGAGGCACCCATCGTGCGTGCGGCGCGTGCATAGATAGGCGGCACATTGCGCATTCCATTCTGTGTGGAAAGCAGCACACTCCACAGGCAGCCCATGACTACAACAAAGAGCAGCGCGCGCTCATCTTGGCCAAACCAGATGCAGGCGAGAGGCACCCAGCAGACACTAGGGAGAGCCTGCAAGCCGAGCGCCAAGACGCCCAGCGTATCATTAATTGCACGAAAACGTGCCGCCAGCATCCCGAGAGGTACCCCGATGAGCAGACCGATGACATAGCCGATGAAGAGGCGACGCATCGTGACCAACATCGCCTCGGGAATATCTCCATTGAGGATATTCTCCCATAGATACTCAGAGACATAAAGCGGTGAGGGGATGACATAAGGAGGCCAGAGCTCACAGTGTAGCCCCAGAAAGGAGAGACTGCCAGTCAGAGCTGCCCAGATGATCAGCAGCAAAAGAAAGAAGCCAATAGAAAGTGTAGTCCGATTCATAGAAAAGAGTTAGGGTAAAAATAAAAAAGCTGTAGAGATATCGTCCCGCATCAGTCACTCTCCTTGGCACCCACATAGCCCTTGAGCTCTGCGGTGATCTCCTGCGAGAGGTCGGCGAGATCGTGATCATTGATGCTGCGAGGACGCGGAAGAGTCACGCGGAATTCTCGACGCACGCGCCCTGGGTGAGGCGAGAAGAGAATCACGCGATCGCCGAGACAGACCGCCTCGCGCACATTGTGCGTGACAAAGATGATGGTCTTGCGACGCTTTTTCCAAATATCTTGGATATCCCCATAGAGCTGCTCGCGCGTCATCGCATCAAGGGCGGAAAAAGGCTCATCCATCAGCAAGATCTTCGGATTGGGCGCGAGGGCACGCGCGAGCGCGACGCGCTGACGCATCCCACCCGAGAGCTCGTGGATGGAGGAATTGGCGAACTTTTCCATCTTCACCAGATGCAGATAATAGCGTGCGACATCATGGCATTCCTTCCTCTTGAGATTTGGCTTGTGCCGGAGACCAAAGACCACATTGTCAATCACATTGAGCCAAGGAAAGAGCGCATGCTCTTGAAACATCACGAGGCGATCTCGCCCAGGGCCCGTGATGGGTAGCCCATCAATAAGAGCCATGCCGCTATCAGCACTCTCTAAGCCCGCGATGATATTGAGGAGGGTCGATTTGCCGCAGCCTGAGGGGCCGACAAAGCAGACGAACTCGCCCTCATTGATCGTCATACTCGCATTGTCGAGAGCTCGCACGACGCCGGAGCGCGTGTGGAAGTCCTTGCAGATATGCTCCAGATTGAGAGTTGCGGTGGGGAAGCTTTTAATTTCTTGTTCGAGTGGGTCTTGCATGAGATAAAGAAAAAGTGGGGTAAGGATAATTCTGAGAGCAAGGCGCGATGATCTCACTGACAGGGGGAGATTCTTTGAGGATCTGAGCCGCCTGAGCATCGCGGAGAAAGTCCTCGAGAGCCTTCAGGTTGATCGTCGTCGTCGGCGTCAGACGCGCCCATGCACTCTTGATGAGGGCGGGGTCAATCGGGGCTTTCATCAGAATACTCAGCTCGGCTATGACCATCTGCTGCGCCTCCTCGGGATGAAGGAGAATCCACGTCGTGAGCTGCTCATGCGCACGCAGCATCGTCTTGGCGAGGGCGGGATCACGCTCATACCACGCCTTGCGCGCTGTCAAGACAGTCGTCACCGCATCACGCTCCTCTTTAAAAATACGCGCGCCTGCCGATTGCTGCAACTGCGACACCCAAGGCTCAACCGTCCAGCTCGCATCAATCTCACCGCGCTCCATGAGCACCAGCTGCATCGAGTTGCTCGTCGGCAGGATGAGCACATCCCCCTTGCCATTGAGCGTATTGGTGACCCCATGCTCACTCATCCACGCGCGGCAGGCCACATCCTGCGTATTGCCCAGCTGCGGGGTGGCGACGCGCTTCCCCTTGAAATCAGCAGCACTCTTGATCTGAGAATCAGCCCCCGTCAGCAAGGCCGCCCCCCCGTCAACAGCCCCCGCAAGGACAAGCACCTCGCGCCCCTGAGAGGCGGCAAAGGCGTTAATAGCAGGACTAGGTCCTACATAGCAAAGATCAAGCGTGCGCGAAAAGAGAGCCTCCATCGCGGTGGGACCTGCCGTATAAAGATGCCACTGGATGCGATGATGAGGCAGATAGCGCTCAAACCAGCCCTCCCCTTGACGGCTCATGTTTCGCGCAACGAGAGCCTGTATATGAGTCACATTGGGGAAATGGCCTATATTGACAGTATTGGGGTCTTCCTCCTGACTACAAGAGTAAAGCAGGCTAGAAAAAAGACCCACCAAAAGAGGAATACAAACTTTGAATAAGCGCATCATGAGTGCTCATCCTAGCATGATTTCTACGACACGTCAAGGTGGTCATGACTGAAAAAACAACATTAACCGTATTACTTTTACTATCTCTACAATCTAGATCCTCCACCCCCCTCCCTGTACACACATTTAGACCGTGACTGGCGAGCTCTCCACCTCGCCCGATTAGCTTCTTACTATGTGTATTAAACGAGACAAAGTCCACACTGTACATATATTTTACTTGATTTTCAAGGCGTATTCAGTTAATCTGACCGCATGCACGCTATAGCTAATTTGGGATCGCCATCACATTGGATGATTCTCATCATCGTATGTCTAGTGATCTTCGGAGCAAAACATTTGCCCGAAATTGCGCGAAATCTGGGCAAGGGGCTTGGTGAATTCAAGAAAGCTCGCAAGCAGTTCGAGGATGAGCTCATGAAAGAGGATACTCCTACCGACACAAAAAAGATCGCAGGCGAAGAAAAATCCACAACGACAACATCAACACAGAGCACCCCCGCCACCGAAAAAAAGCGCGAGGAGCATATTGATGTGTGAGATTCAATCACGCGAGCACGCCCCCTAGCAAATTTCCCATTTCTATCGCAGCCCCTCTCGCAAGACGGGCTGCAAAATCTTTGATAATCACTACATTATACTACAACCAAACTCTTCTACGCCATTAACGCAGAAGAGCAACATGATACAATCCCCACATATATGAAAATAAGCCGCCCCTGCGATCCTGACTATGCTGACACTCTGCGCTGCCTGAATAGAAAAGCTATCCCTGAGAAGGGAGTAGAACAAGCTGTCCGCGAGATCATCCACCATGTCCAGCAGGAAGGCGACGCGGCTCTCTGTCACTATGCGGCGCGCTTTGATTCAGTAGAGCTCAGTGCCGATCAGCTTCGCCTCACAAAAGAAGAAATCCACGAGGCACGCGCCAGCGTCTCCAGCTCCGTCAAAGAAGCCATTGCTGCGACGCTGCACAATATTAATTATTTCACCAAAAACAGTCTCCGCAAAGACTGGAGCGGCATCAATGCCCAAGGCTGCGAGGTCGGAGAGCGCTTCACCCCCTACAACCGCGTCGGCATCTACGTCCCCGGTGGCAAAGCACCGCTCGTCTCCACCGCCCTCATGACAGGCGGCTTTGCCATGGCAGCGGGTGTCCCCGAGATCGTCGCCATGACTCCCTGTGGACCTGATGGCAAGGTGAATCCCGCCGTCATCGTCGCGCTCGTCGAGGCGGGTGCTACCGAGATCTACCGCATCGGTGGAGCTCAAGCCATCGCCGCCCTTGCACTCGGCACACAGAGCATCGCCCCAGTAGAGAAAATCTTTGGCCCGGGCAATCGCTTCGTCGTCGAGGCAAAGCGTCAGCTCGTCGGCGCCGTCTCTATAGACCTCCTGCCAGGACCTAGCGAAATCATGGTCATCGCCGATAGCACGGCCAACGCCCGCTTCATCGCCGCCGACCTACTCGCGCAGGCCGAGCACGGTGGCGATAGCGCGATTAGCCTCATCTCGGATAGCGAAGAGATCATCGCGGCTGTCATCGAGCAGATCGACCTCCAAGCCGAGCAGCTCCAGCGCAATGAATACCTACGCGAAGTCCTCAATAGCAACACGAATGTCGTGCTTGTCAACGATATCCAAGAGGCCTGCCCCATCTGCAACGACTTCGCCCCCGAGCATCTCGTGCTCGTCGTCGACAAAGCCATTGAGAACAGCATGCTCGACGCCATCCATACAGCAGGAGCCATCTATGCTGGCACCTACTCCACCGTCGCCTGCGGTGACTTCCTCGCAGGTCCTAGCCACACCCTCCCCACGGGAGGCTCGGGCAAGTCCTTCTCTGGCATACGCGCCGATCAATTCCAACGCCGCACCAGCATCGTACGCATGAATCGCGCCGCAGCCGAGCGCAGCCTTCCCTATGTCCAAGTATTCGCCGAGGTAGAAGGACTGGACGGACACGGACGCTCACTTGAGATTCGCCTCGAAGATAATGGTCCTGCCAAATAACACAGCCCCCGCATACTCACCATGATAGCGACACGCTACACCCCCCTCCCCTCTAGCTTTTATCAGCAAAAGCGCGATGAGCTCGCCGCCCAGCTCAGCAGCCCCAGCCTTCTCATCATCCATGCCAATGATGTCTTCCCCACCAATGCGGATGGCACCTTCTCGCATCACCAGAATGCCAATTTCTTCTACCTCACAGGCATTGACCAGGAAGAAAGCGTGCTCATCATGCACATCCACGCCGATGGTAGCCATGAAGACACCCTGCTGCTGCGCGAGACCAACGAGCATATCGCCATCTGGGAAGGCGCACGTCTTGAGCCCGCCGAAGCCACAAGCCTGAGTGGTATCAGCGATGTACGCTGGCTGGATGAGTATCAAAATATACTCGCCCTCTCTGTCCCCATGGTCAAGGAGATCTGGCTGGAGCGCGCCAACCACCCGCGCCGCTATACCTACGTGCAGACCCGTAATGAGCGCATGGCCGCAGCCCTCCAAGCGAGCTACCCCGATGTGACACTCCTGAGCATCTACCCCATCATTTCTGAGATGCGCATGATCAAGAGCGAGGAGGAGATAGCCCAGATACGCCAAGCCTGCCGTAGCACGGGAGAAGGCTTTATCGAGCTGCTCAGCCAGCTGCGCCCCGGTATGGGCGAGTGGGAGATAGAGGGCATCCTCTCCTCGGCCTTTATACGCCGTCGCTCACGCAAATTCGCCTTCACCCCCATCGTCGCCGGCGGCGCGAATGCCTGTGTCCTCCACTACATCACCAATCACATGGAGACCCAAGACGGCGATCTCGTCCTCCTCGACATCGGTGCAGAATACGGTGGCTACGCGGGTGATATGACGCGCACCGTCCCGCTGAATGGTCAGTACAGCCCGCGCCAGCGCGAGATCTACGAGGCCTGCCTCGCCGTCCACCAAGAGGCAAAGAAACTCATGCGCATCGGCGTACGCAAAGCAGACTACGAGCGCAGCGTGCGCTGCGTCATGGCGCAGCAGCTTCTGGCTGTCGGGCTCATCACACAGGCTGATATCGATGAGAATCCAGAAGATCCCCCAGCAGTACGTCGCTACTTCATGCACGGCACGAGCCACTCTCTGGGCATCGATGTCCACGATGTGGGGTCTATGGACACGGTCTTCGCCGCGAATCAGGTCTGGACGATCGAGCCCGGTATCTATGTACGCGAGGAAGGGATAGGTATTCGCATCGAGACGGATGTCGTCATCCGCGAAGATGGCTTGGAAGACCTTCTCGACTTCGTCCCCATCACAGTCGAGCAGATCCAAGAGATCATGCAGGGCTAAAAATAAGCCCTCCTACAATTTAGTCCACACAGGGCGCGGCATACGCCGCGCCCTGTGTGTCACGATGCGGAGCGTTGTTCCTCTCATTCTCTTATTGCCAGAGTGCTCAAAAAGAGAGCTATCCAACAGATGAAACTTTTCTTTCTCAGTGGAAGCAGCTTGACTTTAAAAAGCGTTTTGCTATAATCGCCACATTGCAGCGTCTAGAACTCTGCTCAACATTTTCACATTATGAAACCCGCCACATTCAACTGCACAGTTCTTCGCGATGGACATCAGTCCCTTGCCGCGACTCGTATGTCCACCAAACAGATGGAACCCATCGCCCCCATCCTCGACACGATGGGCTTCTCTGCCTTAGAAACATGGGGTGGTGCCTCAATTGACGCTGGTCTACGCTTCCTCGGTGAGCTCCCCTTCGACCGTCTTGACCAGCTCAAGAAGCTCGCCCCCAAGACTCCTCACATGATGCTGCTCCGCGGGCAAAACATGGTAGGCTATACGAACTATGCCGACGATGTCGTTGAGGCATTTGTCAAGCTCAGTGCTCAGCACGGGATGAATATCTTCCGTATCTTTGACTGCCTGAATGACCCTGAAAACATGCGCACCTCCATCCGCGCAGCCAAGGAAGCAGGCGCTACCGCTCACGGCACGATCTGCTATACGACCTCCCCAGTACACAATCTCGAGTACTTCGCCGACCTCGGCAAGAAGATCGCTGACATGGGTGCAGACGGCATCGTCATCAAGGACATGGCCGGTCTCATCCCTCCCTACGAGACCGAGCTGCTCGTCAAGGCTGTCAAAGAGGCTACTGGTCTCCCTGTCTGGGTACACACCCACGACACAGCAGGTCTTGGTGCCTCCACCTACATCGCTGGTATCAACGCAGGTGCAGACGCGGTTGACGTCTCCATCATGCCCTTCGCCAATGGCACAGCCCAGCCCGACTGCCTGCGCATGATGGCTCTGCTCGACGGCTATGAGCGCAATCCTGTCTTTGCCCCTGACTTCAAAGAAAAGCTCACCAAGATCACCGAGCTGCTCACACCTGTGTATGAGAGCCTCTCCAAGTTCACCGATCACAGCAATGAGATCGTCAACACCGACACCCTGCGCTATCAGGTACCCGGTGGCATGCTTTCCAACTTCCGCTCGCAGCTCAAGGAGCTCAACATGACGGACAAGTTCGAAGAGGTCTTTGCAGAAATCCCTGTCGTCCGCGAGGCTCTCGGCTGGATCCCCCTTGTCACCCCCACCTCTCAGATCGTTGGTATGCAGGCCATGCTCAATGTGAAGTTCGGCCGCTGGGAGAACATCTCGCCCCAGTGCGCGGACGTTGCACTCGGCTACTACGGCAGAACTCCTGCCCCCGTCGATCCTGATCTCCAAGCACTCTGCGCCAAGAAGATGGGCAAGGAGCCCATCTCCGTACGCCCTGCCGACCTCCTCAAGCCTGGTATGGATGACCTCCGCGCCAAGCTCGCTGATGAAGGTATCCCTGTCACGGATGAGAACTGCGTGATCTACGCCATGTTCCCCCAACAGCTCAAGGACTACTACGAAGGCAAGCGCCCCGTCGACCCCACCACTCCCAAGCCTGAGAACTTCGGCGCCCCCCAAGCACTCACGACCGTAGGTGTCGCAGCTGCTATTTCGGGCAGCAATATGAAGCTCAATATCATGGGCAAGGAATACGACATTACTATTCAGGAGCAATAAGCTACTTTGATACTTTAAAAACAATAATGGGCAATCCTTGAGGGGATTGCCCATTATTGTTTATCTATGATGACGGTAAAAGTGCGGCACTGTATCAAAATCGCTGTGCTAGAGCTGAGCTCTTGAAGCTCTGATTATTTTTTGACGACACGGCTGGTTGCCGCGGGGGGAGACTTGACGAGCTTCTGTTTATTACTTTGGCGATAGTTAATGGGAGCAACCACGGTCTGCCTACTTGATTAGATAGAGCATGTACTTCCTTTTGTTGAATGAAAAATATAATTTTTCACCCAACAAAAAGAAGCTTTGATATATAATGATCCTGAGTGACAGCCCTCCCACACACCAAAGAGACTTCCCCCAAACCGCGCGCCAATCCCCTTTTTGATTGACTTTGCCGGCACTCTATGTTCATTTATTAAAATGTACCAGAAATTGCTGCTCCCCCCCCTCCTCCTCTCCCTCTGCA
>CAYJOV010000010.1:0-6692 GCA_964371905.1 uncultured Akkermansia sp. | reverse complement strand
AGCTTTGATATTCAGATATGTCTATTTGTGCGTATTCTGCAATTTGTTACATTAATTACAGCCAGAATAATAATCAAGTACGCTAACCGCAGTTGCATACGTTAACCTCAGCCAAAGTAATATCATGGTGAGATGGTACTATGCCTCAGCGAAGAGTCGCGCTTACTTTTTCTTCTTCAAAGGCACGGGACGGAAGGGGGCTGCGCGCGGACCTTTGTACTCGGGGTTCATCGTCGCGAGAAGTGAATTACCGATATGGAAGGTAAAGCTGCCGCCCTGTGCCTTCATCTTTGAGTCCAAGATGTGCTCAAAGACGACGGCGGGCTTCTGTCCTGCACGAGTGGGCATCACAAAAAGTCCGATGGCAAAGGTGTTTCGCGGTGCGCCATCGACGTTGGCTATGGTGTAGCTCACAGTATTCTCCCCCTTCTTGAGACCACCTAGGATCACATCAGCGCGGCGTTCATTGTAAAACTCATGCGTCGAGACACCATTGATTTTGATATCAACCACGCGCCCCGGAGTGTCTGCAAAGACCTTCGCGATGAGCTGAGGTGTGCCCACAGACGCGGTTACAGGGGGGAGCGCCTTATAGGGATGAAAGAGCTCGACCTCGCGCAGCAGGCTCAGATCTCTCTTGCTGAGACGCGTGGTGTACTTGGGCGTGTGCTCCAGTGAAATAAAACGACTCTTGTCAAAGGTCCAGCCACCTCGTCCAGATTCATCGACGAGGTAGAGCACATAGGCGACGGGCTGGCTCTTGCCTTCTGCGACTTGGAGGCGTCCGAGGTAGACGAGATTCATCGTACGGCGATTTGCCCCTGCAATGGCTCCGATGTAGCGAAATTGTTCCAGCATAGGGAGCTGCTTTGCCTCCTCGCCAAAGAAGTCATGCGATAGTGTCCCATTCATGGAGCGCACGAGGTTGAGCACACGCTGCTGACGCGAGCGCGGTGTCACCTTGCGCCACGCGACCTCATCACGGCGCGACATGCTCAGACGCCACGAATTATAGAGTCGCTCGCCGAGCTCACGCGCGCGCTCTTGGTGAGGGAAACTCAGCCCCGCAGGAGATGAGGAGGCGTCTTGTGCTGCAGTGAGCAGAGGTAGGATGGGCAGGATGGATGCCACTGTCTGATCGGGTGCTAACAAAGTGAGCCCAAGGAGAAGGCTTAAGCCCCGATAATGGGATAATAATCTAGCGTTCATAATGAAAAGGAATTCTCTAATAGTGTCGTTTGAAAATCTGAGTGTGCGCTTTGTGGAGCGGCTCATTCTAGCCTCGTTGACTGACGGTGGTCTCGTGTGATTCTGATTTCTCATCCAAGCTGAATCATTGCTTGATTCGCCTACCCTAGCCTGAGCTCGAATAACGAGATTCGAAGATAAGAATGAGCCAAATGATGCTAAAAGTCAAGAACCAATCCTTAGATCAATAAAAGAAGCTCTTCGTCCATCCGTCGCTATCAGGATAAGCTGTATTGATATTCATAGAATTCAATAAAAAAGATTTTCTGGTAAGCACCGAAAAGGAGATCACGCAATCCCACGGGAACTCCCGCACGGTGAGGAGGTAGCAGATAGAGATTGACAAGGCTGGGGGTAATAGGTAGTATGAGCATAAGTTTTGTCAAGGTGCACACTTTGGCTCTAAGCTATCTAAACAATCAATTACATATTATGGGATTTATTCAAGCATTTACAGGAGCCATCGGCGGTACATTAACCGATCAATGGAAGGACTTCATTCAACCCCAAGCTGGCGTGCCTGCGACAGCGGGTCTCTTCCCCGCTGTGCGCGTCGGTCAGAATGCGGGTCGTGGCGGTAATACGGCGGCTTCTACCAATGTGATCACTAATGGCAGCAAGATTCTCGTCCCCGAGGGCTGCGCGCTTGTGACCTTGCAGGATGGCGCGGTGACGGGTCTTATCCTTGAGCCTGGTGGCTTCATCTATCAGAGTGACGATGTGAATAGTCAATCCGTCTTTGCAGGTGATGGCCTGCTCACGCCTCTGATCAAGCAGTCGTGGGAGCGTTTCAAATTCGGCGGTCAGCCTAGCTCCAGCCAGCAGGTCATCTATGTGAATATGAAGGAGATCCCCGGCAATCGCTTTGGCACGCAGTCAGAAATTTACTGGGATGATGCCTATCTCCGCGCGCAGGTGGGAGCCGTGTGCCGTGGGATGTACTCGATGAAGATTGTAGATCCCCTTCTCTTTATCAAGCAGTTCGTCCCCATGGATGTGCTGATGAGCGGGGGCTTGTTCGACTTTGCCAGTATGACCAATGCAGCAGGTGAGCAGCTCTTTACCGAGGTAGTGGGCTCGCTCGCGGCGGCATTCTCTGTCTACTGCAATGACCCCAGCAAGGGGAATCGTATCAGCAAGATCCAGAGTGACCCCATTGGCTTCGCTCAGAGTCTGGGTGCTGTCGTAGAGGAGAATTACCGCTGGCGCACAGATCGCGGTCTGGAGATTGTGAAGGTCGCCATCGCGGCGATTGAGTACGATGCCGATACGCGTGCGCTGCTCAGCGATGTGAAAAAGGCAGACGCGCTGGCTGGTCAGCGTGGCAATTCCTTCATGCAGCAGGCCGTGGCTCGTGGTTTCCAAGCCGCAGGTGAAAATCCCGCTGGCGGTGGTGCTATGGGCATGGGCTTCATGGGCATGGGTATGGGTGCAGTCGGCGGTGCTATGGGGGGTCTCCAGCAACAACAGCAGGCACCTCAAGAGCCAGCAGAAGATCCCTATGCGAAGCTCACGGCTCTCAAGGGTCTCTTGGATAATGGCGTGATTACGCAGCAAGACTTTGACGACGCGAAGAAGAAGCTACTGGGTCTTTGATCCTGATGATTTTTCTTTTTTCTACCTACCTGTAGCTTCTCTCTCTGAGGAGGTGCAGGTAGATTTCTTTCTTATCTATTTCGTTATTTTTACCTATGGAATCTTCGCAGAATCAAGAGGGAGAATCACAGCAGGAGCTCGATGAGAGCACGGAGAGCAGGGAGAGTCGCATGCATATCATCGACATGCATCAAGATGCCGAGCATGGGCAGAATAAATGCCCGCGCTGTGGTGCGACTGAGATTGCCCTCAATATCGAAGCTGGAAAATTGCAGTGCCAATTCTGCCGCCATGAGCTCGACCCCGTCTACCCAACTGGCATCGAGCATGATCTCTACCAGCTCAATGAGGTGCGCCTCGGGGCTGGGGCTCAAGATATCGATGAGGCAGCCGAGAGTATCGTCACGCTGAAGTGCCAGAGCTGTGGCGCAGAGGTAGTGGTGAGTACGGATGAGGCGGCGCAGGCGCGCTGTCACTGGTGTAGAAATACGCTCTCGCTCAATCATGCAGTGCCCAATGGGGCTGTGCCCGATGTGCTGCTGCCCTTTGCGCTCACGAAGGATAAGGCGGCGGCCTTGGTGACGGAGTTCGTCAAGGATAGGTGGTTCTTTGCCCATAGCGCCTTCAAGAATGAATTCACCTCGGAGAATATCTTTGGTGTCTATCTTCCCTATATGATTGTGGATGCTCATTGCTCCATGACTCTGCAGGGCGAGGGTGAGGTGCTGGTGCGGAAGTACAAGGTGACCTATGGCTCGGGTGACAATGCTCGCGAGGAGACGCGCTATGACGCGGATGCTTATTTAGCGATACGCGAGTTTGACATGGTGGTCAATGATCTGACTGTCGAGTCGAGCGCGGACAAGCTCGATCATTCGGATGACTCGAACACGAAGAATGTGATCAATACCGTCATGCCCTTTGATACGGAGAATGTGCTGCGCTGGGATGCGAATTATATCAAGGGCTTCCACTCCGAGAAGCGCGATGTGAATGTGACCCAGCTACGCTCTCTCATCTACCAGCAGCTCGGCGATATAGCCTGTGAGATCTCGCGTGATACGATACGAGATTATGATCGCGGCGTGAAGTGGGAGCATGTCATCCCCGAGGTGCGCGGCGAGCAGTGGATTTCTGCCTGCCTGCCTGTGTGGCTCTATAGCTACCAGCGCGGTGATAAGGGCAAGCTGTTTTATACGGCGGTGAATGCGCGTACAGGCGAGACGATGGGTAGCGTGCCGATCAACTATTTTAAATTGGTGCTTGTCTCACTCATCATCTGGGTGCTCTGCTGTCTCGGTGTCTACGTGGTGACGACTGATGTCGAGTCACTGCCCGTCAGTACAGTCGCCCTACTCTATCCCGTCTATATCTACGCGCGATACACGAATCAAAAAGAGCGTCACTGGTATGAGGGCGAGACGCAGGCGGAAAAGTCCAATGTGCAGAGTACAGATGAATTCCTCGAACGGCGCGAAGAACTCGAAGAGTCCCGCATTGAGCATATGACCCATATGCCGCGAGGCAACGGAGAGTAGCAGAGCAGATTCGATACACATCTATGCGCTAGGGTAAATCGCTTGATTTCTCTAGCGCAGGCTGCTATACTGCCCGCATGGATTTGTCCCTTTTCCGAGAGGAGTATTTAAAGGATACCTTGCGCCGCAAGGATATGGCAGCCACTCCGCAGGAGCAATTTGACCTCTGGTTCAAGCAGGCTCTTGAGTCAGGGATAGCCGAGCCCAATGCCATGAGTGTCGCAACGGCAACAAAAACGGGGCGTCCGAGCCTGCGTACGGTTCTGCTAAAATATTATGATGCCCGTGGCTTTGTCTTTTTTACGAATTACACGAGCCGCAAGGCTCAAGAGATCAAAGAAAACCCCCAAGTCTCCCTCATGCTCCCCTGGGTGCAGCTGGAGCGTCAGGTGGTCGTCTATGGTCGCGCGGAGCAGATCAGCCGCGCGGAGACGCTCAAGTACTTCCTCACCCGCCCGCGTGAGTCTCAGCTCGGGGCATGGGTCTCGCACCAGAGTCAGGTCGTATCTGCTCGAAAGCTGCTGCTGACCAAGCTCACCGAGATGAAAAACAAGTTCGCCCAAGGCGAGGTGCCTCTCCCCGACTTCTGGGGCGGCTATCGTATCATACCGCAGGAGGTGGAGTTCTGGCAGGGAGGTCCTGGGCGTGTCCACGATCGCATTCTCTACTCTCTGCATGCCAACGGCGCGTGGGAGCTCTCGCGCTTACAGCCTTAGCAATTCCAGAATCTCGTGCTTGCCAAGGCATCTCTATTTTGTTATAATAGGGCACACATGAAGTTGTTCTGTCTCATCATTAGCTCACTTTTTCTTCTCTCTGCTTGTAGCATCAAAAAGATGCTCTCTGAGACGGGTGATGGCCTTCAGAACAAGTTTCGCACCATCAAGCAATGGGAGCAGCTCCCGCTACGACGCATCTCGTGGAATCAGGCTCTCGCCATGATTCTCGAAAACAATCGCGAGATGCGCCGCGCTGATACAAATATTGACTCAGCCAATCGCAGCGTGCGCAGTGTCTACACGGATTTGATCCCCTCCTTTGCGTATTACAGCAGTTTTTCGAACTCGATCTCGGGGATTATCGAGGCGACAGGGGGTAGCTCCCAGTACAATGTGCAGGTGGGATTCTCCCTTCCCTCACTGACGCAAGTACCCTATCGTGTGTATTCCGCACAGGCTTCTGCCTACGCTGCGGTGAAGACTCGCGAGGGCAAGATACGCGAGCTCACGTCACAGCTGTATAAAAATATTCGTACGCGTGAGATCTACCTCCAGACTCAGCAGCTCGAGCAAAAAGATCCCGATGCCCGCCCGAAGAGCGTGCAAGAAGAGCATGCGGATTATGATCAGGATAGTCAATTCTGGCAGCAGATGGCTAACCTCCTCGGGGATAACTCCGCTCGTTGGACGGTCATCCCTGAGACGATGCCACGTGTACGCTGGTCTGATTATCGCAATCGTCTCGACACGCTCGATGAGCTCGTCGTGGTGCAGCTCGCCATGCGTGTCGAGCAGGCGCGTCTCCAGCAGTATAGCGTGGCGTTGAATTACCTCCCTACCCTCAATGCGAATCTCTACAGCCCCTCTCTCTTTAGCTCAACGGCAGGTGTCTTTGATGGTGCCTTCCTGAGCAGCGAGGACACGACGCTCAATCTGAGCATCAGCTACTCTCTCGATACGCGCCTGCGCAACTGGAATAGCTACAAAACGAATAAGGAGAATTACCAGATCATCTGTCAAGAGGTCATCGATGAGCTCATCACGCGCCGTGGCAAGCTGCGCACCCTCAAGAATAGCTATGACGAGTACAGCGTCTGGAAGAGCTACATGGAGAAAAAAATCGCCTTCATCAAGGGTGCTCCACCTGCCTCAGCGGAGGAATATATTGCCACCAACAAGCTCCTCATCGACATGGAGCGCGAGCTGCTCAACCAGGAAAAACGCTCGCTCGACACCGAGGCGACGATGCTACTCGAATACGGCTTCCACGGTGAGGTGAAGAGAAAGTCCTCCATCATCACCGCCGCGCCCAAGAAGAAGGTAGCGCACATGGATTGAGCTTTTTGGGAACAATCCTGCGAAGCAGGATGCTGAGGATGCCGAGCTAGTACTGCCTATCCACAGTCTTTTCCTTGGTCTCAAATTGGCATGCAACGTGTGTTGGATTGTGACTTGACTGGCTCTATGCTAATTATTACTCTGGCAGTAATTAATGTAACAAATTACAGGATTTGTACAAATGGGTATATCTGAATCTCAAAGCTTCTTTTTGTTGGGTGAAAAATATTATTTTTCATTCAACAAAAGGAAG
>CAYJOV010000009.1:17658-40147 GCA_964371905.1 uncultured Akkermansia sp. | reverse complement strand
TAGTTTAGCTATTATTTATTGATTGTATAAGAGATGCTGAGATGTGCTATTGTGAAAGTCTTATCACTGCTGCGAGATCATTGTAGCAGTCGTGTTTTTATGTGGGCATAAGCCCGCGTTGAGTCTCTATTTGTTTGTCTTCTGCATTAAAAAAAATCCTTTAAAATCACGGAAAAGGATGCAGACTCAGCTCACCAGGAAATAGAAGAAAATGGCAAGCGCGCGTTCAGTATACCATCGTGGAGTCTAGGGTCAAGTCAATTAATTCCAGATGTCTTGATGGGATGAACGCATTCATTCTCTTTTGAGAAGGGAGGAAAAAAATAGAAAATGAATGAGGTGGAATGCGGGCTTGACGAGTGGAGTGTAGATGATTAAGATAATAGGATGAAAACGTTTTGTTTGATGCTTTCCTTGCTTGTGTATTCGTCAGTAGCTCTCCCTTGCTTTGTGGGAAATTTGCAAGCCGCTGAGGAGCAATCGCGTCCCAACGCGCAGTCGCAGCAGAGCTACGCACGACTGATCGCTCGCAATGCCGCCATGCCCGAGGCGAAGCAGCTCAGCAACATGCTGGCGGGCAAAAAGCCCCTCCTCTGGCTCTTCCTCGGAGATAGCATCACGCATGGGGCGGCGCATACGCGGGGATCACGCGACTATGTCGATCACTGCGAGGAGGTCATACGCTGGGAGCTGAGAAAACCTCAGCGCATTCGCGATCTCGTCGTCAATGCGGGCATCAGCGGAGACACGATCGCACGCTATTTCGCTGAGGAGAAAATGCGCATCCTTCCCGATGATCCGCATGTTGTCTTCATCAACTTTGGCGTGAACGACGTGCGCTCCAAGGTGAGTGAGGAAAAGTTCATGGATGACCTGCGCACACTGGTGAAGCAAGTGCGCCGCGAGCGCGCTATCCCCATCCTCCAAGTCCCCAGCCCCGTGAAAGGCATGAAGGCGCGCGACTGGCTCTTTCGAGACAAGATCTGTGAGCTCGCCGATGAGCTCGACTGCCTGCTCGTCGATCACCCCCTCTACTGGCAAGAGTACAGCAAGGCCGATGCCTACATCCCCGCATGGATGAATGATGCGCTGCATCCCAACATGTACGGACACCGCGCTATGGCACAAGCCATCGTCAAGGCTCTGCAACTGGATGCCTTGAAGGGCGCGATGATGAAGCTACCTCTCAAGTGAGTTTGTGGGGGCAGGGATGGCATTTTGGGCTTTAATTACGGCGCAGGCTATGCTTTAATACCGCTCATGATTTCTATAGAACAAGCCGTCCTCGACGGAATGAAGGCTGCGATGAAGAGCAAGGATACGCATGCTCTCACCGCATTGCGTGCTCTCAAGACCGCTATCCAGAATGCCCGCATCGCCAAGGGCAGTGTGTCCTCGACACTCGACGAGACTGAGCTCGTCGCCCTCGTGCGCAAGCTCATCAAGCAGGGCGAAGACTCAATCGCCATGTACGAGAAGGCAGGGCGTGCCGAGCTCGTGGAGAAGGAGCAAAAGGAGATCGCCGTGCTCGCGGCTCTGCTGCCCGCCGATCTGAGCGAGCAGGAAGTCGCCACGATGCTTGAGGAGGTGATCGCAGAACTAGGCGCGAGCAGCAAGAAAGATATGGGTCGCGTCATGAAGGAAATGCAGGCGCGCACCGCGGGTCGTGTGGCGGGCAAGATGCTCTCCCAGCTGGTCTCCTCTCGTCTGAGCTAATTTTTTCTCTTTTATGAAATGGTATGCCATCATCGTCGCGGCTGGCAGTTCGCGACGCGCGGGCTTTGACAAGCTGCTCGCGCCTCTTGCCGGCAAGCCCGTCTTGCTGCGCAGCGTCGAGGCCTTTGTCGAGGCTGGCGCGGATGGCATCGTCGTCGTCTCGCCCGAGTCTCGCTGGTGTGAGACAGGGCTGGCGACTCTCAGCGAGACGCAGCCCCGTCTCAAGCTCATCCGCGTGGATGGGGGCGCCGAGCGTCAGGACTCCGTCTTTGCAGGGCTCGCCGTCCTACCCGACGACTGCGCCCATGTGGCAGTGCATGACGGCGCGCGTCCGCTCATCCTGCCTCAGACCATCCAGCACTGCCTTGCGGTAGCTCGTGAGACGGGAGCAGCGGCCTGTGCGCAGCCCGTCGTCGATACGCTCAAGCGCGTGGACGCGCAGGGCTGCACGCTGCCCGAGCCCATCGATCGCGAGGGACTCTGGGCGATGCAGACACCGCAGATTTTCAATCGCCGCCTGCTCATGGATGCCTATGAGCGTCTCCGCGCATCGGGCGCGCTGGCGACCGATGAGGTCTCTGTGATGGAGCATCTGGGGCATGCGACGACCTTGGTCAATGGGGGGGTGAATAGCAAGATCACGCTCCCCAATGATCTGGCCTATGCAGAGATGCTCTGGGAGCAGCTGCATTGAGAAGCAGGAGGGGAGCACATGCCTAGCGTCTGGCTCGTCGGTCATGGTTTTTTGGGACGCGCGTTGGCGCGGTTCCTGCGTGAGCGTGGATGGAGCGTGTGCAGCATGGATGCCGCGTCGTCTTCGGGTGCGGATGTCATCGGTGATGCTGCCGAGCTCAGCCTCTGGCATGAGCTCAGGGAGATGGCGGTGCGTCCCGATGCGGTCGTCTTTGCACAGGCGACGCGCGGGGGCGATGAGCAGGCCTATGCGCGCTGCTACGGGGGTATTCTCAAGGCTGCCGATGAGCTCTTCACGAGCTGCGACTGGAGTCCTCATGTGATTTTTTGCTCCTCCACCTCTGTCTGTACAGGGTGTGACGGAGCTGTAGTGGATGAGTGTAGCGACGTGCGGCCTACCGGCGCGCGCGCGCGTCTGCTGCATGAGGCGGAGCGCGCAGTTCTCGCGCGGGTGGGACTCGTCCTGCGTCTCGGAGCTCTGTATGGCGCGGGGCGGCTCGAGCTGCTGCGTCGCTACGAGGTGGGAGTGATGCCTGTGGCGGGGTCAATGGATCGCTGGCTCAATTACAGCCTGCGCGAGCAGGTGGTGGAGTGGATGCATCTGCTCATGAGCGAGCGCGTGACGGGGCTGCGCCATCTGGTGACGGATAGCTTCACCAAGAGGGAGGGGCTGGAGCTGATGCGCGAGCACACGGGACAGCCCTTCCCCTCGGAGGCGAGCACGCCCGCAGCCTCGCGGCGCGGGGCGCGTAGTCTGCGCATCACGAGTTGTCACACGAACCTTGCCCCCGAGGGTGCGCGCTGCATGAGAGCGTGGCTGCATGAAAGGAGATCTCAATGAAGAGTGCCTACGAGCATTACAAGACGCTGGAACTGCCCTATGCTGCGGACAAGCAGGAGGTACAGCGAGCCTTTCGCCGCTTGGTCAAGATCCATCACCCCGACAGACAGGTGGGCGGTGGCGATGGTGGGCGGCACTTTCGCCTCATTGTGGAGTCCTATGAGTTTCTCAAAACCTACACCCCCGAGCACCGCAACGCAGCCGAGGCGCAGGGGGCGGCACAGCCCATCTGGGGGGACATCCACGGTGAGGGGCTGCGCCAGATGCGGGCGCGCAAGATTCGTATCTACCCGCGCCGCGGACCGCGTGATCGCTCGCGGCGACAGGGCGCGGAGGAGAAGGGCAAGATGCCCAGCCTGCGTCCGCGCTTCTTTCTCGTGCGCCCCTCCTCGCAGGAGCATTTCTATATCTACCTCTTTTATGTGCTCTCCATTGGCTTTATTCTCCTGATGACGATGTGGCAGCTCGTTGGCGAGCTGCTCAGCTCCCAGCCCGAGCCCGCGCCACCTGCGCCGACCTACTCCAAGGAGCAAAAGGAGCAGATGCTACGCGCCTATATGGAGGGCGTGCAGCGCGATAGGGCGCGAGGTCACTAGCTAGCCTTTCTTTTCCTCTGTCGGCGGTTGGGCTTGATCTTCTTGGGGGCGGGACTGTACTCGTCTTGGATATGAACCTGCATGAGCAGCAGCGCGAAGATGGAGGAGGTGTTGATGCGAATCAGGGAGTGATCGGAGACGAGCTGCGCGAGCCTGATGAATTGATCGACGAGGCAGGCGTATTCCTCGGCATCGTGGCAGAGCTGGGCATGGAGCATGAGCTCGTGGAGGGTGACGAGCTGGCGATAGACCTCCATCCAGTTTTCCTCGGCGGTGGTGTGCAGCGACTCGATGATGAGGCTGGGGAGGCGATCGAGGAGCTTTTCAAGGCGGTTGATGCGGCGAGCCTCGTCTCGGCGCAGAGCTCCCTGAGCGAGGCGCGCGTCGCAGAGGTAGCGCAGGCGGCAGTTGAGCTCCCCGTAGGATTCTAAGAGGGGGATGGGCACGCTGGTGCAGGGCTCGGCTGAGCTTTTGGCGGCCCAGTGGGTAAAGGCGCGTGAGAGGATGCGTCGGCAGCCTATCGCTGTGAGCTTGACTTGTTGAAAGAGCATAGGGGCTGCGACATTGTAGGCGTCTAACGATGTTGCTGCAAGTTTTATCTGAGGCGCAGCGAGTGAATTCGCAGCGCGGCGTCAGAATCGTTACCTCATTCCCCAACCGCGTCGCTGAAAAACAGCCCGTGATACATCGAGAGCCTCGTTATCGCTCAGCAAATTTGCTCCGTGCCGGATTTTCTCTGTCAACCTCGCACGACTCTATAATATTTATCTTGAAATGAAGGATGGAGCGGGTAAGATATAACATCATGATACGTCACCTTCTTACCTTCCTCTTGTGTTCTGCTGTCTTATCGAGCTACGGCGAGGAGACGCGCGCCCCCTCGCAGATTCACTCATGGGAGCTTTCACGCCTGACGCCAGAGCACCTAGCCGAGGCGCATCAAAAGATTGATCTGAGGCCTGATTTTGTGTTTAATACACGCCCTATCATTTACCACAGCACGCAAAATGACTATCGGGGGAAGAAAAACTATCTGATTGTAGGCGATCTCAGTAAGGAGAGTTTCAAGTATATGATTTATGATACGCAGACCCAGCAGGCTCATGTCTTGGAGGACACTTGGGCGGAGCCCACTCCTGGAGGTAGCGTGATCTCCCCTATGAATGGTGTTGACGCCACTCACTCGTGCAGGGTCATTGCCATGGGGGAGGCGGGAGTTTTGCTCGAAAGCGATGGCTTTTATACCTATAGAGGGAAGAAGGTTGAGTTCAAAGAATTGATGCATGATTTTTTCGATACAAGCTCGATGTCCGTTGACGCTCCTGCTGATTTTGGCACTTGGGGCTATTACCGCAGCGAAAAGCATACGGAGGATAGCGAGCATTACCTTTGTCATGATCTGAGAACGGGCTATCGCATGAGCATTCCGCAGGCCAAGATAGCGGGACTCTTAGGAGGTAAAGAATATGATAAATTGACATTCAAAGACCAAGGGTGGCTCTATTACTCTCAGCAATCACCTACGGTCGCGTACCTTCCATGGGGGGCGAGTGAGCCTGTGAAGCATGAATTCCCCTTTATTGTTCAGGATAATAGAGAGTACGATCATCTACTGGGAGTTGACCGCGCTGTCTACGTCACCCGTGAGGATGATTGCCATGTCTATGATTTGACGACCAAGAAAGGAACGCAGCTCGACTGGCCTTCTCTCCCCAAGGGGCATCCTTTTTCTGGTAGGGAGTCAGAGTTTGGCTCCCAGCATAGGAGGCTGGTGCATCTCTTCCCAGATGGAGAGGTGGTTTTCATCAAGCGTAGCTTGGATGCGGCGGGGCATCAATCTCTTTTTCAAGTTATTGTGATGAAAGATAAGGTGGTGAAACAGCAGTTTGCGACGGTGCATGAATCAGACCTCAAGCACACAGTGCAATATCAAGATGACTTTGGCATGTTCAGGCAGATTGACAAGTATCTCCTCATCCCAAGATCATTCAAGGGGGCAGAGTATATTTATGATTGCTACGATGTGACCGAGGCTCGTGCCGTCCCTGCATTCAGCCTCATGACGAAGGCTCCTTGCCATTTCTATTACTACTTCGTCGATGGTCGCATCTGGGCTTTTTCGCATTCCAAGAAGTAGCTCTTAGGACAGCACGGCGCAGCGGGGGCAGGCGGCGACCCAGTGCTGGGGGGCGATTTCGCGCCAAGCGGGGCGTTGCGTGAGCTGCTCTGTCGGGATGCCGAGGCGTTGGCAGAAGCGGCAGCCCGCGACGAGCTCGTTGAGCGGGGCTACCTGCCCTGCGATGGTGGGCAGTAGGCTCTTGGGCTCGCTCTCGCCCTTGGGGAGGCAGGCGAGCAGCGCGCGTGTGTAGGCGTGGACGGGGCGTGTGAAAATGGCCTCGACGGGTGCCATCTCGACGACCTGACCCGCGTAGAGGACGAGCACGCGCTGGCAGCTCTGGGCGATGATGCCGAGCTCGTGGGAGATGAGCAGGCAGCTGGCCTTGAGCTCTTGCTGGAGCTCTTTGATGAGCTGGAGGATTTGATGCTGGATGGTGACATCGAGCGCGGTGGTCGCCTCGTCGGAGATGAGCAGGCGAGGCTTGCCCGCGAGCGCGATGGCGATGACGACGCGCTGGCGCATGCCGCCCGAGAGCTCGTGGGGGAAGCGATTCATGCAGCTGGCCGCCCCCGAGATGCGCACCTGCTGGAGCAGCTCAAGGGCGCGCGCGCGCGCCTGCTCCGCGGGGCAGGGCTGGCTGAGCTGGATGGCCTCGATGAGCTGATCGCCGATGCTGTGCACGGGGTTGAGCGCATTCATCGGTTCTTGGAAGATAAAGCCTATATCGCGGCTGCGTAGCCGCTGGAGCTCGCGTGGGCTCATCCGGAGCACGTCCTTGCCATCAAAGAGGATGCGTCCGCTGGTGATCTGCCCTGCTGGCTGGGGGAGGAGGCGCGCGAGGCTCATGGCGGTCACACTCTTGCCCGAGCCGCTTTCGCCGACGATGCCGAGGCATTCGCCCGCGTGGAGCTCAAAGCTGATGTGATCGACGGCGGTGAGCTGCTGCTTGCCCTGCCCAAAGGCGATCGAGAGCTCATGTACTTCGAGGAGGGGGGCGGGGGAAGGGGTCATGGTCGTGCAGGGAGGGGGATGACGTATTCGCGCTCTTCGCCAGCTTCATTCTGGCTGCGGGCTTGGAGGATGCGCTGCTTTTCTCGGCTATCAATCCAGAAGAGATTGCTATTCGTGGGGTTGAGGTAGTGGGGCGGGCAGAAGTAGCTCTCGGGCTCTTCTGGCCACTTCAGCCATGCCCACTGGGCAAAGCGCCAGTAGGTGCTCGACCATGCCGAGATCCATGAGGCGTGCTCGTGGACGAGCTCTTGGATGCGGTGGTGGGCGCGGATGGATTCTTCGCGCGTGGGGGCTTGGGCGGCTTGCTCAAGGGCGGCATCGAGCTCGGGCAGCGCGATGGCGGTGATGTTGTTTGTATGAGGTACTGGGCTGCCGTCCTCCTTGTAGGCGAATCGCGAGTGCAGGTAGGGCTCGGGGTCGGGGATGGGCGGGGTGAATCCCCAGGAGAAGACGCTGGCTTGCAGGCTCTTCTCGCGCGCTCTCATGAAGAAAAGCGTGTCGTCCATCTGCTCCGTCTGGAGGTCAAGGCCGCAGCGTCGGGCTTCTTGACGTAGCTGGGTGAGGATCTTGTCGTAGAGCTGGTCGGTGCGCGAGCTGATCGTGAGGCTCAGGGGCTTGCCCTCGGGGGTGCAGAGGATGCCCTCGGCGTTTTCTTGGCTGTAGCCCGCTAATCGGAAGTACTCGCGCGCACGCTCGGGGTCAAAGTCGCGGGGCTTGAGCTCGGGATGCGTGTAGTCGCCGTAGCCTGAGAAGTAGGAGCCTTGGCGGGTGAAGTCGCCGCGAAGTACCGTGTCGATTGCGGCTTGGATGTTGAGCGCATGCTGGATGCCTAGGCGCATGTGGCGATCGCGCAGCAGGGGATGCGAGCTGTTGAGATGGATGCCAAAGGCGTTGCGCGGCCAGATGTTGCTAAAGTGGACACGCTGGATGTAGCCCTTGTGCACCTCGGGGATTTCTAGATTCTCATACCAATCCTCCGATTCACGTGAGCTAAAGCAGTCGAGCTGGCCGAGGCGGAAGAGCTCGCGCGCCTTGATGAGCTCGTTGACAAAGCTGTAGGTGATCGTCTCCACATTGCAGCTGTAGCGGGTGAAGCGTCGCTCGCGCGCCCACCAGTCACGCACCGCCTTGAGACGCAGCTGGCGACCCTCGATGCAGCCTGCGGCATCCAGCTCGTAAGCTCCTGTGGTCGGTGGGCGTCTCCATTGGTAGCGCGTTTGGTAGTCAGGGCCGAATTCGGCGTAGAAGCGCGTGCTGCTCATCGGTAGGGCGGCTTCATAGACCACCATGGGACGCGGCTGCTTGAGGCGCACCGAGAAGATATGGTCGCTGTAGACTGTGATCTGACGCACGCGCTGGAGGTAAAAAGAGCGAGCAAAGGGATCGGCACTAAAGGGGGAGCTGCGTAGGTAGAGAGCCGTGAGGATGTCTTGACTGCGCACTGGCTCGCCGTCCGAGTAGCGTGCGTCCTCATCAATCTGGTAATACACCGTGTCGCCCTCGGGCGAGACAGCCCATGCCCTCGCCGTACCAGGGATGATGCGCTGGGTGCGCGGGTGGAGGCGCACGAGCGGGATGTCAACGAGGTCGTAGAGGTAGCTGCGCACCGCGTGATTGCTCCCAAGGCCGAATTCGCGCACATGGGGCGGGTAGGATCGCAGGATGGCGAGGCGGAAGTGCCCGCCGCGCTGAGCCTTGGGGCTACCGAGCTCGGGCTCTTGCAGCCCGTCTTGCCAGTTGAGCCCTAAGGGGAGCTCGCAGCTGTCGAGGAGGCGGATGAAGGGTTCATCCTCAGAGCCATGCTCCTGATTCCACTGCGTGATGAATCCTCGAAAGCCCTTGGGCGCGCGCCACGCGCGGGCGTAGCTGGGGAGCTCCTCGCGCTCGTGAGAGGAAAAGGCACGCGGGAGACTCTCGTAGGGTGGAGCGACCCATCGACCATGATCCTGCTGCTCATCCTCCGACTGGCAGGCGATGAGTAGGAAGCAGAGAAGGATCAAAAGCCGCGGTACATGCCCTCGTGTGATGGAGGCTGACATGGGAAGAGTAGGGGTGTTATTTGTAATAGCTATGCTTTTTCGGATCAAAGGCCTCGCGCACCGCCTCACCGACAAAGCTGATGAGCAGCAGCAGCAGCACCAGTGCGCCAAAGGCGGCACTCGCCACCCAAGGAGCATTGAGCTTGCCCAAGCCATCATTGAGCAGCCGCCCCCAGCTCGCGTAGCCATCAGGCAGTCCAAATCCGAGGTAATCCATTGAGGCGAGCGAGAGCACGACGAGTGCGACGCTGAAGGGGATGAGCGTGACGATGATGGGTGTGAGGCTGGGCAGGATGTGGCGGCGCAGGATGTGCAGCGGCCCTGCACCCATGAGCTGGGAGGCGGCGACGTAGTCGCGGCTCTTTTCCTTCATCGTGGTGGTGCGGATGACGTAGGTCATCTGCATCCAGCCAAAGGCGACGAGCAGCAGCAGGATGAGCAGCATCCCGCGCATCTCCGAAGGGACGAAGTCAACCACCACCATCACCACAAAGAGAAAGGGCAGCTGCGCCACGACCTCAATGAGACGCTGTGTGACGAGATCAAAATGCCCCCCCAGATAGCCCATCAGCATCCCCCCATTCAGCCCGATGAGGTAGACGAGCGGGAGGTAGAGTAGAATCGCCTTGATATTCACCTGCAAGCCAGCAAAGAGATAGGCCACAATGTCTATCCCCTGACTATTCGTCCCGAGCCAGTGTCCACCAATCAGCGGCGGGGTAGGGGGGTAGTAGAGCTTGACGAGCGCATCCTCGGGGCTGCGCTCGAGATACTCCCGTAGCGAGCCTTCACCTGTATAGCACTCTGTGAGCAGCTCCCCCGCCTTATAATCGGCATAATACACCTCGCGCCGCTCGGGCGACCATCCTTGAGCCGTGCCATCCTTGAGCCCCTTGCGGTAGCGGTAGCGCAGCTGCGTCTGCCCTGTGGGGTAGAGACGTGCGGCCTGTCCATTGTAGGGCACGAGCTCACCATTCTCCTCTTGATAGAGAATGCCCTCGCGCAGCTCTAGAGCCGTCGCGGGAGGCACACCGCGGTAGAGATGCGGGGAGAAGGGGATAGGCGGCATGATGATCCAGTCGAGCTTCCCATCTCCTGAGAGAGCGAGCTCCAGATAATCCGCCTCAGCGAGAGCCGTATTCCCCTGCTGCCCAAAGTCCTCCCCATGATAGATGCCTCGTGTGAAGGCGGGGAAGAACCACTCGCCCCCGTAGCTCAGAGCCAGAGCGCGATGCCCGACGAGACACTGATCGAGGCTGGCGAGGAGAAAGAGCAGCGCGAGCAGCAGCAGCGAATAGTAGCCTCGCTTGAGCCCCTTGAATCGCCGCCACTTCTCCTCCCATGCGCGCGACACAGCCCCGCAGGGCGCAAACCACAGCCCCAGCGCGAGCAGCACCAGCAAGAGTTGGAAAAGCCAGCCAAACCAATAAAAAGGCTCTCCTCCCCACTCTGTGCGCAGGAGCGCAAGCTCGCGGCTCGCGGAGAAAGCCCACGAGAGCGTCGGCAAGAGCCAGCCCAAGATCTCCCCCAGAGAGGCAAGGAGCGCGGCAACAAGGAGCAGTAAGGCGATGAGGCGACGAGAGGACATAATAAAAAGCAGAAAAAACTAGGTGGAGCTCGCCCCAAAGCGAATGCGCGGATCAACGAGCGCGACACAGACATCCGCGATGAGATTCCCCACGATGATGATGAGCGAGCTGAGCATGAGCGTCCCCATGATTAATGAATAATCCTTGTCGAGCAGAGCTTGGTAGCTGAGCATGCCGAATCCCTGAATATCGAAAACACGCTCAATGAGCACCGAGCCGCCAAAGATCATCCCAATGATACTCCCCAGCGTCGAGACAATGGGGATAATCGAGTTGCGCAGCGCGTGATGGTACACTGTGTAGGAAAAGCTCGCCCCCTTTGAGATCGCTGTACGCATGTAATCGGCGGAGAGATTCTCCATGAGATTATTCTTCATCATCATTGTGCTCATCGCAAAGGTCGAGATCACATAGCAGCTCAGCGGGAGGACCGTATGCCATGCCACATCGAGAACCTGCTCATACCAAGGCAGCGTCTCAAAGTGCTCGCTCGTCAAGCCATAGATGGGGAACCACTCCAGCCGCGCCCCCAGATACACCAACAGAATAGCCCCCAGCGCAAAGCCGGGGATGGCGTAGCCAATAAAGATCAGCCCTGAGCTCACATGGTCAAACCACGACTTGTGCCAGATCGCCTTGAGCACCCCCAGCGGCAGGCTGATGCCATAGCTCACCAGCGCCCCCAGCAGCCCGAGATAAAGCGTGGCGGGCATACGCTCCATCATCATATCCCAGACAGGCGTATTGTACTTGTAAGACTTGCCGAATGAGCCTTGGAGCAGCCCGTCAAAGGAAAGCTGATACACGCGCACCTGCCACGGCTGCGGGCTGGATGGGCTCGTGGATGCACCGCGCCGCGCGGCTCGCTGCGCTAGTGTCTCAGGAGAGATCAGCTCGACATGCCAGCCCTCCTCGCGCAGCGTTTTTTCATGCAAGTAGTACGCCGTACTCCCCTGCCGCTGGATCTCGACAAGATGCAGGGGCGAGTCATGACTGCGCTGGAGCGATAGATAAGCCTTGCCATCCTTGCCAAAGCTCGCCTTGGTGATCGCATGCTCGCGCGGCAGTACGCCCAGCCATTGGAGATAGGCCTTCCACGTGGGCTCATGGAGATTGAACATCTCCTCGAGCTTCTCGCGCTCCTCGTCATTCATCTGCGTTTGCAGGCTACTCTGGCTCGCCGCCTCCCCATCGAGCGCGGAGATAGCCTGCTGCTGAAGCATCTGCTCAATGGGACCTCCCGGCACGAGTCGCGTGAGGGCAAAGACGAGGCAGCTCACGCCTAGTAGCGTCAGAGGAATGAGAAGCAGGCGTTGGAAAAGATACGAGCGCACGACTCCTGCATCATAGAGCCACTGCCTATCATTTGCAAGCACAAATCAAGTACAGGGCACTCCGTGGCGCGAATAGCGGTCTAGCTCTTTACGACGCTGTAGGGCACTACGAGGACGGTGACACCGCAAAGCCGTCGAACGAAAAAGCCTCTTTCAGACAGAAAGAGGCTTTGAAAAATGAATGCGCGAGGTCTACTTACTTGCGTCGTCGGCGAGCGCATAGACCAAGTAAAGCCATCATGCTCAGGGTGACGCTGCTGGGTTCGGGCAGGAGCTCCATCTCGATTGTATTACTGTTCAGATTGGAGGCAAGTCTCAATTGCTCCTCAGCAGATGCTGCTCCCTCATAGACGACAAAGTTGTCATAGGAATATCGTGCGACATCCAACGTATTGCCTCCCGCAGCGTTGCCAAAGGTAAAGGAGGTGATTGTGCTGTCTGCTGTAAAGGCGGATGTATTGATGGTAGACGTTGCTACGAGCTGCGACTCTGCATCGTAATTTTCAGAACCATATGCCGTAGCGTACAAATTAAAAATAAGGGTTGGATTGCCACTTTCATTAACTCCACCCACCAAGGTAAAGCTGTACCAAGTATCTGTGTTCATGGTGAAGTTTGCATTCGCTCCATTACCACCATAAATACTAAATAGATTCGATCCTGTACCGTTTTTCTGAAAATGATACGTAGTCGAATCAATATCGACCGTAAAGATGTTATTCCAGTCGTTCTGACCTGTTGTAGTCGCGTGGCTGATGTTTGCCCCGAGGGTAAAACCAGTCTCAAAAGAAAGATCCATCGAGCGCGTGAACGTTCCGCCGCTTTGCTGCATCAGATGCGCAAGCCCTGCTCCTCCACCATAGCCGGTAGAGTAGCCAGTCCAATCACCACCGACATCTTGCATGTCGTCGGTGCCGGTGACGACGTTTGTCGCTGCTAGGTCACCAGCAGGGCGTAGTGCATTAAAATCATAGCCATACAAAAGCTGGGGGCTTTCTGCAAGACAGAAAGATGCTGTCATTAAAAAGAAAAGTAGTAGAGTTTTCATATGAGGGGATTAAATGGTAGCATTTTTATTCTGAGTTGTCCATGTTTATTTTATTGCATTGTTACTAACTAGTTGTTAAAGTTAATAAAAAATGCTGATTGCTGCTTGCATTCTTTGATGTCATCTAATGAAATAATGAGCATCTCCGGAGTCTCTCTTTGACAAGACGTGTGCAGATCGAAGGGGATTGACACTCTCATGCTTTTGCTGTAGCATCTCAGACAAGAATATGGCAAAGATAGAACATGTCGCTCTCTATGTCCGCGACTTGGAGGGGATGAAAACATTTTATGAGACTTATTTTGGAGCAGTGAGCAATGAGCTCTACCATAATAAGAGCAGGGGCTTCCAATCTTATTTCCTCAGCTTTGAGGGTGGCGCACGCCTCGAGCTCATGACGCTACCCGAGCTTGAAGAGAAAAGTAGCAATCATGCGCGTACAGGCTACATCCATCTCGCTCTGAGTCTGGGCTCTAAACAGAGGGTCGACGAGCTGACCCAGTGGCTCATCTCGGAGGGCTACGAGATCTTCAGCCACCCGCGCACCACGGGGGATGGCTATTATGAGAGCTGCGTGCTCGATCCCGAGGGGAATTTGCTCGAATTGACGGTGTGATGTCGTCTGGGGTGTCCATGGAGGTGATACATTCGCATTTATTTGTTAGAACTCATTGACTCAGGGCTTGATTTTTTTCTCATATGGGTGTACGCTCTAGCCTTAGCAAGTCCTACTTGCTCGTCACACCCCGTATCCCACGATGGAAACTCAAAATCAACCCGATAGAATCAAGCGAGCCCTACTCTCTGTCTCTGACAAGACAGGATTAGACCAATTTGCTCAAGGCCTTGTTAGTCAAGGTGTTACTCTAATTTCAACCGGAGGTACATGCCAGTATCTCAAGGATCTCGGACTGCCTGTCATCGAGATTTCTGACTACACAGGTGCTCCCGAGCTCTTTGATGGACGTGTCAAGACCCTGCATCCCAAGGTGCACGGTGGTCTGCTCCAACGCCGTGATTTAGAGGCTCATCAAGTTCAAGCACAGGATAATGACATCCCAACGATAGATCTCGTCTGTGTCAATCTCTATCCCTTTGAGGCGACCATCGCTCAAGAGGGAGTCAGCCTCGCCGAGGCCATCGAGAAGATCGATATTGGTGGCCCTTCCATGCTGCGCTCCGCGGCCAAGAATTATGCCTCGGTGACGGTCGTTTCTGATCCTGCCGACTATGGTACCATCCTCGAAGAGATGGAAAGCCATCACGGCAACACGACACTCAAGACCCGCGAACGTCTCGCCGTCAAAGTATTCACCCGCACCTCTGAGTACGACAACGCGATTTCGAACTACCTCGGCCACCGTGCCAAGGATCGCACGCGCAATACCTTCACGCTCTCGCTGCCCTTCGCGCAGACACTGCGCTATGGGGACAATCCACATCAGACCAGCCATCTCTACGGCGACTTTGACTCCATCGTCACCCAGATCCAAGGCAAGGAGCTCTCCTACACGAATGTGCTCGACATCGAGGCTGCTGCCTCGCTCATCATGAACTTCCGCCGGCCCACCGTCGGTATTCTCAAGCATACCAACCCCTGCGGCGTCGGTCAGGATGATGAGGACCTCGTCGAGGCGTGGAAGCGTGCCTACAAGACCGATACACAAGCCCCCTTCGGTGGTGTCATCGTGATGAATCGTCCCATGACCGAGGCTCTCGCCCGTATCGTGGGTGCGATCTTCACCGACGTGATCATTGCCCCCGACTACGAGCCCGAGGCACGCGCCATTCTCCAAAAGAAGAAGAACTGCCGCATCATGCGCCTCGACCTCGACGCGTGGAAGGAATACTGCAAGCTGCCCATCATCCGCTCCTCCCCTGGAGGCGTCATGACGATGAAGCGCGACGACTACGCCCAAGGGCTTGACAAGCTCCAGCAAAAGGTGGTCACCAAGCGCATGCCCACCGAGGACGAGCTCGAAGCCATGGGCTTCGCATGGCGTGTCTGCAAGCAGGTGCACTCCAATGCCATCGTCTTCTCGAACAAGAACGGTACGCTCGGCATCGGTGCAGGTCAGATGAGCCGCGTCGACTCGGCCAAGATCGCCGTCTGGAAAGCGGGTCAGGCCGGTCTCCAGCTCAAGGGCAGTGTGATCGCCTCCGATGGTCTCTTCCCCTTCGCCGATGGTCTGCAAACTGCCATTGATGCGGGTGCTACCGCCTGTATCCAGCCCGGTGGCTCGATACGCGACCAAGAGGTCATCGATGCCGCCGACGCTGCTGGCATCACCATGATCTTTACAGGTGTACGCCATTTCCTTCATTAATGAGCATCTGACACGACATTTTATACGCGACCGCATCCTTAGATGCGGTCGCTTTGATTGAAGACACTACATAGACAAAATCATGCTTTTAGGTATTAATATCGACCACGTCGCCACCCTACGCCAAGCCCGCTATCAGGGCATGCTTGATGCCCCCCATGCCGAGCCCTCTGTCCTCGAAGCCGCCCGCGCGGCGCAGGCGGGTGGCGCCGACTCCATCACCATCCACGTACGCGAAGACAGACGCCACATGCAAGACGCGGATGCCTACCACATCCGCGAGCACATCTCGCTGCCCTTGAATCTAGAGATGGCAGCCACCCCCGAGATGCTCGCCTTCGCCCTTGATCTGAAGCCCGACTATGTCTGCCTCGTGCCTGAGAAGCGCGAGGAGGTCACTACCGAGGGCGGACTCAACGTCGCAGGCCAGCTCGAGCTCCTCGCGCCCATTGTGAGCGCGCTGAGCGAGTCGGGCATCAAGGTGAGCCTCTTTATTGATCCCGACATCGAGCAGATACGCGCCAGCGCGCAGCTCGGAGCACCTATGATCGAGCTGCACACAGGCTGTTTTGCCAACACGCAGGGTGCAGCCCGCAAAAAAGAACTCGCGCGCCTCGTGGCCGCCGCTGACGTAGCACACCAACTCGGGCTACGTGTACACGCGGGTCACGGCATCCAGCTGAGCAATCTCGCCGACCTCGCCGAGGTACCCCATCTCCAAGAGCTGAATATAGGTCATACTATTGTCTCTCGTGCGCTGATAATTGGTTTTCAATCCTCGGTGCTGGAGATGCGCGATGCGATAGCCGCCCAATCGTGGACGAACTAGCGTGACATGGGCGCGGAGATGAGGCAAAAATGAAGCAAAACACTTATCTACATGGAATAGTATCGTATTATTCTTTAATAGAACAAATTTGATTTGAGAGTGTAAAAAATATGTTAGAAGTGGCGTTTTTCCTCTTGCTAAGCGAGATAAAGATGCTATCATACATGCCTATGAACAAAACTCAACTTGTAGATAAGATTCAGGAAAAACTAGGCGAAGACGTCACCAAGAAGTCCGCGGAACTTGCCCTCAAGGCCGTTCTCGACTCTATCAGTGAAGCCGTCGCCAAGGAAAAAGTCCAAATCATCGGATTTGGTACTTTCGAGATGAAGAAGCGCGCCGCCCGCACGGGTCGCAATCCTCAAACAGGTAAGACCATGAAGATTGCAGCTTCTCAGACACTGGGCTTCAAGCCCTCTTCTGTCTTCAAGCAACCTGTTGCCGCCCCCAAGCCAGCTACTAAAAAGAGCAGCAAAAAGAAATAATTTTTTTGCAGAGATTACCCTCTTAGGTGGAGGCTTCTATCATCGTGAGATGTCTAGAAGCCTCCCTTTTTTGTCCATAAAGGAGAGACAGAGGTGTACTCATTTGCGACTCATGACATTTTCCAGAAATGTGACAATGGGCTTGGCGCATGAGCCAAAGTTTGCGACATGCTCATCTCGAATATGCTGTAGCTTAGAGCTATCAAATTGGCACAGGACGTGCTCCACTGTCTCAGTTATGCTAGAAATGCTACTCTTTTCCAGCACGACACCGATCTCGCGCTCCATGAGTTCATCCCATGTTTTATCGTGATAAGAGGCTTCGAAATCTGCACGATTTACCTGTGGTATATTGAGTGTGATAACGGGCTTTAGATGAAGGAATGCGAAGTCGAAACGAATAGAGGAGGTATCAGAAATCAAGATATCAGCTTGCTTCATCGCAGGGGTGCTATACATATCCTCATCCCAGAGAGCTCCTGTATCCGACAGCTCAGTCTTCCATTTGTCCACATTTTGAGGCTCGGCGATATGGGAGTGAGGATGCAGACGAATGATGACTTTGTAGCCTTGGGCGGTCAGCTCTTTGATAAAATTTGTCCCATAGCTGTTAAAACAGCCTTTGCTTCCCCAAGAGGGCGCGACGAGGACGCTCTTGCCTCCCTGGCTCTTCTCAAGGCTGGGATGCTGAGATAAGCTCGAGTACAAGCTATCAACATAGGGAAGACCGAGTGCGATGATTTCTTTATTTTGCGTATGTCTAGCCGCCTCGACGCGCTCAATGTACTCTTTACAGTATTCGCCCGTGCTGATGACTATATCATAGTGATCCAGCCCTCCTTGCCTATAAAATGCCCCTGCTACATAATCATGGAAGACATGGACAAGCTTCTCTACTTCTTTTGGACGGGCTAGGGGATAGCCCTTTGTGCCAATGTGTGGTGTCGTCGTGAGCATGAGTGGCGTCTTGAGGGCAGTTATTTTTGCGAAGCCTAGCCCTGAGCGTGAATAGAGCTTTGAGTGCATATATTCGCTCTCTATCGTCAAGGCCGGATCGTACACATCGAGACTGATATAGCGAAAATGGATCTTGCGCTCTATAAGCTCATCAATGATAGGTTTATAGGTTGTGTAGTAGCTTTTACCTTCGCTAAAAATGATCAGTGTATCTGACCCCACCTGATTAGAAACACTCTTGCCAATGAGCTTGTAATAGAGGATTTTTAAAGAGTAGAGTAGGGCTGTGAGCACAGCGAATAAGGAGGCGAGCAAGGCACTGCCGCTACCTGGGTCGAGATAGGCTAACGGAGTATAAGAGTAAAGAGATAATAAGTCGATCGTCATTTGAATATTGTTGTGTGCGATTTGGAGTAGGAGGCTTCATTCTAGAAAAAATACGGTGCTTATTTTCCGTTCTCTACAGGCTTATGATCGCGCACTAAAATATGTCCACTAAAATCGAATGAAATATTCTTAGATTTATGTTTTAGAAAAGCTGGATTATCATCAAGTGCTGCAAAAATATGCTTAAATAAATCTGAATATGCAAATGGAGAATCTAGGAATTCTTTCCTTTTTGTGTTTTTGGGCATTTTGATAGCACAAAATACACTATACATATCATCCACGATTTCTTGCGATGTCATGCCTAATTTCGGATATTTCTTTTTAAGATGAGCCAGAGTTAAGTGACAGACTTCACCAAACGTAGCTAAAAGGGTGTATCTATGTCCATGATCTCCCAATAATATGACGAGTGCATCAGGATCATTCTTCTCAATGACATTTACTAAAGATAATAATTCCTCATTATTTTGGTTAATATTACGCTGATATTCACCAGAAGAAATCCATTTTTGATAATCGTTCTTTCCTAAAGCCGTCACATCTATATGTAGTTTATTCAATGGTTTGATGAGAAAAAAGGACGGGTTAGTCATCGTTGCTATTTTCTCGATATGTTTGAATGTTTTTGGATATATATCCATATAGGTATAATTTTCGGATTTGTTTAGTAGTGATTTATTTAAATAGTTGACCACTCTTAATAATCTTGGTGCAATCGATTCGAGTACATTTAAGTACGAGTTGTCTATATCTGCAATTGCATGATCGAGTAATTTACCGTGAGATTTGATATAGTAATCTTGCGAATCGTAATAAGTTGAAATAGAATACTCGTTCTTTTTTAGGAAGTTAAAGAGTAAATTATTTACTCCTCCGCTAATGATAGTGTGAGCATTAGATATAACATCGCCCGATCCTGCGAATTGTGTAAAAACGTTCTCATTCATTAGAAATAGACTTAAGAGAGATCCTTTTGTGAAGGCTGCATGAGAATAGTGATTGTCGTAAACTTTAAAACCTTTTTCCATAAGAGCATTTTCAAAGGAAGTATTATTATAGTTATATGTTGTTCTTAATGTATGAGAACTCATATATGACTCAAGATAGACAATATAGATATTAGGTCTAAGATGCATCTTCTCCTCTATCGGGAAGTTTTGAAAATTTTGAATAATAAGCGCATCAGAAATTAAAGATGCCTTGTCATCTTTGTGTTGGGAGCTAGCAAATTGAATACAACAGAAAACTAATAGAGAAAGCATGGTCATATTGATTCCTTTCAAGTGGTATTTCCTCATAATGAGAAATAGCAACACAGCAGAAGCTATGCAAATACTTATGATAAGTATCGTACTTGAAAAGTATAGACGTATGTTGATGCAAAGTACTAAACATAATGTACTTCCTGCTAAAGCTAACATGAGATAGACGAATGTGTCCATACCCAATCTAAGCTGTTCGTTGCCCTTTGGTGCGTTCTTTCTAATAGATATCGTACAAGGAAATGTTATAAGAATACTATATAAAGCGCAAAACTTAATAAGCTTGTCAATGATAGATCCGATAATTAAGCATCCACAAAGCACAGCAATAATAAATTTTACAAGGTTAACTATTTGGTCGTTATTGAAAAAATTGACATTATGACTAATAGTAAAGAGCAGAGGTACAGAAAAGCATAAGCCTATGAATAAAGCGCTTGAGTCCAATAGTGAGGGTAGAAGTATTTTTCTAGCTTTGTCGATTGTATGCGTTGCTCTCTTGATGGTCGTGATTCTGCCGAGAAGACCAAAGCTCAATATCATCACATTATTCATCGTCCAGTACAGAAGCAATGCCGAAGGCGCATTGTACAATAGAGCTAAAAAGAGTAGAGAAACAATAATAGCCTGTATCTTCTGCGATCTTGATAAGCTCACCACAAAACAGGCATTCACCAGACTGACAAGAGTCATGATGACGGGCATGATGTTTTGATCAAAAATCATGCCATCGGGGCTCGCTAAGTCCCGCAGGAAGAGAAAGCTTACGCCTTCTATATTCGGCAGAGAGCTCAGCATAAAGTACACCGCCATCAAGAAGGGGAGCTGTACTAGCAGTGGGAATACATTGCGAAGCGCAAAGATGGGATGATAGGAGTAGCGCTGGTAGAGATTTTGTATCCTTTGATGTCGCTCAGCGTCGCGCGATGTCTCTTTAATGTGTCTGAGCTGAGGCTCTAACACCTGCTGCATGTTGTTCTCCGACTCCTGTTGCCCTCTGACAAGCTTGTTGAGCGGCATCAGCAAGAAATAATTCAAGACTGATAAAGCCAACAAAGCCCATCCATAGTTCTCAGTAATAGAGGATAGTACTAGATAGATATACTTGTAAATAAGCTCTATAGGAAATAGAGTAAAGACGTAAATGTTATTCATGATGTACTGTGTGTTAGCGTTAAAAATAAGGACGTGATGATACTATTTTTGCGAAAAGTGAGGCAAATTGTTCGCTATTGCTTTGGGATTATTCTTCAACCGCTCTCGGTTCATATCTTGAATCTATACTTGATTCTCATGTTATCCAGCAAGGCACCAGTCACCTAGTCCTGCTTCACATGCTGGAGCTCGTTTTGTCTCAAGACGTCAAAGAAATCGGCGGTATTCATGATCAACCTCCAGGGATTAGGGTGAGAACATCCTTAATATTCATGCAGTTGTTCTCGTCTGCTTCTCTTGCGCGATGATGGGTTAAGATTGTTTTTGCCGTATCCTCCATAGCAGGGTAGGCTGCACGGAGAAGCCGATTGGCATAGATGACAACATTCACATGGCATTCTGCTAGCTCTTCTTCTGTCACATGGGAGTAGGACGAAGGAACCACGATGAGCGGCTTTCGATTGGGGAGCTGCTCATACTTTGCGCAGAACTCTTTTACCTCGTCAAATGACTTGCGACGGGAGTGAATCATAATGCCGTCTGCGCCAGCATTCAGGTATGCTGCTGCTCTAGCAAGAGCGTCATCCATGCCCATCTCTAGGATAAGGCTTTCGATGCGTGCGATAATCATAAAATGATCAGTCACGCAGGCCGCCTTGCCCGCCTTGATCTTCTTGGAGAAGTCCTCTAAGCTATCTTGCTCTTGGAACACCTCCGTGCCAAAGAGGGAGTTCTTCTTGAGACCTACCTTGTCTTCAATGATGATAGCAGATACACCCAGACGCTCTAGTGTGCGCACGGTGAAAATAAAGTGCTCAATAGGGCCTCCATTGTCACCGTCATAGATGATGGGCTTGGTTGTGACATCAAGAATGTCATTGAGTACCTCAAGACGCGTCGTGGTATCAAGGTAGCCTATATCGGGCTTTGCCTTTGCCGTATTCTGCGTCAATGAGCTAATCCATATACCGTCAAACTCCTTTTTCTTGCCATCTTCGTCAATGGCGGTATTCTCCACGATGAGACTGGTCAGACCATTGTGGGCTTCGCAAATGGTAACAATATCTTTATTCTGAATGAGCCTACCCAACCTGTGGCGACGCATATCGGGTGTCGTGCCTATTTCCTTAAGTACCTTGTTGAGCTGAGTCGAGGAAATACCCTCCGTGTAAGGAAGGTCAATCACTTGACCACCCCATTCTGCGAGGCAGTCGACTACCTTTTGTCGTGTCGTGGCCTGGATACCTGTTTTCCAGTCATCACCATGGAGCACATAGTCGGGGCGGAGCTGGCGCAAGTTGGGGCAATAATCAAGTGTTTCTTGTGGGATGACACGGCTGACTCCTTTGATATTTTCGACGACAATTTTGCGCTGCACCCAATTCATGCTAGGCAGTCGCTTGTAGCTTGCAATAGCAGCGTCAGTCAATAATCCGATGACGATTTCACCACCCATATTACGCGCTACTTCAATGATATTGAGATGCCCTGGGTGCAGTAGATCGGCACTCATGGCGATGTAGATTATTTCTTTTTTAGGTGGTGTATCCATTTTAAGTAAAATAAAAGATCACCCTAGCACAATGCTATCTTTTTGCAAGACTTTTGTCAATAATCTATAAGATACATAAGAGGTGACGATCGCGGCATGGAGGCTGAGAGAACTGTGTTAACTGATGTGGGAAATGGGATTTATTCGTTGGTATCGCGTTTTTTGTCTCCGTCACTGCGTCATCCATCCAAAGAGGCTCTCATAGAGCGAACCTAGGGGGAAGTCCGATTGTAGGTGGGAGATTGACTGCGGGCTCTCGACGACTTAATCCATTTTTGGGTATGTGATCGTATCGATATCCTATTGGTTCAAGAACACGCGGGGGCTTTGAGGGACTCGGGCAGCGTCATCTTCCCGTGCTTCTGCACGCCGATGACCGTCTCGACATTGAGCAAGGTACACCCTGTTTCCCTCAATCACCCTGATGCCATCGATCAAGCATCAATATGATTCTTGACCGATATGCTGCATGATGAGATGATCTATCATCCAAAACAATTTGAGACCAGAGCCCCCCACGACACCTCGTGGGGGAAAAGCGACGGG
>CAYJOV010000009.1:0-17558 GCA_964371905.1 uncultured Akkermansia sp. | reverse complement strand
ATTGCATGCCAATTTGAGACCAGAGCCCCCCACGACACCTCGTGGGGGAAAAGCGACGGGATTGCATGCCAATTTGAGACCAGAGCCCCCCACGACACCTCGTGGGGGAAAAGCGGCGGGAAAATCCAGCCTAAAAGCACTCAAAAGCGGCCTCGCGAGAAGCCCCCTTTATAAGATTGAAATTGTATTTGTGGAAATTACCAGCCCGAACATTCAAACCTCTTTGATCAGATAGGGCTTTTAAATCACGCAACAATATTCCTTGACTTTATTGATGTATGTGGTATATTCTTCCTACTATTTGATTCATTCCTAAAGCTATTATCCATGTACAACTACATCTATATCCTAGGCATGATTCTCTTTACTGTCTATGGACAGATCATTCAGAAATGGAGAATTGCAGGATTAGAGATCAGCATTCCTAATGAGTCTAACCTAACAGAAAAACTGCTAATCCACATTCAATTAATCTTTGCCCCCTTTGTTTTTTCTGCTTTCATGTCGCTCACTCGCGCTCTTGTTCGCATTTTGGAGTTTGTCACTCTAGGTGAACCTATGACCATGGGCAAAGTAGACGCTCACCCCTCATTTCTCTAGATATTCTTACCACCATAAAACTCTAATAGTATGTACTTATCTATCGTTTCACCCGTCTACAAAGGGGAAGGAATGATTCACACCTTGGTGGATCGTATCATTGAATCTGTTGCCCCCAGCAAGCAAGACTTTGAGATTATTCTTGTCAATGACGCCTCTCCCGATAACTCATGGGCAGAAGTAGTTGAATGTTGTCAAAAAGACAAGCGTGTGAAGGCTCTCAATCTCAGTCGCAACTTTGGCCAACACTACGCTATTACTGCGGGATTAAGCTTAGCTGCTGGCGAGATCATTATCGTGATGGATTGTGATCTACAGGATAACCCTGCTGAGATACCTAGCATGATCAACGAGCTCAATAAAGGCTACGATGTCGTATTTGCACAACGTGAAAATCGGCGACACGGTTTTTTTAAAAAGCTCTCTTCAACACTTTTTTATAAAGCACTTAGCTATTTTACAGAAACGCCTCAAGATGGCAGTGTTGCCAACTTTGGTGCCTATCGAGCCAGCGTGATTCAAGCCGTTTTGTCCATGGGTGATCGAGCACGACATCTGCCAACCATGGTTCGATGGGTTGGCTTTCAACAGTCTTCCGTTTCCATCCCACACTGCGATAGGGAAGTAGGAACATCTAGCTATAATCTTGCACGATCTATAAAATTAGCAGCTGATACTATCATTACTTTCTCTAACAAGCCATTACGCTTGATGATACAGATTGGATTCGCGATCGTCATTCTTTCACTGGCTATTAGTTTGTACTACTTGACAAAATACTACATCTTCAATATAACAGTATCAGGTTTCACTGCTATTATTTTATCTATTTGGTTCTCGACAGGCTTTTTAACTATTCTTATGGGCAGCATAGGTATCTATGTAGGAAACATTTTCGACCAAGTGAAGTCCCGACCCAGTTTTATTATTAAGGACAGAATCAATTTTCCGACAAGCAAATAGAGTCTTTTATGAATATTTTATTACTCGGTGTATCAGGAAATGTCACACAGGGCATGATATCAGTTATTAGAAGATCCGATATTCAAGCCAAACTCATAGGAGCTTGTGTATTCGAGAACTCTATTGGCAAATACCTAGTAGATGATTTTTATACTTCTCCGTACGCGAATTCTGAGGACTTTATCAGCTGGCTTACAAAAGTCTGTATTAAAGAAGATGTTGATTTGGTCTTGAGCGGCGTAGAAGAGAACATCATCGCTATATCTAAAAGCATTGATATTCTTAAACTATCAACTAGATCAGAATTTATCATCGCCCTCCCTGATCAGTTAAAAATTGGCAATGACAAATTACTCACGGCTCAATGGCTAAGAGACAATCAGTGCAATTATCCTCTATTTGCAGATGGAAGCAATGCTGCTGATATCCAAGAACTCATTGACAAAGTGTGCTTTCCTCTCATTGCCAAGCCAAAATCAGGCAAAGGATCACAAGGTATACATATTTTAAAATCATACGATGACTTGTCTAAGGTCTCAAACATCAGCAGCTATGTTATTCAGGAGCTTTTGGGGGATGACGATAGTGAGTATACTGTTGCAGTCTACAGCGACAAAAATGGCGTTCTACAGGATATGATAATCCTAAAACGCCAACTCTTAAACGGTACAACGGTGTTTGCCGAGACGGTTGAAAACCAGCTTATTTATGATGAGTGCAAGAAAATAACCGATAAGCTCGGCGTGCGTGGGCCTCTTAATATTCAGCTGAGAATGCACAATCATAGACCCGTTTGTTTTGAATTAAATATTAGATTCTCAGGGACAACTCCTATGAGAGATCTCATCGGCTTCCGAGACTTGAGAGCAGCTATCGATGAGTATGTCTGTGGACAGCAGTGTTTGGAGCCGTTTTTCAACGTACAGCCTGCAAAGATCATTCGTTATACAGAAGAAAAAATCGTACAATAACCAATATGAGTCAAATTCTTATCACAGGGGTCAATGGGTTTGTAGGGCGAAACATAGCCCGAGCTCTCCTTCGAACAGACAACACCATTTGGGGCACATCGCAGGGCGCGCAATCTAGCGTTATTGATTCCGCCCATTATATTTCCGCGTCACTCGGAGAGGGCGGGTTTGTAGAGCAGCTTTTGTCGTCTTGCAGCAATCTTGATGTTATTATTCACAACGCGGCATCACTTTCTCATGACGATGCCGACAGGGGACTGATTGATGTAAACTGCTCAGGCATCATGCAAATGTGCGAGCTTGCACGTAAAACGAATTGCAAGAAAATCATCTACATTTCCAGTATTCCAGTCATCGGCACCCCCTTATTCCTCCCCATCACAGAAGAGCATCCAGTTAATCCCCCGACCCTCTATCATAGTACAAAAGTATTTGGAGAGTACGCCTTTAATTTGTTAACTAAATTAGGAGTCACCGTTATCAATCTGAGATTGCCTTCTCCCATAGGCGCAGATATGCCTCAGAATAAGATTTTTTCTGTTTTCGTAGAGAAGTGTTTAAAAGGTGAGAATATCACGCTGCTAGGCAAAGGGGGGAGAGTTCAGAATTATATCGATGTCGATGATATAGCAATAGCTGTACAGAAAAGTATAGACTGTGTGCAGAGTGGTACCTTTAACATAGCCCATCCCAGATCTCTTTCTAATCTTGAGCTCGCTGAGATTTGTAAAAAACTCATACCATCTGCTACAGAGATAACATTGAATGGATTAATTGATGCTGATGAAAATGTCAAGTGGATCGTATCAACCCAAAAAGCACACAAGATATTAGGATTTGTAGCAAGTAGCACCATAGAGGAATCGATCAGTAAAAGGATACGCTACTATGAGAATCATATTTCTCAGTGATATACATGCAAATTTTGCGGCTCTTAAAATCATAGAAGCTGAGCTTACTCAAGCAGATCACATCATCTGCTTGGGTGACTTTGTAGGCTATGGACGCGATGTGAACGAAGTTATTAACTACATCCGAAATTTCCGACATTGTACATGCGTCAAGGGGAATCACGATTATTATGTTAGCAACGGTATCACTAGACGCGTCAATGCCAGAGTCCGTGAAGGGATAGAGCATGCAAAGACGCAGCTGACCCAAAGCAACTATCAATGGCTCGAGTCACTTCCTCTTCAACTGACTCTTTGCCTAGATGCTAAGAATATACTAATCCAGCACGCATCACCTAGCAACCCCCTAGAGGAATATCTCTACCCAGACAATCCTCACTTAGACAAGCTATTTGATCTTGATTATCATGTTGTAGCTTTTGGGCATACGCACCACCCTATCCTCATGCAGCAAGGAGAACAGTTTATTCTCAACCCTGGCTCTGTAGGGCAGTCAAGAAATATTCCCAATATGGCCTGTTTTGCATTATATGACACTACAAAAGGCGAGTTAGAATTGCAGCAACGACCTATTAACTGACAAATTGCCCAACGATCAACGCGTATAGAGTATTTTGATATAGCAAAAGCAATAGGCATGATTCGCGTTGTGACGGGGCAACAAGCTCACGACAATCCACTTTATTCAGTAGGCATAATATAGCGCTGAGCAGCCAGCTTGATCTCGTCGGCCACATCGCAGATATCCTTGCGACTCGAATCAATGATGTAATGCGCCGTCTGCTCATAGATAGGGTAGCGAGTCTCGCAGAGTGAGGTGAGCCTCTCATGGAGGCTCTCTGCCTGCGCCAACAGAGGGCGATGATTGCTGCGCATCGTGCGCTCGTAGAGCACATCTACGTCAACTCGCAGCCAGATGATAAAGCCGAGCTGACGCATCAGCTCGCGATTCTCAGGGCGTAGGGGGACCCCACCGCCCGTGGAGAGCACACAGCCCTCGGCAGGGCTGTGCCTTCCCTCCACGAGGTAGCGCAGCAAAGCTGTCTCAAGAGAGCGAAAGTGCGCCTCGCCATCCTCGCGGAATATATCGGGGATACTCTTGCCTATCTGCTCCTCGATCAGAGCGTCCATATCGAGAAAAGGACGCTCAAGATCAATACTAAGCGTGCGACCCACAGTGCTTTTACCACACCCCATCATGCCAATGAGAATGATATCTCCATGTGCTTGCCCGCACTCGAGATCAGGGCGGGAATAACCCAGCGTGTCGCTAAAGCAAAACATAGTAGCCCCCTATACTGACAAAATCACCTCACCGCGGAAGACGATGAGCGCAGGACCCGTCAAGGTCACATCGGAGAAGCTCTCCCCCTTACGTTTAAAGCCAATGGATAGCACGTCGCCTCCCGCAACCTGCAAGCTGATAGGCGAGACGGCGTCAGTGAGTAGTGCATGCACGAGGGCGGTTGCGGTCATGCCTGTGCCACAGGCGAGAGTCTCATCCTCGACACCGCGCTCATAGGTGCGGATCTTGAGCATCTGGGGCTCAAGTACCTCGGCAAAGTTTGCATTCGTTCCCGCTGGGGCAAAGTGGTCGTGATAGCGAAGGAAGGCACCTGTCGTCTTCACATCAAGCTCTTCCAGATCTTTGACAAAGGCGACCGCGTGAGGAACGCCCGTATTAAGGAAGTGCACATCCGCTGCGAGTCCTTCACTGGCAGCCATCGTATGAAGGCATAGCCCATGGGGCTTTGTCAGCTCGATGGTGACAGTATCATCCTCGTTCACCTTGCCCTTGACAATGCCTGCCATCGTCTCAAACTCCCACATCTCCTGCTCACCATCGGTGAGAAAGTCCACAAAGGCCGTAAAACAACGAGCGCCATTGCCACACATTTCAGCCTCGCCGCCATCCGCATTATAATAGCGCATGCGCACGTGGGCATCCCCCTCGGCGGGTTCTACAGCGATGAGGCCATCGGCTCCTATGCCAAAGCGGCGGTGGCACAGCGAGGCGATGATCTCGCGTGTGAGAATAGGAGTCAAGCTCAAGTCGCGATTGTCGAGCATCACAAAGTCATTGCCAGCTCCCGTCATTTTGTAAAATGAAATCATCATCTTGCCACAGTCTAGCACACAGTAGCAGCGCATGCAAGCGCGACTTGCTCTTGCTAGGCTAGGATAAAAGCGACACGGCATCATTTCAGAAAAAATCTTTCTCGCCTTGCTCAAGCGGAGCTGGTATAGTGCCACTCGTATTAATTAAATTGCTATGAGTGCCAAACGCCATTTTGTACGAGATCTCCTGCGCCGCAGCTCCGAATGTGAGGAGCTCATCCTAGAGGGATGGGTGCGCACACGCCGCGATTCCAAGAAGTTTGCCTTCCTTGAAATCAATGACGGCTCTTGCATCGCCTCCATGCAGGTGATTGCCGATGCGGGCATTGCAGGCTATGAGCACATCAAGGAGATGAGCACAGGAGCCTCGGTGCGCGTCACAGGACGTCTCGTGGCAAGCCCTGGAAAGCAGGCATGGGAGATGCAGGCGAGTAGCCTAGAGCTGCTGGGGACAGTGACGGATAGCTATCCCTTGCAAAAGAAGGGGCACAGCCCTGAGTTCCTCCGCTCCATCTTGCATCTACGCCCGCGTACGAATCTCTTTGGCGCGGTTTTCCGCACGCGCTCGCGCATGGCGACGGCGGTGCATCGCTTTTTTGAGGCACGTGGTTTTATCTGGGTACACACGCCCATTATCACCGCCTCGGATTGTGAGGGGGCAGGCGAGATGTTCCACGTGACCACCCTTGACCCCCTGCATGAGGGCAAGCAGTCTTATGAGAAAGATTTCTTTGGCAAGCCGACCTCGCTGACGGTATCAGGACAGCTGGAGGGCGAGTGCTTTGCCTGCGCGCTGGGCAATATCTACACCTTTGGGCCCACTTTCCGCGCGGAGAATAGCAACACCACGCGCCATGCGGCAGAGTTCTGGATGATTGAGCCTGAGATGGCCTTCTGTGATCTGGAGGGCGACATGGATGTCGCCGAGTCCTTTGTGAAATTCCTTGTCGATGCGATGCTCGCGGATGAGGACGGGGATTTAGACTTCTTCAACAGATTCGTTGATAAGGGCTTGCGTGAGCGTCTGGAGCACGTGAGTGCCTCACCCTTTGTGCGCTGCTCCTACACCGAGGCTATTGAGATCATGCAGGCTGCGAGGCATGACTTTGAATACGCGCCAGTCTGGGGCATGGATTTGCAGACAGAGCATGAGCGCTACCTCACCGAGCAGCACTTTAAGAGCCCCGTCATTGTCTACAATTATCCCAAGGATATCAAGCCCTTCTACATGCGCCGTAATGATGATGACAAGACGGTCACGGCCATGGATGTGCTCGTACCAGGTGTCGGCGAGCTCATCGGCGGCAGTCAGCGCGAGGAGCGTCTCGATGTGCTGGAGTCCAATATGGAGGCCTCGGGTATGGCGTTGGAGGACTACAGCTGGTATGCAGATCTGCGTCGCTATGGGACGGTGCCGCACGCGGGATTCGGGCTCGGGTTTGAGCGTTTGCTCATGTTTGTCACCGGAGTGCAGAATATAAGAGATGTATTACCCTTCCCCAGAACGCCCAAGAACTGCGCTCCATGATTTTTTGCTTGCTATAGCTCTTTCATCATGGTAGTAGTATATCACTTAGCAACGCAACACGCACATCAACTATGAACATCCAAGCACAATTCACCCCCACACTCGATCCCAACTTTGTGGCTCCTGTCCTCTGGAACAAGGCATACGCCCAGAAAGTAGCCGAGACTCCCGACTCCGTCTGCATTGATATTGCTCTGTCTCGACTGGATGGTACCTGCTTCCGCTGGTCCTCCCAGATCCTCCCTCATGAGGGTGACAACATCGCTCTGAATAATCTCTACGTCGAACGCACCGTCAAATTCCTCCTCTGGATGAAGGGCGGCTGTACCATTCACGTCGCGGGCTGTGACGCGATTGCAGACATGCTCGCTGAGACCTACTGCGCAGGCGGTGCTCGCGAGTTTGACTGGGACTTCATCGGCAAGCGTATCTATGATCAGCCTATCTCGGTGACCAAGTGCTGCCGCTGTGCGCTGCCCGAGGAGTCCTCCTCCTCCATGCCTCTGGGACGCAATCTCGATGGCTACCGCATCGGCTTTGACCTCGGTGGCTCTGACCGCAAGTGCGCCGCAGTCGTGAATGGTGAAGTAGTCTTCTCCGAAGAAGTGGTCTGGGATCCCTATCACCAAAAAGATCCCAACTACCAAGTTGAGGGTGTGCAAGACTCCCTGGAGCGCGCTGCAAAGCACATGCCTCAGGTCGACGCCATCGGCGGCTCGGCAGCAGGTGTTTATGTGAACAGTGAGCCTCGCGTTGGCTCTCTTTTCCGCGGTATCTCCGTCGAGGACTTCGAGCAGGTGATCCGCCCCATGTTCCGCGATCTGCAAGCAGTCTGGTCGGAAAAGATGGGTAAGAATGTTCCCTTTGAAGTCGTCAATGACGGTGAAGTCACCGCTCTCGCTGGCGCGATGGGTATGGAAGATGATGCCGTCCTCGGCATTGCCATGGGTACCTCTCTTGCCTCAGGCTACGTCGACCCCGAGGGTCACATCATGCCTTGGCTCAATGAGCTCGCCTTCGTCCCTGTCGATTACCAAGTAGACGGTGGTCTCGACGAGTGGTCGGGTGACAAGGGCTGTGGTGCTCTCTATTTCTCCCAGCAGGCCGTTGCTCGTCTCGCGCCTCGCGCAGGCTTTGAGTTCGGCGCTATGCCCTTCCCTGAGCAGCTCAAGAAGGTACAAGCAGCGATGCAAGATCAAGACGAGCGCGCGCGCAAGATCTATGACACCATCGGTGTGCAATTCGGCTACACGGTAGCCTACTTCTCGACCTTCTACGATGTGCGCAACCTGCTCTTCCTCGGTCGCGTTGCTACAGGTGAGGGTGGTCAGATCATCATCGACAAGGCCAACGAGGTGCTTGCCGCGGAGTTCCCCGAGCTCAAGATCACGCTCTGCGTCCCCGATGAAAAGACCAAGCGTCACGGTCAGGCTGTAGCCGCAGCCTCTCTTCCCAAGCTTGGCTAATTCCCCCTTCTTTAAGAAATTACCGACAAAAAGAGAGTGGACATTCTGTCCACTCTCTCTTTTTGCTTGCTGTCTTCGTCGCGTCTCAGCGGGTTTTATCTGCAAATAATTAGATTGAAATTCCCTTGAGCAGCAGCTCCGCGTTATTTTGCGTCTTAGAGATTTCGCGACGCAGGGGCTTCTAGTCCTTCCCTGCCGAGGAGGGAGACGAGCTGGCGGCGCAGCTGGAGGACGCGGTGCATCTCATCGGGATGATAGAGTCGGTCATCGTTGCGTGTGCCACTCTGCAGGATGGAATTACCAACAAAAGGAAAGTGGGCATTCTGTCCACTCTCTTTTTGCTTGCTGTCTTCGTCGCGTCTCAGCGAGTTTTATCTGCAAATAATTAGATTGAAATTCCCTTGAGCAGCAGCTCCGCGTTATTTTGCGTCTTAGAGATTTCACGAAGCAGGGCTTCTAGTCCTTCCCAACCGGGGAGGGAGGCGAGCTGGCGGCGCAGCTGAAGGACACGGCGCATCTCATCGGGGTGATAGAGTCGGTCATCGTTGCGCGTGCCACTCTGAGGGATGGAGATAGCGGGGTAGATACGTCGCTCGGAGAGCTCGCGGTCGAGGCGTATTTCCATATTGCCTGTGCCTTTGAATTCTTCAAAGATAATATCATCCATGCGGGATTCTGTCTCGATGAGGCAGGTAGCTACGATGGTGAGGCTACCGCCCTCCTCGACCTTGCGTGCTGCGCCAAAGAATTTGCGAGGCTTTTCCAGAGCATGGGAGCCGAGGCCACCCGACATGATGCGTCCACCTGATTGATTCGCATTGTAGCCACGCGCGAGGCGTGTGAGGGAGTCCAAGAGGATGATCACGTCCTTGCCCTGCTCGACTAGGCGACGTGCGCGCTCTAAGACGAGGTCGCTGAGCTGAGCATGACGTGTCGAGGGCTCATCAAAGGTGGAGGCATAGACGGGGGCTTTGACCGTCTCTTCAAAATCGGTGACCTCCTCGGGACGCTCGTCGAGCAGGAGGATGAGCAGCTCGCTGCTAGGATAGTTGCGGCGCAGACACTTGGCCATCGTCTTGAGTAGAATGGTCTTACCTCCACGAGGGGGGGCGACAATGAGCGCGCGCTGCCCCTTGCCCAGTGGGGTGATGAGGTCGAGCACGCGCATGGAGGCGACATTCACCTTGGGGTGCTCGAGGATGAGTCGCTCATCAGGGATGAGAGCGGTGAGCTTGTCAAAGTGGGGCTTGGGGGCGTAGCCGACGGCCTCCTCGCCTTCTATTTGGAGCACGGCAGCAGCACCAAGATAGCGTTCCACCTTGCCGCGTGGCTGGCGGAGTCGAACGGTTACTTCATTGCCGACGCGCAGCTTATACTGATTGACGAGCTCCTGCGATACATAAATATCATCAGCTAGTGGTCGGAAGCTGCGCGTCGCGTCACGCAGGGAGTAGAAATTGTCCTTGGACTTTTCGAGCACCCCCGTCGCGGTAACACGCGCTCCTCGACCGAGGTAGTAGCGGCAGAGCTCCTGCACGAGCTCGGCGCGAGGCAGGGAGCGTAGCCCCTGCTTGGGGAGAGCCTCCGCGATAAGCTGGAGCTCCTGGTAGCTGAGGGTGCGCCACTCGTTGAGGTGAATGGACTCTGGTATACTGCTCTCCTCTGCCTGCTCTGGCGCGAGCTCAGTGTTATAAAAATGTGCGACTTGAGCCTCCAAGTTGCTGGTATCGCCTTCATTCCAAAAGACGAGATCGGCACGATCTATCTTTTCCTGAGTGGGCATTTGCGCTTGCATACGAGCGCGTGCAATCTCCTCGGAGCAGTCGTCTCGTGCGATCAGGCGCGCGCACTGTGTTTGCTCACTGAGGGCGACGACGCAGACCTTGTCCACCTTGAGGTCACGCGTGCTGAGACTTTCATAAAAGAGGGGGATGTCGAGCACATAGCTATGGCATTGACCCGACTGGGCGACGCGCTCACGGTCTCGGTGGCAGAGCTCCATGAGGCGGGGATGGATGAGCTCTTCGAGCTTGGCCTTAGCCTCGGGGTCATTGAGTAGGATCTCGCGCAGCAGTGCTTTATTGACCTGATCGTTCTCCAGTAGGACATCTGGTCCAAAGAGTGTGACCAAATCACGCGAGAGACGCCCTGTCTGATAGAGCTGCGAGAGTGCGGCATCACAATCAAAGACTGACAAGCCCTTGCCTCCGAGCTGTTGCAAAAGTGCGACGACGCTTGACTTGCCTGAGGCTATCCCTCCTGTTACGACGATAAACTTCACGAGACTATTATAGCATCTATAATAAGAAAACTCAAGAGAAAAAGCATTACAACATAATATTCAACACCTTCAATCCGAGAAAAAAGAGATTTAGAACTTGAGTGCCTGCCGCTCCAGCACCAAGCGAAAGCCCGTGTGATCATCACGCGTATCATGAGGCTTGGGCGTACGAACATAGGAGGAGATCTGCGTGGGATGGAAGGAGTAAAATGATCCACCTCGTACAACCCCATAGTGCAAAAAGCGAAAGTCTGGTGGGCCTCCATAGGTATCACTCACCCACTCTTGCACATTCCCCCCCATATCGAAGAGCCCTATTGCATTGGGTTTAAAATTCCCCACAGGAGAAGTGTAGGCGTAGCCGTCTTCATAGCCCTCGATGACGCGATTCATCACCACGTGTTGAACAGCGGATTTGTCGGCAAAATTCCCCGTGGAGTTGCTCGGAGGCCAGCTCTCGCCCCATGCGTACTTTTCCACACCTCGCCTGACATAGCTGTTATAACGCTCAAAAGGCTGCCCTCCCTCCTCTTGCTCAATACCCGCCATACGACTCCACTCTTCGTCAGTAGGGAGGCGGTATTGATCAGACTCCTCAATAATACCCTGCGCGCGCTCGCGCAGCGTCAGCCATCGGGCAAAGTCCTGAGCCTCCTCACGCGTGACATTCACGACAGGGTAGTGCTCATTATGAGGGTAGTTTGGCTTGATAGGAGGCGCCTTTTCGCGCTCATTGCAAAACTTCATATAATCACTCATGCGCAGCTCAGTCACACAGCCCATCAGTCTGCTTGTCAAGGGCATAAAGCGAAGACCGAGACTATTAAACCAAGCTGTGTCAAAGGAGACGGCATTATTCGCCTTGAGCTGGAAGTTCAGCTTCAAACCCTCGGGGGATATCCCGCTATGATGGATGGTCTGATGCCTCTTGAGACGCAGCTCGATATGGTAGGGTGCGAGGGGGATTTCTGTATTGACAATGGGAGTGACTCCAATGAATTTTCCATTCACCATCACAGAAGCCCCTGCTGGATTGGTAAAGACCGTGATAGGAGTCTGAGGGAGGCGCGTCACGCGGATGCGATAAGCGCGATGCTTGCTGCGCGGGAGTATACTCTTATCCTGACTTGGAATCATGATATAGCTCTCATCCAGCAGCCCCTGCGCCTCGCACTCATGCATCAGCCATTCGGCATAGGCACTGGCCGTTGCTTGCTCGGTGAGAATGACCTCTTGCCCCTTCTGAGCCTGCTGCACGATCTCATAATTTTTGTATTTCTCCAAAGGATTAGCAAGAAGAAATTTCTCAAAATGCGCTCGACGAATAGGTCGCTCCGAGAGATGCCCATTCACCACGGGCTTGTAGACGTCCTGCAACACATCCGTCCAGACCTTCTCTGCATCAGGCAGATGCAGACGATAGAGATCCCCCCCGAGAGAGAGTACCTCATTGGCCTCAACAACGCCTTCTAATGTCATATCGGCATAGCCCGGCTTGCGCAAGATAAGGCGCACTCGCGTCTCCTTGGGCAGGTTGAGCGGTCCTAGCGGCGTCTCATTGACATAGTCACCATTGAGCTTGTAAACAGAGGCATTACTCGGATTACTAATAATATAGACCTGACCATGGTCGTGAAACTCTGTGAGCTGCGCCTTCTCAGTACTTGGAGGCTGATCATGCTTTACCTCACTAGGAATACTCACATCCGCTTCGGGATGTGTCAGAAGGAGATAAATCTGGGACAGCCGTACATACAACTGGGAAGGAAGATACTGAAAGAGTGAGACACCCAAGATCACAATCACCAAAAAAAGCATCACCTGCCACGCACGGCGACCCACCTTAGCCCAGCGCACACGACGCTCATCCCCATACTCACCAGCCCGTATAGCCTCAAGGCGTGTCAGCAGCGCATCCGCGCTCAAGACACTCTGGCTATCTATTCGCGCGCTCGCCGCTTGGCAAATCAAGCGGTTGAAGGCAATCCATTTTTGATGCTGACTCTGATCGGGATTATCATCAGGTAGATCGGGGAACTCCATGCGATCCTTGCCCGAGATCATCTCATAGAGCACCATACCTAGAGCATACACATCAGCACGCGGTGTCCCCGACCCATCGGGAGGTATATAGCCCTGCGTACCGACAAAACCAACCCCCATCCCCTGCACAATGAGCCCCGCGTCAGCGAGCTTCGCCCTATCATGTACAAAAATAATATTAGCTGGCTTGATGTCGCGATGGGTCAAGTCCTCCCCATGCAGATAGCGCAGAGCGCGTGCGAGCTGACAGCCCACATGGATGACCTGATCTATAGGCATAGGGCTATGATCATAGCGTCGCATATCATTGAGCAAGGTGCGCGGCGTGTAACGATCTGGCTCGATATGATGCCCTGTATGAGCATCATCGGCAAGCTCCATGACATAGTAATACATAGGAGAATCCCCCTGAAGCTGCCCTATGTGAAGGATATGAACCAATCCATGATGACTGCGCGCGATCGGTTCATAATAGAGCAGTCCCTCAAACTCACGGCGAAAGCTAGCCTCATCTTCAAAATCCTCGCGCCAAATCGTCTTCACCGCCCTGTAAGCCCCCGTAATCGAGCGAGCCAGCCACACCTCACCATAAGCACCATAGCCAATGCAACGAATAATCTCATGATCGGGAATCTCTGGGGCAAGCCCTCGATCACGCGACTGATCGGCATCTATAGGGCGCACGGCAGCAGAATCTACCTGATCAAAAAGCGTCACTGGTAATGGGGAATTCATTAGAGCCATCATTATAATGACTCTCCCCTCACACTGCAAGCCCCAATCCCCATACAGACAAAACTATAGCAGAGATACCCTTACAGTTGCACGAGAAGCAAACTTGAAATACATTAGATACAATCCATTAAAAAATAACGACTGATTATATTCACTATTTAAAATTTAAATCAAATCTGCATCCTTTTGCGTTAAATAGTAATTTCCCAGAGCTATAACAAGGGAGGGATCTCTTTTCAGCCTATTTAACAGTTTGGCATTCTGACTTGAAAAAATCGCTACGCCTGAAAATTCAAACTAATTTAATCAACAAGTCCCTACGCCATTTTCTCCACCTTGGCAACGAGGCATGTAGATGCCTTATTCCTACTCATAGCTCTCGTGCGTAACCTTGACACAAGACAAGAAAAATGCTACAATAGACCTACCAACCTGTATCAACCAGATCAAACGACAACATGGGCAAAACTCTTTATCAAAAAGTATGGGACACACACACCGTAGGCATCTTACCTGACGGCCGTACGCAACTCTTTATCGCAACACACCTCATGCACGAGGTCACCTCCCCTCAAGCCTTCGGCATGCTACGCGATCTAGGACTCCCCGTGCTCCACCCCGAGCGCACTTTTGCCACCGTCGATCATATCATCCCAACGGATCAGCAGATTGAGCCCTTCAAGGACGAGCGCGCGCAGACAATGCTTAATGAGCTGCGCCGCAATTGCCAAGACAACAAGATACGCTTCTTTGATCTCAGCAGCTCCCAGCAGGGCATTATCCACATGGTCGGTCCCGAGCTCGGGATCACGCAACCGGGGATGACCATCGTCTGCGGCGATTCGCACACTGCCACGCATGGAGCTGTCGGCTCGATCGCCATGGGGATAGGCACGACACAGGTACGCGACGTGCTCGCCACACAAAGTGTTGCCATGCAGCCTCTCAAGGTCCGCCAAGTGCGCGTCGAGGGTGAGCTGGGCGTAGGCGTCACAGCAAAGGATGTCGCTCTGCATATCATCCGTCTCCTCGGCGCGGATGGGGGCTTGGGCTACGCCTACGAGTTTGCAGGCTCCACCATCGAGAATATGGAGATGGATGGACGTCTCACCCTGTGCAATCTGGCTATAGAAGGCGCCGCTCGCTGCGGCTACATCAATCCCGACGAGAAGACCTACAGCTACCTCAAGGGGCGTCTCTTTGCGCCACGAGGCGAGCAGTGGGATGCAGCCGTGCAGCGATGGGAGAGCTTCCGCTCCGACGCGGATGCCGTCTATGACGATGTCGTCATCATTCAAGCAGCAGATATAGAGCCCACCGTCACTTGGGGCATCTCCCCCGATATGGGCATTGGTATCAACGAAGACATCCCCTCCGTCGAGGATGCCAAGAATGAGGAAGCACGCAAGGCCTATACGACAGCACTGGACTACATGCAGCTCAAGCCTCATACCCCCATCAAGGGACTTCCCATCAATGTCGTCTTCATCGGCTCATGCACCAATGGACGCATCAGTGATATGCGCGAAGCCGCCGCTCTGCTCCAAGGCAAGACCGTAGCCCCCGGCGTGCGTGCTCTGGCCGTCCCTGGCTCACAGATGACAGCTCTCCAGTGCGAGCAAGAAGGCATCGCTGACATCTTCCGCCAAGCGGGCTTTGAATGGAGACTCGCGGGCTGCTCGATGTGCCTTGCGATGAATCCCGACCGCCTCCACGGCGATGAGATCTGCGCCAGCACCAGCAACCGTAATTTCAAAGGTCGCCAAGGCAGCCCCACAGGGCGCACCCTCCTCATGAGCCCCATCATGGCCGCCGCCGCTGCGGTGACGGGCTGCGTCGCCGATCCTCGCGAAGTATTCTCCCTCTAATCACCCCTCTCCCCCCTCCCCCATTTATGCCCCTCCTTCAAATCACTGCCGTCTCGGGTAGAGCTGTTCCTGTCTTAGGAGCCGATATGGATACCGATCGCATCATTCCCGCGCGCTTTCTCAAGTGCGTCACCTTTGACGAGCTCGCAGGGACAATGTTTGCCGATGAACGCTTCAACGAAGATGGCAGCAGCAAGAATCACCCCATTGATGCCCCCGAGTATGCGGGAGCCAGCATCATCCTCGGCGGTGACAACTTTGGCTGCGGCTCGTCTCGAGAGCACGCCCCACAGGCAATCAAGCGCTCAGGTGTGCATGCCATCATCGCCGAAAGCTTTGCCGAGATTTTCTTTGGCAACAGCACAGGGATAGGTCTCCCCTGTCTGCGCGCGACCCACGAAGACCTCCAGCAAGTCATCGCTCGCACGCAGCAGCAGCCCGACACCTCATGGAATATCAACCTAGCCACGATGACCGTGAGCTCTGCTGACGGTGAGCTGACCATCCCACTCATGATGGATAGTGAGCCCCGAGAGGCTCTCATGCAAGGTCGCTGGGATGCGGTAGTCGAGCTGATGAATGCCCCCGAGGCTATAGCTACACTCGCCGCCAGTCTCCCTGCGCCTAGCGCACGGTAGCGTCACCCTATTTTATGCTCATCCATCTATCCAATATTGTTCAGCGCGGCATCATCGACAACAGCAAGCGCGGCATTGTCGATGTGCTGCTCTGGTACACCCACGACGCGCCACCACTCCATTACCTGCTCGACGGTGACAGCTGCCCCGATATCGCAGGCTGCAAGGTGAGCTTTAGCAATAGAGCTTGGGTGAATAAGCCTGAGGAAGATTGGGAGGCTCTACGCCACCTAGAGCAGCACTCACGCGAGCTGTATGCAGGCGATATCACCCTCTCGCAACTCAGGCAGGATGAGAACAATGCACAGACGCTCAGACGCGCCCTCTCCATTGAATTCTTCGTCGATACGCGCTATCGCGTTCTCATTGAGCTAGACTATTTTGACTTTGATATCAGCTTAGCACAATGGAGCTACGAAGAAGGCGAGGCAAATCTGACCTCACTCATCAATCGTGACCGCCTCCGCGCACACGTCAACACCTGTGTCGAGCTTTACAGTCGCTATCAAATGGATCTTGATAGCGACGATTTTGAACGCTGCCACTGGGATGATAAGCTCAATCGCGCCGAGTCACGCTCCGCCATCTTTCGCACCATACGCAACAAGTACCATGGCGAGGACAACTCACTGACGAGTACGGCCTACGTCCTCAGTCTCCCCCAGATACTCGGCTCATGGATACGCGAGGATAGGTATATCATACCTAGCAGCATGTATGACAATACGCGCATGCTGACACTCTTTGACTATCTTGAGCAAAAGGACAGGCATCCCGTTCACCATGCGATGCAGCACAAGCTTTTTTATTATACCAACGAGCTCACCCAACTCATCTCTGCCAACCTCCAAAAACGCATCGACAGCGAAAAAGGCAATCCCGAGGAGGTCGAAGAGCTGATGCAAAAATACTCACGCATCGTCTCACGCATCCTTGCCACCATCCTACTCTACTACGAAGATCGCCATGAGAAGAAGAAGCACCAATTGCTACTCACGCGCGTCAAGCATCTCCTCAAGAGAGTCCACTCCGTCAACGAGCTGCTCCCCCCCGATCTTCACGACAAGTCCAATATACGCGTCGCTATGATACGCCTGCGCCACGAGCTCAACAACTTCCGCGCCGAAATTTAACACATTCACTCTTGATCTCTTATGTACTTATCGATACAAAGACGTGAGTACATCCTACGCCTCCTCGCGGAGCGGGGGAGCCTACGCAGCACCGCCGTAGCCCGAGAGCTGGCAGTCACAGAAGAAACGATACGCACAGACCTCATCGCGCTCGAAAGCCAAGGACAGCTCAAGCGCGTCCATGGTGGCGCACGATACTGCATCCCAGTACAGGCAGAGAGCGCGCCAGCAAGCCGCCTCCTCAAGCCCCTACTCCCTCTGCTCTCGCACGAGAAACTCATCTACCTCCACGACAGCGAGCTC
>CAYJOV010000008.1:0-40792 GCA_964371905.1 uncultured Akkermansia sp. | reverse complement strand
TTGCGTACTTGATTAGCTAGAGCCCATCAAGTCGCAATCCGGCACAAATTGCATGCCAATTTGAGACGAAGCGTAAGGCTGAGGATACACTTCGCTTCGCTGCGCTAGCTCGCTTTTATTCCTCAGCATCCAGCTTTGCAGGACCGTTCGAGAGGTGTCTCTCATTTGCTTCGTCTCAAGCTGCTCTATCGCAACTTGTGCTTGCTCCTTGATAGACTCTATCTAATCAAGTTAAGAGCATGTGCTTCCTTTTTTGAATGAAAAATATAATTTTTTATTCAACAAAAGGAAGGTTAAAAATTTGAGTCGCACGATGCGGAAGCTCTCTCAATTTGTACCATTAACTCCTGCCAAAGTAATAATTACAGCCAGAGTAATAATAAGCGAGATTCTCCAAAGAAAAAAGATCGACATCGCTGAAAGATGTCGATCTATTTTGAGTAGCAGATGTTACGAATGCTTATTCTTTTTTCGCATCACCTTCGTCAAAGAAATCCTGCTGGAGGCTCTCCTCACTCTCGCCCTCTGCGACACGGTCAAACCACTTGCTGCGGCTCGCATTCTTTTTCTTAAACATTGCCTTTGTCCCCGATGCTGTAGGCGCAAATTGGATGGCGTTGCGCTTATCGACAGACAGGGTTGCCGCCACCTTCTCAACATCTTGGTTCGCACCGATGTAGGTGAAGACCCAGCCGCGCCCCTTGAGCTCATCGACGAGTTTCTTGATTGCAGGGCCGCTGTATTCCTTGGATGCATTCTCCTCACCATCGGTGATAATGGTCACGAGTACTTTGTGTTTTTCCTTATCATTGAGCGAATAGCGAAATTTATTGAGAGCATTCCCCATCGCGTCATAGAGAGGGGTGCCCGCATTGGGTTGGTAGGTCTGGCCCGTGAGTTCTTGAGCCTGAGCACTGGCGGCCTTGTCATAGACTGTCTTTGTCTCGCTGCTGTTGAATAGGACGAGCGTCACATAGTGCTGCTGGCTGGCTTCATGTTTTTTGTGTGCTGCCTTGATCGTCTGGACTGTCTCGTTGTAGCCACTCATTGCCTCATTTTTGATCGTATCCATCGAGCCACTTTGGTCGAGGATGACAATGTTGTAGATGGCGGTCTTGCCGTCACTGGTCGCCATATTTGCAGCGGAGGATACGCAGGATGTCAGTAATGATGCTGCGAAAAGGAATGTGGAGGTTTTCATATCAATCAATTGCTTTGTTGAGCAATATCAGTATAGTATAGTGCTTAGGAAATACAAGGATTAACTATAATCATGACAAAATTCCAGAGAGAGAGCCGCAACAGTTTATTTTTAGCACGTTTCGCTACACGTGCAGCAGGTCGCGATCGCGGCCATCATGTGCGGAGCTGGACGGAGGAGCTCGACGTGGAGATGCCGATGGGATGCCTCAAGCTGGACGCATCCGCCTTGTATTGCAAAGGGGATGTCTCGCATATTCCAGATGCTGTTGCCAGCTTGCTTGACAAGTGCTTCGCAGGCGCACCAGTAGGAGTAGAATTCTTCTATGCGCTCACCGCCTGCGATGAAGGCCTCATAGGATTGCTCACTCATGATGCGTCGCGCCAGTGCTGCTAGTCGACGTGGGCGCATGTGCTCGATGTCAATACCCAGCGGATGCGCATCGATGGCGATGGCGATCATGTCTGCGGAGTGGGAGAGATTAAAATGGAGCTGGGGATGCTCCGCGAGGTAGGGCTTGCCCTGCGGATGGTAGGCGAGGCGTATTTCTGAGAGCGGGAGTTGGAGATGATCAGCGAGGGCTTGCTTGAGGGTCAGCCGTGTACGCAGGAAGGCAAGTCCTGCTTGGGCGTAGCGTCGCTGCTCATGCTCGTCGAGGAGGTGTAGCGAGCAGCTCTCCCAAGGCAGATCATAGATGTGGTAGAAGCTGTAGGTCATGCCGTGTGCCTTGATGCTGATGCTCTATTGGAGCTTTCGAGGGATGAAGAGCGGGGAGAAGGCGGCGGCATCGTGGAGGTTTTTCTGCGTGCCTATGCGCAGCTCGTGCCTGCCCTGATCGAGGTACCACAGGGGGGCATCTTCGGAGATGGGTTTTTGAAAGTGGGCATTGCCTTGACTGTCGATGTAGCCGACGAACTCGGGGATGATGTGGAGATGCTCGCGCTGCAGGAGTCGCATCTCGGCGAGGTATTGTCTGCCAACGCGCTGGCTGATCCATGCGGCGTAGCGTTGCTCGGCTCGCTTGTGGGTGGCGTCGTAGCGCAGCCAGTTGAGGTCGTTCAAGGGGACGCCAGTTTGTTGCTCCAGCTGGCGCAGGGATTGGATGTCTTCGCGTAGCTGGGGGGCGAGGGTGAGGGCGGCTGTCCCCGAGTGCTGCTCGGCCTCCATGACGCGAGCGAGGATGCTGTAGAGATAGAGCTTGAGTCGCGCGTTGGTGTAGGGGGATTTGTCCGCGAGGATGCGCTCGAGTGTGTGGGGGATGTTGACCTTTTGAAAGAAGCTCTCACGCGCGAGTCCGAGGGATTTGATAGTGGACTGAGGGCGGAAGGTGCGTAGCACAAGCTTGGGGTTGGGCTGGATGAGTAGCTCGCGCTTTGCCCCTGATGCGGCGTGAGGGTCGAGGTGGGAGAGTGTGAGCTTGATGAGCTTGTTCTTATGGAGCTTGGGGGGCTGATTGCAGGTCCATGACTGGTGCAGCTCGGGGTTGCGTAGTTGGTAGAGCTGGCTGTGCAGGGGGCGGGACTGGAAGATATGCTCCATGAGCGCGACTTGCGCGGCGTTGGCTGGGTGTCGCGCGTCAAAGGTGGGGCTCTTGGGGCTGAAGTCGTTGGTACCGCGCTGTTGCTGCTGGCTTGCAAATTGGGTGATTTGCTCTTCTCTCGGGAGAATCTGCAGGAGCTTTTGGAGCTGCTTGCCCAGCGGGTAGCGATGCGCCTTGTAGCCGCGCAGCGTGAGGCTGTAGTCGCAGTAGTGCGTACACGTGCGGAGCCTACCCTCAAGCTTTTGGAGGGCAGTGATGTCTTGCTGGATGAGACGTAGTTGTTTGAGTCGCTTGCGGATGGGGGCGATATGGCGCTGGTCGAGGCGGTGGATTTGTCTGAGTGTTTGCCACTCGTCGAGGCGTTGCTCTAGGGCGTCGCGTTCTTCGTGGAGCTGTGCGAGGTCTCGCTCCAGCGAGCCGACTGCGCGGAAGGGGGGGGGCAGCGGGCGTAGGATTTTTTCTAAGCTTTCGCTGCGTAGGCTGCGCTGCTGAGCGCGGCGAGTGTCGGTGAGTTGCTTCCAGCGTGTGGCGAGTTGTTGATCTGTAGAGTTGTCGCTGAGGGCTGTGCTGTTGAGCTGGCGTATCTGTTGGGGGCTGAGTGTCTCCCATCGCTCAGGATTTTGCTCCAGCTCATTGAGCCATTGTTGTGCTAGGGCTTGATTCTGCTGGAGCTCCTCTAGCTTGAGCTTCGCTTGCACGATGCAGGGGCGTAGCTGGGGAGATAGCAGGGTGTTGAGTCCTGCTTGGGCTCGCTCTATTTCCATCTCGATGAGCGACGCATTGTTGATGTGGAGGATGCGCTGGAGGTTGGTATGGGCTTGATGAGCCTTGTTGTAGAGGAAGAGGCCTGTGAAGCTGAGGACCATGATGGCAAAGATGCCCAGCAGGATGAGAATGATCTTCCGATTGGTGTGGTGGCGTGATTCTAGCTCATCGAGGAGAGATTGACGCTGCTCTTGCAGCGCGGGTATGAGCTCGGGCTTGGGGTGATCTGTGGGCAGGGCGCGTAGCTCGGCCTCGATGCGTCGTATTTTGCTGCGCAGGGCGTCGCGCGAGAGTTGGGTCAGCGGGGCTGGGGCACAGGGAGGGGGCTTTTTGGGGGATCTTTGTGCCTTTTGAGGAGCGGGGCGATGCCGAGACTTTCTCATGGTGTCGGAGTGGGCTGCCAAGCTGTGAGGGTGTTGATCAGGCGGAAGTGCCAGATGAGCTTGTTTTTCTGCTTTTCAAGGTGGTAGAGCTCGAGCTCATGGCGTTGATTGATATGTTCGCGTAGCTTGGCTCGATGTCGGATCTGACGGTAGGCTAGGTAGAGCTTCTCGCTAAGGTAGGTTCGGAGACATTCGCGCATGAAGGCGCGCGTGTCCGTATCGCGTATTGCCTCAGAGAGCTTCGCTCGCTCTGCCTCGGCTAGGGGGCTGCTATGGCTCGCATAGATGGGCTTGAGCTGGAGGTCGGCTCGCGCGCTGAATATCTTGTTGATGTGAGTGGCGAATGGGCGATTTTGGTAAAGCTTAAAGTAACGCGTCATCAGATGATCAAACTCCGAGGTGTCGGATATCTCCTCCATGGAGGTGAGTAGATGATAGAGGCTTGCGATGCTGTGGTAGCCTGTGTCGGTGATTTTCTCCTGCACGACGTTGCTGTTGGCTAGCGTGTAGAACTCGCGCATCAAAAAGGTGTTGAAGTCGTAGTTGCGCTTCAGTTTGATTTGGTACCGCTCGTCGATGTAGGGCTGGCTCGAATATTTGTTTATATGCAGAGTATGACGGATAAGGGGCTCGACGTGACGCAGATGTGCGGGGGGGGACTCGATGTTGATCTCGTTGCTATAGCCTAGGTAGCTAGGTAGCTTGATGGAGGAAGATTCCTTGAGCTCCAAGTTGCTTTGTATGGTTTTCCACGGGAATTGACTGCGATACTCGCTGGTGAGTCTCAGCTGCGCAAAGGGCTGTAATGAGTCTGGGGGGATGGATTCGAGCTCGTCTTCTGCGATCTCAAAGTCGTGCAGCATGAGCTCAGGAAGCTCATAGCTGCGGCTAAGTGGAACTAGTGTCTGTCGATAGTCGGGGACAAAAATGTATTGATTGGCCGCGGGCGAGGCACTGAGCTTGAGGCTGAGCAGGGCTGCTCGTCCTTGGTAGCTGAATTGGTGAAATATCGTATCAGCTTGCAGGAGAAGTGCTGCGGGGGGGCTAGGCTTGTTTTTGCTGATCAATTGGATCTGCTTGAGCCCCTCAGCGCTGGTGGGTATGATGCGAATGCCGTGCTTGTCCTTTTGAAGGTTGCTTGTCCATTCATCAGCAATGAGCGGTGAGACGGTAAGGGAGCCTTGGTCGATGCTGATGGGGGTATCTTGGAGTATCTCTTGGAGTATGGGTGGGAGGGCATCGTTTTTGTTGATGATGATGAGCTCGCGGCGATTGAGATGGGCGTACTTGCTCAGGATTTCTTTAAAGCTACTGGCTTTGTTGATGTCTTGACGCTTGACGGGGGCGTGTCTATCCAGAGCGTGGAGGTAGCTGTAGAGCTTTGGCTCGTTGAAGAGGGTGTGGAGCTTGTGCTCATGGAGGATATGGAGGATGCGCTGTGCGTCTTTCTCGCTCATGCTGCGTATCCACTCGGAGGGTTTGTGGCGCTGTGTGCATTGACGGAGAAGGAGGCGAGCCAGAGGCTCAATCTCTAGCTCCTTGGTGTGGGCGTAGTTGATGAGGGATTCTAGTAGATACGTGTAGGAGATATTCTGCTCTTGCGCCTCGTGGAGCTTGGTGATGATCGCTTGGAGATGGTGTAGGTCCTCGCCCATTCTGGGAGAAGCCTGCGATAGGACGGAGGCAATCTGGGTCTGAAGATCGTGCAGCTTTTTCTGTGCTTTGGGCGCGTGGTAGCTCTGCCTAGCGAGCTCTAGGAGCTGCTGGTGGATGTTCTCAATGTCCTGAATATTCTGGGTATAGAGAGGAGCATAGAGAGGAGGGAGTGGTTCCTGACCTCTGCCCGAGTGCTCAGAGGGGGTATCCGTGACTAGGTCGTCTCTGTCGTACATGAAATAGACTGTAGCAGAGATCAATAGGGGGACGATGAGGAGCAGTGAGGCGATCCAGCGGACGCGGGATGGGCACTTTTTTTGCTCAGGTGGCATGTAGCTTTGCTCATCGCTACTTTCTTGGTATTTGTAGGGTATTTCGGCGAGCTGGTGTCCCTGAGGCTGGGAGACGAGGGGGGCTTTTTTTCGAGGGCTAGGGGTGGGCGGAGATTCGAGCTGAGTCCAATCGCGGGAATGGCTTGAGCTGATATTGTGTGCCATCTGGGGAGAGGAGGGGGTGTCGAGCTGCTCTTGTCGCGGGATGAGCAGCTTGTGCACGAGCTTGAGAATGGGGCGTCCCGAGCGACGAGCCTTGCTCGCCATCACGGATTCTTCGATGACGGCAATGCGCTGGGTCTGCGCAAAGGTGTCTTGGGAGTAGCCTGTCGTGGTAAAGGTAATGCCCCAGCCACGCGATGCTGATAGCCAGTCGCTCTCGGCGAGTAGATGCAGGATATCGAGGCTGCGTGTTCCGGGCTGCACGATGATGAGGCAGTCGTGCTCATAGGGAGGGGTGATGAGGGTTTTGGCGTTGTATTTGTGCCCAGTGAGTTCCTTCCACATGGACTGTTGATGGAGCTCGGGGAGCATGTCCGTGGAGAGCTCTGCCTCCTGCTGGATCTCCTCGGGGGCTACTTTCCAGCAGGTTGCCCAAAACTCGCCTCTGTAGAGCCCGAGCATGAGCCCTGCGGGCGTGGGGCGTGCTTTGTTTTCCTTGAAATCGCGAACTTCTTGCTTGGTGAGTACGAGGTGATGGGCGATGTGGCATTCGCGTCCCGAGTAGTCTACTCCAGCACTTTGGACGCAGGTGAGGACGTGAAAGGTCGCCCCCGCGCAGTCGAGGATGTTGTAGGAGAATTGCGGTCCTGACACGAGCTTGAGCTCGTCTTTGAAGACGGATAGCTTGGCGAGCTTTTTGCTCAAGAGGCGTGGCATATCCTTGCTACGCGCGACGACACCATAGCCTGATAGACCTGGATCGAGAAGCGTGGGAGCACTCGTGTAGATGAGCTGAAAGGACATGGGGAGAGAGAGGGGGGGAGGTGTGATTAGCTGGGGAGGTCAGGTGGCGTGGGGAGCAGGGAGGGCTCAATCTCATTGAGCGCCCAAAGTACGGGATCGGTCACATGCAGCGGGGTGATGATGCCCGAGGCTGGTCCGATGAGCTCAAGGCCGCGCTCATCGGTAAACTCAATGGGTGAGTCCCCAAAGGAAGATGCGGCAAAGTAGCGCACATTCTCCGAGATGGCCTCAGCATTGGTGCAGATATAGGGACAGATCTCAAAGAGGAATTTGCGCAGACGCGCCGAGTTCGCATCGACATGCTGCGGATGGAAGACTCCGTGACGTACGATGGGTAGGAGAGGCTCGGGACCAAGCAGGTGCTGCCATGTATCGCATTTTCCTATGATGAGGGCGAAGGGGGTTTTGAGTTTTGTACCCGGTGGCATATTGAGGCGTGTGCGCATGCGCATCTCGGTCTCTGCGAGGAGACGACCCTGTCGCCCCGCTGGATGGAGACAGCGCTGAAGCTGCGGATCGCGATTGTCTCGCAGAAGATTGCGAAAGCCAGGGTTGGTCGTAGGGTCAAAGAGATAGAGCACGCTCGAGGCCACACCTAAATGCTCCGCCCCCGGGTGCTCCTCGCCCGATCGCCCTGGCTCAAAGCTCTCTCCCGCATTGTCAAACATGACGATCGAGTAGGTCTTGGAAGCCTTATTCAGATTATAGATAAAGGGGCGCGGCATGCTCACCTCATGACCGTGTCGCCAGACCTTCTGGTAGAGACTGCCCTCAAGGCGTGTCTTGCCTATATAGGCCTCTTGGGGAGTGCGCGCGCTGAAGAGGCGCGAGCTCATATCGCTCAGGGCTGCATTGGCCTGTGGATCTGCGTCGCGGAAGGGGATATTGAATTCACGGGGCAGCTGTCTACTCAGCTCATGCACGAGGGAGGCGAGGTAGTAGGTCTTGCCCGCTGCAGGGACGCCCACGAGTGAGAATATATGCTGACGCGTCAGATAGAAGAAGGGGGGCAGCTTGTGATGACATAGCGGGCAGGCGAAGTCTGTGCACGGGACACCCATCGAGTCTAGGGGGAGATTCTGCCCATTGTAGTGCTCGGGCTCAAAGCGTATTTGTGTAAACTCTCCTAGCTGATCATCCTCCGCGCAGAGGTCGGGGTGTGCTGCGATAGCGAGGGCTTTCTCGGACAGGAAGCTCTCCCAGCAGGTAGGGCAGCGGAAGGGCGCTCGCGCCTTGAGGTCGTCGGGATTCGCCTTTTGGGTATAATTCGAAAGGTAAAAAGAGAGGCTCTCCTCGAGCTCCACTAGCCGGAAGCCATAATTGCCCAAGCCTCGGAATGAGACCAAACTCTCGGCGGGCAGTTGATCATATTGCTCTGCTAGCGTCTTCAGGGTCATGCCATGGGTCCATTCTTGATGATGATCTTGGAAGATGAACCATTCATTTGATTTGAAATTTTCAAATCGCGGTTTTACCTTGGCGTCGTCAGCTCCGAACCAGCAGACGAGGCAGCTTGCAGCTATGGTCATGAGGTAGAGCTTGTTGGGGGTGATGATGATGTCCTCCTTGAGAGTCTTCCCATTGAGTATATAGCTATCTGTGTCACTATGAGGGAAAAAATGGCAATTGCCGTTTTGTTGCACAAAAGAGCCCGCATTTTTGGCACGCATGGCCAGCGAGATGGTATTGTGCTTCTGAGCGCCTATGGTGATGAAGGCGCTGTTTGAGCAGGTGTGTTTGCTTGTCAGGCAGTCGTAGATGTGTAGCTGCTTGTTCATATGATCAGCTGAGGGGTAAGAACCCCTTATTCTTTCACGGCAAATCTAGCAGAATATCGGCTTTTTGTCAAGGTTCGCGCTTGTCCTAATTCTCTTTAGAGGTATCAAGAAAAACGAGGAGTAAAGGTGTTGATGAAAGCGAAAGAAATTATATAAATAACAATTAGAACTAATGTAATTATATCACGTTGAAAAGAAGCTGCAAGAGTAGCCTTCGCTTTATCTTGATGGTTTCTGTACCATCATGTGCCTTGCAAACGATGAAAGACGATAGCCCTGCAAATAAAGCAATGAGTTCAAAAGCCGAATCTAGAGCCGCGACGGCTAGTGTGATGGGGCAGCGCCTTGATAAAGGCGCGTTTTTGAAAAATATTCATAGCTGTGCTAGTGTGGCTAACGATGCTAGAAGTCTTGCATCTCTAGAAAGATTGCTCCCCCGTACATCGAGATGTACGGGGGATCCAACTACCCTATGAAACTAGGCTTTTAATAATAAAAGCTAGGAGACTATATTTGAGTCCAGCCTCGTGGACAAACGAATTATACGTCTCATAGATGTATAATTCAAGAAAAATCTTTAATAAAAATTAGATTGTTTTTGTAGGGGAAATCTTGTCATTCTCTTAAGCTCTTATATGGAATGATCAGTATTCTTCTTTGTCGGATTAATGTAATTCGTTTCTCATGCTTAGCGCGAGAAGTAAGGCTTTGAAATAGTCAAAGTCATGATCGCGATCGGCGGAGTGCAGTCTGTATTGATACTCTCCAATACGCGCATTTTCCTCATGCGCGTTGTGCAAGCGTAGGGCGATAATCTTTTCATCATCAGTCTCTCTGCTGCGTAGGCGGGCCTCTACCTCAGCGTCACTGAGGTAGATGTAGACATCCGCGTAGGCGCGCGCGATGAGCTCATCCGCGCAGTTGCGTACGCTGGCGGCTCCTTGCACGTCGATGTCCATGACGATATTCTTACCGAGCTCCAGCTGCTCCTTGATATGGGCAATGAGCGTGCCGTAGCGGTTGGCATGCACGGTCGCGTGCTCCAAGAATGCGCCATGCTCGACCTTTGCGTCGAATTCTTCGGGGCTCAAAAAGTAATAATCCACTCCATCTTGCTCACCAGGACGTGGGGGGCGTGTGGTGCAGGAGATCGAGTAGCTGGCGAGCCCTGCCTCGGCCGCACGGCGGCAGAGGGTGGTCTTGCCCGAGCCGGAGGGACCAGAGACGATAAGAAGTGTACCAGTAGTGTTCATACGGGGGGGGAGGGGGGGAGGGGCTTTGGTGGTTTATTCGACGTTTTGCACCTGCTCGCGTATCTTTTCGAGCTCGGTCTTGGCGGTGACGATGAGCTGGGCGAGTGCTGCGTTGTTGACTTTGGAGCCTGTTGTGTTGAGCTCTCGGAATATTTCTTGGCAGAGAAAGTCGAGTGCACGCCCTACGGGCTCGTCTTTCTCGCAGATGCTGCAAAATTGATCGAGATGGGAGTCGAGGCGCGTGAGCTCCTCGCTGATATCGCAACGCTCGGCATAGAGGGCGATTTCTTTGATAATGCGCTCATCGTCGAGTGCGAGGGGTAGCCCCGCCTCCTCGAGGCGAGCGAGTAGCAGCTCGCGATGACGCTGCGTGCTGCCTGCTGCACCCTCAGAGATCTGCTGGCGCAGAGCGCGTAAGGCGTCGATGCGCGCGAGGAGGTCGCGCTTGAGGTTGTCGCCTTCTTGCTCCTTCATTGAGAGGAAGGCTTGGAGCGCCTGATGGAGGAGAGCTTCAAGCTCCTGCCAGCGGGTCTCTGCATCACCCTCATGGGCTTGATCTGCTACCTCCTCAATGATATTGGCACGCATGAGCTCCCCAAGACCGAGGTCAAGCTCGCGTCCGAGCTGATCGCGGAGCGTGGGGAGGAGGGTGCGCAGGGAGGCGAGCTTTTCCTCATTGAGACGCAGGGTGGTGGTATTCTCCATGGCCTTCTCGCTGCTGATGCTCACCTGCACGCGTCCGCGTGAGAGCCGCTCGCTGAGCGTGCGGCGGATGGGGGCCTCAAGCTCATTCCAGCTGCGGGGAATATTGAGCGCGAGCTCGAGCTGTTTGCGATTGATACCGCTGAGCTCAAGGCGCAGCACCTGTCCTAATACGGGGGCACTGGCCGCCCCGAATCCTGTCATGCTTTTCATAGTAAATGGGCTCTCACACACGCAGCCCCTTGCCGATGACGTCTACGAGTCGTACGTCCAAGGCGAGGCTATCCTTGACATTGTACTTGAGATCCTCGCGCAGCGCATCCAGAGCACGCATGCGCTGCATGAGCTCGGCTGGCGTATGCTTGTCTGCTAATGTCGCGAGGAGGGGGGAGATGAGCGCGGCGTGCTCCGTATGCGAGGCGTGGAGAATGACCTGTCCAAAGCAGAGGGTGAAGAGCTCAAAGATCTCTTCGCGCTCCCGTAGGTACTCCGCCTCAATGTGAGCCGCCGTGATCTCCTTTTGCATCGCCTCCCAGTCGCGTATACCTGTCCCCTCGGAGATCGTTTTTGCCTGTTGCTTGATGGTGAGTGTCTGGCGCTGTGTGATCTCTTCCTTGCGCGAGATGAGCAGCTGCTGGATCTCGGCGCTGAGGACGAGGGCGGCGATGTCATCGCCGAGCTGCGCGAGAGCCTCTAGGAGGAGAGGGAGGAAGAGCTGCTGCACCTCGCTGAGATGGAGCTGATGTCCCTGCTCGCGCAGGTCGAGTCGGATGCAGCGCGAGAGGATGGTGGCGAGTAGACGGCTCGGGTGCTCGCTGAGTAGCATGATGAGGGTCTGTGCTGGGGGCTCTTCGAGCGTCTTTAAGAAGGCATTGGAGGCCTCCTCTGACATGCGCTCGGCATCGAGGATGATGACGATCTTGTAGGCTCCATCCTCGCCACAGAGCGAGAGAAACTGCTCAATCTCACGTATATCATCCACGAGAATACTGCGGCTGCGCGAGCTGGGGCGCAGCAGGCGGCACTGCGCGTGGGCGAGCTCATCAAGGCTGGGTGCGGAGACTCCATTGAGAGTCTGCACCATATTCAGCGCAAGATCATGCGTGCCCGCGAGCTCACTGCCTGTGATGAGCAGGGCGTGAGGGAGACGCTGCTGCTGCTCAGCGCGCTGCAAGAGCTTGAGTGCCTGCTGTTGTGTGAATGACATAGATGAATAGGGGGCAGTGAGGCTTAATGCTCGGGATAGGAGCCCAGCACCTTGAGCATGGGGCAGTGCTCTTCTAGCTCTACCAGACACTGGCGCAGAGGCTCCTCGTCGCGATGACCCTCGACATCGACAAAGAAGAGATACTCCCATGCGCGCGTGCCCATGGGGCGCGAGTGGATGTTGTAGAGATTGATATTGTGATTTTTGAAAAAGGTCAATGCTGTGACGAGACTACCCGCCTCATGCACCGCGGCAAAGCAGAGCGTGGTGCGGTCCTGCCCTGTGGGCTCGCTGCGCTGCTTTCCGACGACGACAAAGCGCGTCTTATTGCTCGGGCTATCTTGCACATTGTGCTGGAGTATAGAGAGATGAGTCACCTCGGCGGTCATCGCACTACCGAGTGCTGCCGCTCCTTGATCACTGTCAAGATAGGCCTGATGGGCTGCCGCTGTCGTCGATGTCATATTCACACAGCTCACCTGTGGGAAATGCGTCTGCAACCAGCGACGGCACTGCCCAAAGACCTGTGCGTGCGAATAGATCGTGCGTATATCCTCCATCGCCCCATTGCCCAAGAGACAATTTTGCACCGCGATAGCGGAGTGCGCGCAGATATCCAGCGTATTCTCAGCAAGGAGATCAATGACCTGAGAGACCGAGCCCTCGGAGCTATTCTCCACAGGGATGATTCCATAATCAGCCTTGCCCGACTCAACAGCGGCAAAGACCTCGGCAAAGTTGTTGCAGGAGAGTCGGCTTGTGCTATGGCCGAAGCGCGAAAGTGCCGCCTGATGACTCCAGCTCCCATCGGGACCGAGGTAGGCGATCGTGAGTCCTCCCTCCAGAAGGAAAGAGCAGCTGATGATCTCCCTGTAGACGGCGGTGAGTGGCTGGATCTCGAGCAAGTCTGCGTTGAGCTTCTCAATCTTGCGGTACATGAAATACTCGCGCTCAGGCGCAAAGATAGGCTTCCCCTGAGCCGACTTGAGCACACCTACATGGTGCACGAGGCTGGCGCGCTGGCGTATCTGCGAGAGTAGCTCCGCGTCTAGATCCGCGCGGCTCTTGCCCTCGCAAGACACCGTCTCTTTCCCCTTCTCCGTGAGCTCACAGAGCTCAATCTGGCGAAAGATGTAGACAATACTTTGCTCGGGGAGTACGAGACCGTGGGCATCGCTGGCATTGAGTGCAAAGAGGCGTTGATGGTGTGATTGCTCCTCCTCAGGGAGCTGGGCAAAGCAGGCGGCACGCTGCTTCAACAATTCGATAATAACTAGATCAAATGCATCTATGCCCCTTCTGAGCTCTTCCATCGTCGTCATGATGTGGCGCATTCTACCAGAACGACACCTCTCACACAAGCCCCATTATTAGCAGTGAGACACTATTCAGAGCCGAAATGAGCCTCCCTTTGAGAGCTGCCCTAGCATTTCGATTGAATAAAATTCCCAAAAGCGTAAACATTTTTATCGGATTGATGAAGGTACGAGACCGAAATCAAAAAATTTCCTTCTTGCTATGACAGACTCAAAGATGTACAATGTTGCACATCTGAGCCCCAGCTCAAAACCTTTACGAATAATACACACATAGATATGAAACCAACACTTCTTGTCCTCGCAGCAGGTATGGGTAGCCGCTACGGCGGTCTCAAGCAACTCGATCCCATGGGCCCCAATGGTGAGGTCATCCTCGACTATTCCGTATTCGATGCTATCCGTGCAGGATTCGGCAAGGTGGTCTTCATCATCCGCAAGGACTTTGAAGAAGCATTCAAATCCCAAGTCGGTGCTCGCTTTGCTGACAAGATTGAGGTCGACTATGCCTTCCAGTCCCTTGACGATCTCCCCGAGGGCTTCAGCGTCCCTGCCGATCGCGTCAAGCCATGGGGCACAGCTCACGCTGTACGCGCCGCTCGTCACGTCACCAACACCCCCTTTGCTGTCGTCAATGCGGATGACTTCTACGGTGCAGACGCCTTTGTCAAGGCTGCCGAGTTCCTCAGCATCCCCTCCTGCGCCTGCAGCTGCAAGAGCAAGTTTGGCATGATTGGCTATCCTCTCAAGAATACGCTCAGCGACCATGGCGATGTGAATCGCGGTATCTGCGGCATCAAAGATGGCTTCCTCGACAGCGCTGAGGAATACACAGAAATCAAGGTAGAAGAAGATGGTGTCTGCCGCGGCAACAACCTCAAGGGCGAGCGCCTCCCTGTCGACCCCGAAGAGCTCGTCTCCATGAACTTCTGGCTCTTCCCCGCCAGCTTCATTGATCAAATTGAGGCTCACTTCACCAGCTTCCTCCAAGCACATGGCACAGAGCTCAAGAGCGAGTGCTTCATCCCCACAGTCGTCGATGAGCTCATCCACAATGGCACAGCTGACTGCCGCGTGATTGAGACGAGTGCCAGCTGGCTCGGAGTCACCTACCCCAGCGACAAGCCCGCCGTCGTCGAAAGCATTGCGACTCTCGTCGAGACAGGTGTCTATCCAGCCTCCCTTGTCTAATCTCTCTCGCCCTTTCTTCCTACGCATGTTTGATCTCAAAAACATCGCTGGTCAATTCGACCTCCGCGCCGACTTCGTCTCTGCTGAGCCCTACGGCTCGGGACACATCAACGACACCTTCTGTGTCACTGTCGATCAGTCTGGTCTGCGCATCCGCTACATCCTTCAACGCATCAATAGCAACGTCTTCAAACAACCCATCCCTCTGATGGAGAATGTGAAGCGTGTCACGGACGAATCTCTGCGCGCCCTTGTCGCAAGCGGCTGCAAAGAAGCCTACCGCTGCACTCTCACCCTCATCCCCTCAGTGGATGGCAAGCCCTACGTCGAAGACGAGGATGGCAACATCTGGCGTGTCTATCCCTTCATCGAGCGTGCTCGTACCTACGACATGATCGAGAATCCTGAGCAGTGCGTGCAGGTGGCCAAGGCCTTTGGCAACTTCCAAAAGCTGGCAGCGGACCTCCCCGGTGAGCCCCTCTTTGATACCATTCCTGACTTCCACAACACAAGCAAGCGTTTCGAAAACTTTAAAAACGCGCTCGAAGCCGACCCCCTCGGTCGTGCTGCAAGTGTGCAAAAGGAAATCAACTGGTTCCTTGAGCGCGAGGCTGACTGCCATCTCGTCGTCAACTACCTCGCCAGCGGTGAACTGCCTATGCGCGTGACACACAACGATACCAAGCTCAACAACGTCATGCTTGACGATGTCACAGGCGAAGGCATCTGCGTCATTGACCTCGACACCACCATGCCAGGCTCCGCCCTCTATGACTTCGGTGACATGATTCGTACCTCGACCTCTCCCGCCGCAGAAGATGAGAAGGATATCTCGCAGGTCACGATGCGCATGGAGTATTTTGAAGCACTCGCCAAGGGCTACTGTGAGGCAGCTAGCTTCCTCACCCCCCTTGAGAAAAGCCTGCTTCCCTTCTCGGGCAAGCTCCTGACCATGGAGTGTGGCATGCGTTTCCTTACGGACTACCTTGAGGGAGACACCTACTTCAAGATCAAGCGTCCCGAGCACAACCTCGACCGCTGCCGTACTCAAATCGCGCTTGTCGAGTCCATTGAGGCTCAGCTCGAAGAGATGAAGGCAATCGTCGCTCAGTACTAAAGGTCCACCAAAAGCTGAGACCCAACCTTTCTGAGAGAGGGAGATTCGTTACGAATCTCCCTCTTTTTGGCTACGCTAGACATGGCGTAGTCGCAGGGGCGTCCATTCTCACAGAGCTAATATTCCTGTGAGCCATTTTGTAATAGGGGTAGATTAATACTTTGGCAGTAGTTAATGGAACAGATTGCAGGATTCGCACAAATGGGCATATCTGAATATTATAGCTTCTTTTTGTTGGGTGAAAAATCATTTTTTCATTCAACAAAAGGAAGTGCATGCTCGATCTCATCAAGTACGCAGATCGTGGTTGCTCCCATTAACTACAGCCAAAGTAATAAATTTAGGACTTGCAACAAGGCAGCTTCTTGTACACACTATTTGCCCCTTGACCAGTTCATTGCTCTTTGCTATCTTGAGACCATGACCGCAAGTTATAGAAAGCTCATTCTGCGTAATCTGATCTTACGCATCGAAGGGGTGAAGATCTGCCCGCATCCCGAGCTGGAGGCTATAGACAATAAGTCCTTGCACGATCTCTGGATCAAGGACTATGACGTGGATGAGACGCCCCTCTCGTCCGCATGCTGGGAGGAGCTGCTCGATGATGCTCTGGGGATTGCCTCACAGGTGAAAGAGGGGGGCTGCGTGCTGCATATGGAGCTGGGAGATGGCTTTCACTGGGCTCCTCCCTTGGAGCTGCTGAATCGCTGCGTGAAGGCGCGTTGCGAGTTAGAACTGTATGCCCCCGAAGAGGTCGATGCCATGACGAATGCTCATCTCTACCTCTACCATAGTCGTGCCGCGGATGTGCAGGCGATCGACGAGAGCTTGAAGCAACGCTATCCAGCGCTTTCTTATGAAGATGATGAGGAGGACGAGGAGGAGGAGGACGATGAGCAGCGCGTCTTTTACTCGCTAGGCGAGGGCTTGAGTGGGCAGGAGATGCTCGTTGAGATGAGACGATATGCCCAGCAATTCGCGCGCTCTGTCTCTTCTCATGCGAGCGCGGAGTTCGACTTTTTACTCCATGAGCATGTTCCTGCGCCCCAGATGCGGCTCTATCTGGATCATGAATGCACGCTGCGCGCACTCGCGACCTGTAGCAGTGCCTTCACATGGGCGGCTCTTGCTGCGGCGCCGATTCGTCAGGTAGAAAGCGAGCCTCCGAGCTTTTTTATCCTCGGCGCGCACCATCAGGGGGTAGCGCTGCTCTGTTCCGCGTGGCGTGATGCGGCAGAGCGTCTTGGGGAGGGGGCGGAGCAGATGGATTATTACGAGTGGGAGGGGATGAGCTTTGTGGTCTTTTCCTACGATGTGATGCGCTCCTACAATCGCTTTATTCAAGAGGCATGGGAGACGCTCCCCCACGGGGCAGAGCTCCAGCTCTCCTACTGGATGCCTAGCTCGGGCTGCTACACGGAGATACGTCTTGAGGCTGCTAGTATAGAGCGTCTGTACGCGGGCGAGCATTCTCTGCGCCTCGATGTGCATCGTGGTTTTTTCATTGATCCCGTGAATACGACGATGACCACGCGCCTCGCGGCGCACATTCTCAGCGAGACTGGAAAAGAGAATGAACCCGTGTCATAAAAGGAATTGCCAAAAGCGCGCGACTGACCTATAATCTCGCGCATATGAAAGACTACGCTCAGCAGCTCGTCCGCTACCCCGAGATGGGGATATCGCTGGACTTTTCCAAGCTCCCCTTAGACCCCGAATTTTTGACCAGCATGGAGGCACGCATCCAGCGCGCCTACCAAGAAATAGAAGCCCTCGAATCGGGCGTGATCGCCAATCCTGATGAGAATCGCATGGTGGGTCACTACTGGCTGCGCAACAGTGATCTCGCTCCCACAGCCGAGATCAAGGCGCAGATCGAGGAGCCTCTCGCCGCGCTCAAGACCTTTGCTGCTGACATTCTCAGCTGTACAATACGCACCCCACAGGGCAAGAAGTACAGCACCTGCCTCATCATCGGCATCGGCGGCTCAGCCCTCGGCCCCGAGCTCGTCGCCGACGCTCTGCCCAATACAGGGCTCAAGCTCGCCTTCCTCGACAATACCGATCCCGATGGCATGCTCAAGGTACTCTCGACTCTGCCCCTCGCGGAGACGCTCATCGTAGTGATCTCCAAGAGCGGAGGCACACCCGAGACGCGCAATGGCATGGTTTATACCCAGCACTATTGCCGTCAGCATGGCATCGACTTTGCCGCTCAGTCTGTCGCGGTGACAGGTGTAGGCTCGACCTTGGATGAGGTAGCGGTCAGAGACGGCTGGATGAAGCGCTTCCCCATGGAAGACTGGGTCGGTGGTCGTACCTCCGAGACCTCCGTCGTCGGTCTCATCCCCGCCGCTCTCCAAGGCGTGAATATTGATCAGCTCCTCAAGGGAGCTGCCGAGATGGATGCCAAGACACGCAGCCGCGACACCGCGCAGAATGCCGCGATGAAGCTTGCGCTCTCGTGGTTCAAGGCGGGCGAGGGCAAGGGGCTCAAGGACATGGTCGTGCTCCCCTACAAGGACAGCCTCGTGCTCTTCTCCAAGTACCTTCAGCAGCTCATCATGGAGTCCATCGGCAAGGAGCTCGACCTCGATGGCAACGCTGTCTACCAAGGACTCTCCGTCTATGGCAACAAGGGGTCGACTGACCAGCATGCCTATGTGCAGCAGCTGCGCGACGGTATTCACAATTTCTTTGTCTGCTTTATCGAGGTGCGCCAGTCGATGGCTGATGGCATCGAGGTCGAGCCCGGATTTAGCTCCAGTAATTATCTCCAAGGCTTCTTACGTGGCACGCGCAAGGCACTTGCAGAGAATGGCCGTGCTAGCGTCACGATCTCCATACCCGAGGTGACCGCCTACACGCTCGGTCAGCTCATCGCGCTCTTTGAGCGTGCCGTGAGCTACTACGCCAGCCTCGTGCATATCAATGCCTACCACCAGCCCGGTGTGCAGGCGGGCAAGCTCGCGGCGAATGTTTTTCTCCAGCTCCTCAGCGAGGTGAGCAGCAAGCTCTCTGAGACGCCTCTCACCGCCGAGCAGCTAGCAAGCATGCTGGATGCGGACGCTGAGGACTGCTACCACGCGCTCGTACACCTTGCCTCTAGTGGTGTAGCTACGATGAGCATGGCTGACTGTCCGTGCAAGGATAGCTTTACCTTGGCTTAATATTACTACTTCGGCAGCAGTTAATGTAACAAATTGCAAGATTTGCACAAATGGGCATATCTGAATATTAAAGCTTCCTTTTGTTGAGTAAAAAATTATATTTTTCATTCAACAAAAGGAAGTACATGCTTCTATCTAATCAAGTACGCAAGTCGTCGTTGCTGCATTAACTTCTGCTAGAGTAATAAGTTTATTTTTCTAAAAGCGAGAAGCCTGTGACACGATCATGCGTCACAGGCTGCTTTTTACATTGATTGGAGCGTGCTAGGAACGCGCAGCTACAAAGTCAATAATATGGATCTCGGGTCGGCAAAAGAAGCGCATCCCCCAGATAGAGCCGAGTCCACGTGAGACGAAGATCTGCTGATTCTCGCCGAAGTCATACAAGCCCGCAGGCATCGACGAACGAAAGGAGATGTACTCCCCCGTCAGCGGATTGCCCAGCTGCCCGCCATGCGTGTGCCCACTGAGCATGAAGTCCCAATCATATTCCGTGAGCTCCCAGCGGCTCTCAGGGTCGTGCGAGAGTAGCAAGACGGGGTTGAGCTCACTGCCAGGGGTCATCATGCAGAGCTTTGGCTTCATGTCGCCCTCATTCCACTCGCCCAGCCCGATGATGGTCAGAGGCTTGCCGCTAGGTGTATTCCAGCTAAGCCGCTCGTTGCGCAGGATCTTGATGCGTGATTCTTCGAGGACGCGCTGCACCTCAGGCAGTCGCTCCATGTCCTGATTGCCTAGGATGCTGTAGGTAGGGGCGATGTCACTGAGCTGGCGTAGTAGACCGATGAGCTGGCGCGTGCGCTTCATGCGCTCGCCAACCATGACGAGGTCGCCGCCGAGGATGATGAGATCGGGCTTCGCCGACTCTAGAGCATCAATCGCCTCGGCTAGCTGCTGGCGATTCTCGTGTATATCCGTGATGTAGGCGACGCGAAAGCTCCCTAGATCGCGGAAAGCCTCAACGGCGAAGTAGTCGCGCGAGACCTCCATCTGCTGCGCCTCCCACTCGCCGTAGTGCTTCACCCCTAGATAGCCGAGCACCGCGAGGAGTACGCTGAGCCAAAAAAGCTTACGCCACCCCGTGCCCAGCAGCACCGCAAAAATGCTGGGCGGTGCTGCTGGGCGGGTAGGGGTATCCGCCTGACTTTCCTCTGGAGAAAGATCACTCATGGGCGAGAATTAAAGCTCCGCAGGAGGGTTGAGCAGGGCAAAGGCGGGATCGAGGAAGATGCCGTCCTTGCGCACGAGCACATCGTCAAAGTACATCTCACCGCCGCCGTAGTCGGCGCGCTGGATGTTGACCAGATCCCAGTGCACCTGAGAGCGGTTGTCATTGTCGCAGTCCTCATAGGCCTGACCGGGGGTGAAGTGGAAGGAGCCCGCGATCTTCTCATCAAAGAGTGTGTCGCACATCGGGTACAGGATTTCAGGATTCGTCCCAATGGCGAACTCACCGATGTAGCGCGCGCCCTCATCGCTGTCGAGGATGTCATTGAGCTGCTTTGTCTTGCCGTTGCACTCAGCGTGAATGATCTTGCCATCCTTGAACTCAAGCACAATGCCGTCAAAGCCGATGCCACGGTAGACGCAGGGTGTGTTGTAGCTGATCTTGCCGTTGACGGAGTTCTTAATAGGCGCGGAGAAGACCTCGCCGTCGGGGATGTTAAAGTTCCCCGCGCAGGTGATGGCGGGCATACCCTTGATGGAGAAGCTCAGGTCTGTACCCGGTCCCACGATGCGCACCTTGTCCGTCTTCATCATGAGCTCACCGAGCTTGTCCATAGCGCCCTTGAGCTCTGCGTAATTCGCAAGACAGCAGCGGAAGTAGAAGTCCTCAAAGGCCTCGGTGCTCAGACCCGCCGCTTGCGCCATGGAGGGAGTGGGCCAGCGCAGCACACACCACTTTGTATTGTTGACGCGGTAGTCGCTCATGGGGCGCAGGTACTTCATCACGAGGCTCATGCGATCGGCGGGGACGTCGGAGTTCTCAAAGCTATTGTTCGCGCCGTGGATGGCGATGAAGGCAGACATCTTCTTCATCTCTGCGAGCGCGATATCACCGATGATCTCGTACTGATCGTCTGCTGCCTCGCGGAACATTTCCCGCGTGAGGCGCGAGTGATTGATGCGCAGATGGGGGTGAGCCCCCACGGCGCGAGCGGCTCGCATGAGCTCGACACCGATGGCATCGGGGACGTCGGTGAGCTGGATGAGGATGTGCTCTCCTGCTTGGAGCTTGCAGGAGTAGTTGATGAGCTTTTCTGCCAATTGGGTGATACGAGGATCGGTCATAATTCTAGTGTTTTATTATTAATGATAAGAAAGTGTGATATTAGCACGAAGCGGGAGGGCATTTCAAGTATGCAATCGTATTGCGCAGATCGTCTTGGGTGATTTTGTGACTCAGGTGAGCTTCACCGAGCCCCGAGAGCAGCACAAAGCGTATCGCGCCCGCGCTGAATTTCTTGTCCGCCGCTGTTTTTTTGAGGATAAGCTCCTCGTCAAAGCTCGCATCCAAGGTAAGCGGAAGACCAATATCCTCAAGCAGCGAGAGAAGCTCCTGCTCCTCCACCTCCGAGAGCCCCGCGTAGAGGCGTGAAAGATACAGAGCCGCACGCAGACCGTAGGAAATAGCCTCACCATGCAGCATCTCACCATAGGGGCGCGAGGCCTCGATACCATGACCGAGCGTGTGCCCCAGATTGAGCAGAGCGCGGATGCCTAGCAGCTCCTCCTCGTCTTGCTCGACGATGCGCGCCTTGATGGCGATATTCTCCGCGAGGATCTGGGGGAGCATGGCGCGCGTCTCGGGGGAGAAGCCCCCCTCGACCTCGCGCCCCATCTGACGCAGCGCGGGCATCATCAGAGGCTGGCGAATGGCGGCATGCTTGACCATCTCCGCCATCCCCTCGCGTATCACGCGTGCGGGAAGAGTGTTGAGTGTCTCAGGGTCGACAAGGACGAGACGCGGTTGGTGGAAAGCACCGATGAGATTTTTCCCCGCGGGGGTATCCACGGCCGTCTTGCCCCCTACCGAGCTATCGACCTGAGCCATGACCGTCGTAGGGATCTGGACAAAGGGAATCCCTCGGTAATAAATAGCGGCGAGCAGTCCCGCCATATCGCCGACCACCCCGCCGCCGAGCGCGAGTATGAGGCTTTTCCTATCATGCCCCGCCTCGACCATCTCATCGGCGAGGGACTCAACCGTGTGAAGGCTCTTTGACTGCTCCCCTGCGGGGAAGACGTGGACACTCGAGGTGATGCCCTCGCGCGTCAGACTCTCCTGCACCGTCGCGGCATAAAGCGGGGCAACCGTGGAGTCTGTGATGAGCGCAACGCGACCTTGAAGCTGGTAGCGTGAGAGTAGAGAGCCGATGTGGGAGAGGATGCCATTGTCGACAATAATGTCATACGAACGCGCACCCAGAGACAGTGAAACCGTGGGCATGCGCCTAGTATACGCGCATGCGCCGCCGCTTCCAAGCCTTTTCCTCAGTCCTTGCTCGCACTCTTGGCAGGAGAAGGAGTTTTTTTGCGGAAGATGAGCATGAGAATGCAGGTGACGATACTGAGCATGCAGCCTATATTGCCGACTTTGATCCACAGAGTACCCGGTTGGTAATGCAGCTCTAGGGTGAATTGATCACCCTGTTTATCCTGATAATGGGCGTAGCAGCCCCTGTACTCCCAGCGCTGATCTTTGAGAATGATTGATTCGTGCTCACCCTTATCATCCTTGGTGAGGAGACGCGCCGAGTTTTCTATCTCCATGGCGGGGGATTCGGTGATGATGTAGCTGGTTGTGCGCCATTGTAGCGGCGTATTCGGGGTCAGTGTGTGAGTCTCGGGCTCGTGCTGCTGATTGACCACATGCCCTGCGGTCGCGATGAGTAGGCAGAGCAGAGCTTGCAGGAGACAGAGAAGGGGCGTGAGGATGCGGTAGGCGAGATAGCCAAAGACGACAGTGAAGATCAGGCCCATGAGCGCGTAGCAGCCCATGGCTAGTGCGCCAAAGCGAGCTCCACCGCCCAAAGAGAAATAATCGAGTCCCCTATTGGCAAAGATCCAAAGAATAGCGATTCCCGCGACGGAGAGAAAGCTGCAAATAACGGCGAGGATGAGGCGAATCGTGTTGGTGGTGATCATAACGGTGGACGCGCGAGTATAATATGAATGAAGCAGTTAGCCAAGACTTATTTGCCTATCCCTTCCGTATCTCCCCAAGTGGAGCTCTCCGATTTTGGGATTGTGTTAGAGCTCACGATTGTGCTACAATTTTTTTGATATGAAAATCATCTCCCTTCTGCTGTTGTCGACTCTGTTGTCGATGGCGAATACAGAAAGCACGACACCCGTCGCGGCTCCGTCTTTTGCTATTGGACAAAAAATGATTATCCCTCAGCTAGGTCTCCTCTGGATGAGGCTCCATGAGCAAGCGGGTCAAGGGGACTTCGCGGTCGCCCTAGGCTTTGGCACTCTGACCAAGACGCGACTCTACCCAGGTGAGTTCATCAATATCAAGACGACTGATGCTGCGGGGAATGAGATCCCCACCGCCTCTTATTACGAGTTCAACAAGGGACGCTCGACGGTCTTTTTTGAATTTTCCCGCATGCCCCAAGGTGACTGGGTCTTGATGGAGGGATCAGTGGCGATGAGTCCTGACTATAGCGAAGAAAAGTACAGTGTGAAGCTGGGGGGAGATGCGCAGAAGGTCCAAGGCAATGGCTTTTCCTATGCCTGCTCCGTGGACGCGGATAGACCCCATGAGTTCATCTTTCACCAGACCGGCTTCGCACATATCACGCAGATGGGCTTTTATGACGAGCAGGGCAAGTATATCGATCCTCTCGCGAATCGCATGATCAAGAGCCAAGGCGGCTCCTCCGATATGGCCTTTATCTTTGATCAAGACGTCGATCTGAGCAAGCTATCTTTCAGGCTGGAACGCCGCGTCGCGAAGAATCCTCAGATCGTGCCCGTGAAGCTGCGCTTCAGCATAGCGGGTGTGGAGACTCTCGCCGAGAGTGTCATGCCCCAAGGCACAGCTCCTATCGCCCTGAGCGCGCCCCCTGCTGAGCTGGGCACGATGCGCGTCACCTCCTACAGCCTTGCGCAGCGTGCTGGAGTGGCGGGTGGCCGCTTTCACGGGGTGAATCTCGGGATGCTACTGACACCGCCCAGGGGCAAGAAGGTGGTCATCAAGCCCAAGCAGCGCATTAAATTTGACGATGGCGGAGGCTTTATCCATCCTGCGAACTTGACCTTTGTCACGCCCAAGGAGGGTGGGGCACTCCTGCTGAGCTTTAGCATTGACGCCGTCCCGCGTGCTCTCCCCTTTGTGATGAAGGGCGACATAGAAACAGAGGTCGATGGAAAGCCCGTGACTCTGCCCATCGAGCTCACGTTCAATAGCTTCCCAAGGAAGTAAAAAAAGACGACTCAGGTGCAGGGGATGGGTGCTGTGCTCATCCCTTGCTCAAGATGCGCGTGAGGTAGTGCTGCAAGCTATTGGTGCTATAGGTCCCCTCTATCATGCGCAGACGCACGCCCTCGACGTAGAGGAAGGTGATGGGGACTTTTTCAATGCCGAATTCTTCGGCGAGTTTGGTATATTTATCAGGGTCGATGACGACGACTTGGATAGAGCCTTGACCATCGGCGGCGAGCTCTTGGAGTGACTCCTTCATCGAGACCGAGTGCGGGCACCAGTCTGTGGCAAAGCAGAGCAACAGGGAGCGACCCGATACCCCTGTGAGTTGGTGCATGTTCTGCCCTGTATACATGCTGTAGGGATTGAAGACGGGGATGTCTTGATGGCTGGTTGGCGCGACGAATTCCTCCTTGATGAGCTCATCAAGATCTTCCTTATCTGGGTTCGGTGGTGGTTTGACCTCCGTAGTGAAGCGCGCGATACGGGCGCGCTCGGCATGGGTTTTCTCATTTTCTTCACAGCTCGTCATCAGCAGCGGGAGCAGCAGGCTAGAGAGGCAGAGAGAGGGGAGCAGAGCTTTCATATTGAGAGGGATGAGTCAGTAGTTGACCTAGGAGTGCGGGGCACTGTATTGCTGAGGAGAGGCTTTGAATTTGACAGTACGCTGAGCAGGGATGGGACAGGGATCGGCTGTGAGCGGGTGATGCCCCATGCGGGCAGCCTGCTCGTGCACGCGAAAGGTGCCAAAGCCTGCAATCTTCACCATACCATCCTGCTGCAAGCCTTCTTTGATGGAGAGTAAGACAGCCTCAAGGGCGAGTTGAGCAGCGTGTGTCGTCGCCGTCCCGCCCAGAGCCTGTCGTATCTCCTCAACGATGTGCTGTCTCTTCATGAAGAGAGCACTCAGTCACGCGAGCGCGACATGATGAGAATAGCATAATAGAGTACCATGGCCAGCGAGGAGAGTGCGGCCACCACATAGGTCATCGCCGCCCAGCGCAAGGCAGTACGTGCGTCATTGTGCATACCGTAGCTCAATGTCCCTGACTGCTCAAGCCAAGCGAGTGCACGCTTTGAGGCATCAAATTCGACGGGGAGCGTGACAAAGGCAAAGACCGTCGTCGTGGCAAAGAGCGCAAGCCCAATCCATGCAACGGTAGCCCCAGAGCCAAAACTCATCAGGACGAGGCCCACCATGAGGACGATGGAGCTCAAGTTGGAGCTGATGCTGACCATGGGGACGAGTGTAGAGCGCATTTGCAGCCACGCGTAGCCCTTCGCATGTTGGATGGCGTGACCGCATTCGTGAGCGGCGACGGCCATGGCGGCGATAGAGGACTCGCCGTAGACCATCTCGCTGAGATTGACTGTGCGGTCGCTGGGGTTGTAATGATCGGTGAGCCTGCCAGGTGTGCTGATGATGTCCACGTTGTTGATGCCATTTTGCTGCAACATGCGACGCGCCGCCTCAGCTCCTGTCATGGGAGCTTGCTGCTGGCTATACTTATTCATCGTGCTTTTCAGACGCCATTGGACAAAAAAGCTCAAAAGCATGAAGAAGACGACGAGCGCAATGCCCCACAGGCTACCAAAGCCCGAGCCTGCACTTGTTGTTGATGAAGTGAAGCTTGTGCTATCAAGTGGAATCTGAGCAAAGAGATCAAAGAAAGAAGATAATTCCATGCAGATAAAGTATCATAAGATCACGAGCATGGCAATGCTCTTTTCAGACATCGGAGGAGATCATGACGCACTGCGTGCTCCTCCGATGTATGGGGTAAGGTGAGCCTTCAAATTAAGGAGGGATGAGAGGCAAAATTAGGCTTCTTTTTTCTCCTTGGCTGCTTTTTTAGCGGCGGCGGCTGCTTCGCGAGCTGCCTTCTTTTTGGCTTTTTGATCATCACCTATGGAATCTTTCCACTCGAGGATGATGCTACCATGACCTTTCGCGATCTGCTTGCCGTCAGCATCAACGATCGTCGCATTGGGAATACTTCCGCCACCTGCAAATCCAGGAAGACCAGCGGAGCTCATCACCATGGGGAACTTGGCCTTATACTTCTTGACGTAGTCTTTGGCATCCTCCTCTGTTTTATCAGCACAGACGAGGATAAGCTCAATCTTTTTGCGTTTGAGTTTCTTGTACTCCTTGACGACATCGGGCATGAGTGCTGCGCAAGGAGGACATGTGCTACGCGATTGAAGGTAGATGTAGTAGTCTGCCTTTTTGTTAATTTCGCCTGTCAAGGGTTTGACTTTGGCGAGTGCGGCATGGACGGCGCGAGGCTCGGTTTCTGCAGCAGCATCCTTGTCATCAGCAAAGACTTGAGGGCTCAGAGATAGAAGGGATAGAGAAGCCCCGACGCATAGTAGGGAAAATATTTTTTTCATATGTATAAAATTGCTATTTTGTTGTAGCAATGTATAATCTAGCTTTTCTCATCCTCGGTGTCAAGGATATAAAGATGTATGCTTTAGAGTATGCTTTAGGAGTGTAACCTTCAACTTCCTTCCTTGTAATCCTCTCTCCTCGATGCTGCTCCACTCTTGCTCACAGGGGGAGTTCTGCAATGATCCCTTCACTGGCATAATACAAAGAGACTCACCTTCGGGTGTGAAGGTGAGTCTTTGATAGTCAATTAGTAAAAAGAGTTATGCGAATTTACTTCTTACACGCTTTGGCGCAACCGCAGCCTGGCTTTTTTGCCATGGTGCAGCTTTGCTTGGGTGCACTTTTTGGGCAGCCTGCTTTTTTCTTGGGGCAGGTTGCCTTTTTGGTGCAAGTTGCTTTTTTAGGGCAAGGACAGGCTTCAGGGCAGGCACCTTTGGCGCATACAGCTTTGTCAGGGCAGGGGCAAGCAGCTGGTGCTGCTTCTGCGCCCATGGAGAAGCTGAGTGTACAGGTGAGTGCGATGAGGCCAAGAACGGTACTTATTTTTTTCATGTGGTGTGGTGTGTGTATGGTTAAGTGCTCGTCTCAAGAGAGTGAGCGAACAGTTCCATAGTATCAAAAAGTACTGAACGAGTCAAGATAACTTACCGTCTAACAAAGTTAGCTTTATGTCATAATCCCTATCAAAGTGGTATGAATATATTAACCCTTTGTGTTTTAGATTAAATTATGATTTGAGTATTTTTTTCCATCGGCAGGTGATCTGAGCGCGGGGAATGCCGTTGTTGTCCTCGATTCGATGACGGCTCCAAGGCTCATTACCGCATGCTTTGTATTCTTCGTGGTGGATGATCATGTCCTCTCCTGCGACGCTTTCTTTGTGAAATTCGATGCGGAATTGCTCCAGCGAATCGTTGATGTCTGGTAGAGCATTGAGTAGCCAAATGAGGTAGGAGGCGTTGTTCACATGCCCATGAAAGTCCAGATCGCGCCATCCTGTCGTGTAGGCTGTGGCGGGGCGCTGCGAGGCGATCCATTCACCCTCTGCTACGGTGGCGGGGAAGCAGGAGTCTAAAATGTCGATGTCAAGGCCAGCTTTCTTGAGGCTGTAGGGTCTGCGGCGACGTAGGTCGATGAGGAGCCATTGGAGCTCTGCTTCGATGAGGAGCTCCTCGCTGTCTGCTGTATAGAGCTTGACCCAGCGGCGGGCTTGCAGTCCGTTGATTGCCCCTGTGGATGTACGTAGAATAAGGGTTTCCTTCCAGCGTGGGCGGCGGTGGATGAGGACGTCAGCCTGCTTCATGACCCAGATGAGGCCTTTTTCTATCCCCCATTCGTAGCCAAAGGAGTGTTGCTGTGCATGAATTTCCGCGATCTCTTGGCAGTGGTGCAGGAAGGCATCGGGGCGTAGTAGTGTGCTCGCATCGCAGTGGTAGGAGGTGACGCTGAGTTGTGTTTCTAGTATGTCCATGATAGGGGGGGTAGGGGGTGATGATTGTGTCTTTGATGCCTTTGCATAGATCGCGTATGAGCTCAATGTGCTGCTTGTCGCTGAGGCGTGAGTGGTTGATAAAGATAGTAAGGTAGAGGGTTTGACCATCGGGGAGGATGACAAAGCCCGCGTCGTTGTCGCCGAGCTTGGCGCCTTGCTTGTCGCGTCCCGATCCGCCAGAGCGATTGCCAACGGGGAGGGAGGGGAATTGGGCGCGTATCTTCTCCTTGCCTGTTTGGCAGACGAGCATGCGGTTGATGAGCTGAGCTGTCGCTTCGCGTGAGAGTAGCTTGCCCTGATGGATGTCGCGTAGGGTGGAGACGACTTGCTTGGGGCTGAGTTTGTTCTGTGCCGCGTGGGCGTGGGAGAGCTGCATTTCTCTCTCATCGACGCGAAAGTCGGCGTAGCTGATGCCCATGGCGTGGAGTGTCTTGTTGAGCCCTGCTATGCCGCCGAGCTGATCGATGAGGGCGTCGGTGGCGATATTATCACTTAGAATGAGCGTGGCATCGAGGAGAGCCGCGAGGGTGAAATGGCTGTCTTTGCCCTGGTGCTTCTTTTGGAGGGGACTCCAGGTGTCCTGTTCCCATTCTTCCTTGGGGATGAGTAGGGTGCTCTCTAAAGTGATTTTTCCCTCATCGACCTGCTTGAGGATGGCGAGGGCAATGTAGATTTTAAAGACGCTCATGGAGGCGCACATTCTCTCCATGTGCTCGCCTTTGATGGGGCTATCACCCAAGGTGTAGGCATAGGAGAGCTGGTACGCAGGCGGGGCTGGAGGGGGGAGGGGGCTGGCTTGGGGGCTGCCTTGAGACAGCAGTAGGAAGCTGAGGAATAGCGAGATCATGAGATGGGTCTATGATGGACGAACCACCGTAAAATGTCTACGGTGGTTCGTCTCGTGTATTAAAAGCAGCCCCGGCAGGAATCGAACCTGCATTGTAGGTACCGGAAACCTCTGTCCTATCCATTGAACGACGGAGCCATGAATGCTGTGTGTTTATGATGCCATAAGGAGTACCCGAGGTCAAGAATAGTAGTTCGAAAGGGGAGTTTTTTGTTCTTAAAATGGGGGAGTAAAATGGATAATTATTCTCAGTCTTTGATTGTAAATCATTAGGGTTGTTTTAAAAGACTCTTGACGAATGACCGTTATTCATCGAAAAGCTCGGAAATATAGGCTTGTCAGACCATGAAAAATAAGATAACATGGGGCGCGTACTCAAGAATGTCGAATTCATTACAATTAGGTCTAGTCGGGCTCGGGACAGTAGGAGCGGGTGTATATGAGACGCTCTCACGTCATCATCGTCTGCTGGAGGCTCGTGCCCAGATCTCCTATCAAATCAAGCGTGTCGCCGTGCGTGATCTCACGCGCCCACGTCCCGTGGTCATTGATGAGGGACTGCTCACGGATGATTGGCGTGAGGTGGTGAATGATCCCGATATTGATATTATCATTGAGCTTATAGGCGGGACGACCGAGGCTTACGAGCTCGCGATCGCCTCGCTGCGTGCGGGCAAGCCCCTTGTGACGGGGAATAAAGCCTTGCTCGCTGAGAAGGGGGCGACGCTGTTTGCTCTTTCTGCCGAGCTTAATGTGCCGCTCTATTTTGAGGCCTCCTGTGGTGGGGGGATTCCCATTATTCAGAGTCTGCAAAGCTCGCTGATCTGTAATCATATTTGTAGTATTGCAGGTATTATTAATGGGACGTCCAATTATATTCTCACCTCGATGCAAGAGAAGGGAGTGAGCTTTGCTGAGGCTCTGGCGAGTGCTCAAGAATTGGGCTTTGCCGAGGCCGATCCGACACTTGATATCAATGGGGGCGATGCAGCGCACAAGGCTCTCATTCTCGCCATGCTTGCCTACGGGCAGCCCATTGCGCCTGATCGTATTTCTGTTACGGGTATCGAGCGCGGCGAGGCTGTGGATTTTGATTTCGCGGCGAAGCTAGGCTACACGATTAAGCTGCTTGTGATGATTAAAAAGCATGAGCAAGGCAATGGCTTGGAGCTGCGCGTGCAGCCGAGCTTTGTGCCACTCACTCACCTCTTGGCTCACGTGAATGGCGTCTTCAATGCCATTGCGGTGCATGGAGATATTGTGGGGGAGACGATCTTTTATGGACGTGGCGCAGGAAAAGACCCTACAGCAAGTGCTGTCATCGCTGATGTCGTGCTCGCCATGCGCGAGCATCGCACGGAGTATCATAGTGGCTTTAGCCCCTACTCTCAGTCTGTTGAGCTCATGGATGTGACTGAGACGGTCACTCCTTATTACGTGCGCTTCCGCATCAAGGATGAGGCGGGCGGGATCGCCGCGCTGGCCACGATTTTTTCCAAGCATGAGATTAGTATCTCTGCGACCAACTCTTCCCCCAGTACCTACACGGGTGAGGGGACGGAGGTCTGGAATGACCTCGTCTTTGTCCTCCATGCCTGCCCGTGGGGTCGTATGCGTTTGGCGCTTGCCGAGGTGGCACAGCTGCCCTATATAGCAGCGGCACCGAGTATTTTCCGCATTGAGGATTTTAGCTAATTTTAAATATTTCTTCTAGATTATTACCAATCAACATGGCACGTATCGTACAAAAATATGGAGGCACATCTGTAGGCACTATTGAGCGCATACAGAATGTGGCAGATCGTCTCATCCAAACCTTCGAGGAGGGTAACCAAGTCGTCGCTGTGATCTCGGCTATGAGCGGCGTTACCGATAGCTTGATCAAGCTGGCTCAAGATATTTCACGAAAACCCACCCCACGCGAGATGGATGTCCTCCTTGCGACCGGTGAGCAGCAGTCCATCGCCCTTTTGAGCATGGCTCTGAATCAAAAGGGCTACAAGGCTCTCAGCTTTACGGGCAATCAGGCGGGCTTCTCCACCTACGGCAATCACACGCATGGGCGCATCGCGACGATTGATGCCTCACGCGTGACGCGTGCACTGGAGGATGGCTATATCGTCGTCTGCGCGGGCTTCCAAGGAGTCAACGAAGCAGGCGATGTCCAGACGCTGGGACGCGGTGGCTCGGATCTCTCCGCTATCGCCATGGCGCAGGCGGTGAATGCCGATGTCTGCCAGATCCTCACTGATGTGGATGGCGTGTATACCTGCGATCCTCGCATTGTCCCCGATGCCCAGAAGATCCCCGTCCTCAGCTACGATGAGATGCTGGAGATGGCGTCGAGTGGCTCCAAGGTCATGCAGGCGCGCTCCGTTGAGTTCGCCAAGAAATTCGACGTCGTCTTTGAAGTGCGCAATTCCATGAACAGGAATCCAGGCACCATCGTACGCGCGGAAAACACCGCTGCCGATCGTCCCGTCATCAGCATCACGCCCACCACCAAGATGCAGGGGCGCATCACTGTCCTTAGCAGCCCCTGCACGGGCAATCGCACCAGCATTCTCCTCGATGCTCTGGCAAAAGCAGGCGTGACCGTCGACATGATCCTCGCCAATGCCGCTCACGAGGGGCGCATTCGCCACTCCTTTACCATGGACATGGAGCATATTGATGCTGCCAAGCAGGCTCTCTTGTCTCTCGATGAGGTCAGTGAGCTGGAAGAAAAGTCAGGTCTCTCCAAGATCTCTGTCGTCGGTGAGGCGATGCGCAATCATCCCGGTGTCGCGGCAAAGATGTTTGGAGCTCTCGCTGCTCAAGGCATCGAGACGGGCATCATCTCGACCTCTGAGATTCACATCTCCACCACCGTCGCCTCCGCGAAGCGTGAGCAAGCCGTACACTGCCTTCACAAGGTATTCTCACTGGACACACCCTGCGAGCTCTCCATTGTGCTCGATGCGCGTGAGGAGCTCTTGACTGCAAAATCTCAAGTCGCTACAGGTGCGATGCTCACCCCCTGTGCTTGCCCTGAGATGAAGGCCATGGAGTCCCCCGTCGTCAATGAGGTGCTACGCACCGCCTCCCCACAGGCCTGCATTACGATTTCGCATATCAACCCCTCTGTTCCTTATACATCTATCATACTCAATGCTCTTGCCGAGGCAAAGATCAATATTGATATGATTGTAGCCAACACAGCTTATAAGGGCTATGCGCGTCAGTCTATCACGCTAGATGCTGATGATCTGTGTGCTGCTAGGGTGGCTCTCTTGCCCCTCCTTGCGAGTGAAGAGCTCGGTGCTGATACGCAGTTGGAAAGCGTGGATCAACTCGTCAAGATCTCGGCGATAGGAGTTGGCATACGCTCCCATCCAGAAGTTGCCGCAAAGATCTTCAGGGCACTCGCGGATGCGCAGATCCAGACTCATATGATCTCCACCTCTGAAATCAATATTTCCACCACCGTGGCAGAGGGCGCAAGCCAAGATGCTCTACGCAGCCTACGTCACGCCTTTGGGTTAGAACAAGCCGAATGCTGATCAATATCCTTCAACACTAGCTTACTGTATGCACCTCCTGTCGGTCGTCATCGCACTCGTGTAGTGCTCGTGCGACTCACAGTGAGGTGCACTGCGCTCTAAGCTCCTTTTCTTTACAACCACCCTAATTTCCACCTCTTAATCACACAAAATGTCCAGTCTTTATCGACGCAAGCCTCGTCGCCGCACAGGCAGCAATACATTACCCCTCATTGTCGTCGGTCTCGTTTTTCTAGCCCTCGTGAGCCTTATTGGCTTTTTCAAGAGAAACGCCATCATCGCCTTTTTCCAAGGAACGCCGCCGCGCGTCGAGTACTCCGAGAAGGAAGCCAATGCGAACCTCACCAATCTCCTCAATCAACTCTCGGGTAATAAATCCCAGCTCCTTGAGCTCCAAGATAACTGGCGCGCACGCCTCGGCTGGATCAAGGAAGAGAAGATCAGGCAGCGTTTTCTCTGGATATTGATGCAGCGCCTCATTGAGCAAGACGAATGGGATCGCGCCCTGCAAATCCTCCCCCAAGTAGAGAACCTCGCGACCGTGCCTCAATTGGAGCGACTCGCTCTTATTGCATTGGATTACAATGATCTTGAGCTTCAGCTGCGTCTCGATGAGCGCATCCAAGAGCTGGCTATGCAGAGCTCTACCAAGGTACAGCAACTCCTGCGCTCCATCCAGCGCACCACCGAGAGCGCGATACGACTCCAGCGCACCGATAGCGCGCTTAAATCACTCGCCCGCCTCGAAGTCCCCGCCATCCGCGCACGCCTGACGCGCCCCGAAGATGCCTCCTTGGCGGCCACTCTACTCATGCGCCAAGCCGAGGTGAGCGAAATCAAAGAACCCATCCTTCAAAAGGTGCGCAACATCTTAGAAGCCGCCAAATGGCCCGACTCCCCCGTCACCTCCGAGCTCATCGTCCAAGAGGTCAGCAACGCCCTGCGTGACAACCCCTCCATGGATGACAAGACGCTGCGCGAGGTCATGGACAAGCTCGGCAAGAGCCGCGACTCCATGCTCAGCGCCAAGAGTGAGCTGCGCCTCCTCCCCCAGTGCTATTACATGCTCGGTGAGCTCTCCTACCGTCTTAAGGAGTACGACAAGGCAGCCCAAGCTCTCTCCCTCGCCCAAGCCTTTGCAGAAGGCTATGCACAGCTCACCCCAGAGCGTCGCATCGAGATCCGCCGTCTGCTCTTCAAGGTGAACCAAGAGCGCGGCGATACTGAGTCCGCACTCGTCGCCTGTCGCTATCTCTTAGAGCATGACAAAGACCCCGCAGCACAGATGCGCTACCTGCTCTTCTTGGCCAAGCAGGTCAAGGACGATGAGGAGAAGATTGCTCTCTATCTCCAGACATGGAAGCTGCTTGAGAGTCAGCCCCATCTCGCTGAGATTCACAGCATCTATCGTACCGAGCTCGTCAAGGATCTTGCCGCATACTATGAAAGCAAGGAGCAGTACGCAGCCGCGGCACAGTGGTATGAGGTCTATCACAAGATCATCGAAGCCTCACCCAGCACCCTCACCCCAGGACGCCTCTATGAGATGCGCGTCAAGCTAGCCCTGCTCAACCGCAAGCAGAAAAAAGACATCACCGCACGTAGCATGCTCCAAAAGGTCGTCGATGAAATCAAGGCTCTCGATGAGGAGTCACGCGACAAGCTCGACGACGCACGCCCCAAGCTCTACAAAGAAGCCGTGCGTGAGCTCGCACGCACCCACCTGCTCATGGGCGAGAGCAGCACCGCGCGTCGTGTCGCGCGTACCATTCGCGAAGGCTTGCCGAGCAAGACACGCTAAATCCCACGACTCTGACTTCCCTCCATGGCCTCCCTTCACTCCAAAAGCCTCATCGCTACCCTCGCCATCTTTTGCTGCCGTTTTACAGGACTGCTGCGTGAGATGTGCTTCACCGCCTTCTTTGGCGCATCGGGGGCGATGGATGCCTTCTTGAGCGCGTACCGCGTGCCCAACATGCTGCGCGACATGTTCGCTGAGGGAGCTCTCTCGCAGAGCTTCACCAGCACCATGAGCAAGGTAGAAGAAAAGGAGGGGAGGGCCGCCGCGTGGGAGCTGACGAACCGCATCGTCACCCAGATAGGCGCGCTCATGCTCGTCATCGTCGCACTGGGCATGCTGCTCACAGGTCTGCTCATGCAGGTGCTCTACCCTGCCAAGGATCAGCTCAGCTTCACCCCCGACACCGTCGTTGCCTCGGCGAACCCTGATGCACGGACAGGCATGCAAAAGGATACCTCTCTTAGCAAATTCTATCAGCGCTTAGCCCCCCTCTATCCAGAAGGCAGCGTCGCCGTGCGCTACCTCGGCGACGAGACGGACAAGGAGGGGCAGACCGTGCAGCGATTCTCATTTGATCCGCAGCGTGCCCCGCAGGCTAGCGATCTCTGGATCAGCGAGCGTGAGCTGACGAAGCATGCCGTGGATCAGGTTCAAGTATTCACAGCAGGCTCGGTCTACTTCTTGCATGAGAACAAGCTCTACACCCAGCCCCAGAGCGATGGGGTCGTCGGGAGCATCCAGCTCGACAAGGCGAACTACCTCGACCTCGCCGCCCAGCTCTGCCGCATCATGTGGCCCTTCATCCTGCTCGCCTCCGTCTCGGCTATTTGCATGGGCTCTCTCAATGTCTTTGGCGTCTTTGGACTGCCCAACCTCTCGAGTGCCGCCTTCAACATCGTCATCATCGTCTTCGGCTCACTCTTTGGCTGGATGATAGACTCGGATTTTGGGCCGCGCGCCCTCTATGGCTTTGCCATTGCCGTGGTGATCGGTGGTGTCGCGCAGATCCTCATCCAATTGCCCAAGATGCACCGATTCGGCTTCCGCTCGCGCATCGACATCGGGCTGCGCTGGGAGCAGGGCAAGCTCTGCTTCGTCGACGATCAGGTGAAGAAGGTCTGGATGCTCATGATACCGGGCGCGATAGCGGCGGGCATTACGCAGTTCAATATCTTCATCAACACCTCCTTTGGCCTCTACCTCCCCAGTGGCTCTGTCACCGCACTCACCATGGCATTTCATCTCTGGCAGCTCCCCGTCGCTCTCTTTGGTGTCGCGGTGAGCATGGTGGTGCTCCCCCTCATCTCGCGCCTCGTGCAGCAGGGGAATCGCGATGAGATCTCTGAGCAGCTCGCCGTAGCACTCCGCTTCGTCGCCTTCTTTGCCATCCCCTCCTCCATCCTGCTTTTCTTCTGGGGTGAGCAGATTGTGAGCCTCTTTTTCCAGCGCGGGCGCTTCGATGAGCAGTCCTCCATCCTTACAGGACAGGTGCTCAGCGCCTACTCCCTCGGTCTCTTTGGCTATGCGGGGATGAAGGTGCTCCAGCCCATCTTCCTCGCGATGGAGAAGCCTTGGGCACCCGCCTTCCTCTCCCTCGCCTCCTGCGCCGTGAGCATTGGGATGAATTATATTTTCGTACACGTCATTGGCTTTGGAGCGGCGAGCCTCGCCTTCACCACCGCCATGGTCACCACGCTCAATTTTGCCTTCTACTTTATCTTCCTTCGCAAGATCATCGGCAGTATCTCGCTCTCTGTACTTTTACCCGGCCTCTCGCGCATCTGCTTGGCGGGGGGGCTGCTCGCCTCCCAGTGCTTCTTGCTGGAGTACTACCTGATGCAGAACTTCGTCACATGGGGCTTCTTCCTACGCCTCATCGTTCTCGGGCTGCTCGGCGTTTTCGTCGGAGGTGTGTATTTGACACTCTGCTACTTCCTGCAAGTACCCGAGCTCCACATGGCACTCGATGCGGTCAGGAAGCGAGCGTCCTAATGCGCGGATGACGATAAAGGATCATCACGATAAGCCCTTATCTTTTATTAGATAGGGGCTTTCCTTTTCCTCTTGTCATGAAATGCTTTTAATGCTAGAAAGGACAGTGGTGATCAACCTTCACACCCATACGACAATGAAAACAACACTCTTCCTCATCGCCCTCTCAGTCGCCTTGACCGACATGAGCAAGGCAGAAGCCGTCGCGGCAGCACCCGCTGTAGAAATCATCGATGCCGACTTCAAACCTAGTCATAACAAATCCTGCGAGATTGCGCAGCAAAAGGGACTGGTGGTCATTCGTGATGCCGAGACATCGCAGCCCATCTGCACCATCACCCTAAAGAACAAGGATGCGGAAGTCGCGCTGAGCTCCGATAACACAAAGCTCGCCGAGGTATCCGAAGACGGTATTCTGATCTATGATGCCGCCACAGGCGAGTTGAAAAAGACGATCGCGGCTCCTCATCAAGAGAATAGTGCCTTCGAGGCCCTCTGGAGTCCTGACGGCACACGTCTCCTAGCCCGTTATTATATTCCTCAATCTTCCGAGTCTCCTGCCTACGATACAAGGGTTTTCGTTCTCGATGCGGAGACAGGGAAGATACTCTATACCAATGAGCGCATGGAGACCGGCACCCCGATTGTCTTCTCTTCTGACAGCAAAGCCTTGCTGATACCATCTGAAGACGATAAACTGTATCGTGTGGACATCGCTACCTCTGCAAAAACGGTGTTTTTGGATAACAACGAATACAATTGTGAACTTTACTGGAATCCCCCATATAGCATCCTTGCCGTCGCAACAAGACCCCAAGGAGTCTCCCTGTACGATGCCAAGGGCAAGCTGATCCTGCACACTCCTGATCCAGTAGGCGTTAGCGCCGAGTGGGATGCAGAAGGGAAGATCCTTGTCCTCCACGAGGGGCATGAGGGAGTGCTCATGAAGCACGTGATTGACACCGAGACAAAGAAAGTAACCAGCACGGAGATGGATGATTCCACTGACGACTGACGAATAGAGGGAGACCCTATCTCATCAGCCCGCTTGACGTGCTGACATAGCAAAGAGGCAGATCGCTTGATCTGCCTCTTTGGTTAAAATACTTGTTGTCGCACTTCTTACGCATCCTGCTTAGATAGGGACTTTCCTTTTCCCCTTGCCATGAATAGCATTTACTGCTAGAAAGAAAAGTGCTTATCAACCTTCACCCACATACGACAATGCAAACAACACTCTTCCTCATCGCCCTCTCAGTCGCCTTGACCGACATGAGCAAGTCCGCACCCGTCACGGCAGCACCTGCTGTAGAAATGATCGATGACTACTTCAAACCTACCCATAGCAAATCCTGCGAGATAGCGCAGCGAGAGGGACTGGTGGTCATTCGTGATGCTGCGACATCGCAGCGCATCTGCTCCATCACGCTAAAGAACAAGGATGCGGAAGTCGCGCTGAGCTCCGATAACACAAAGCTCGCTGAGGTATCCGAAGACGCTATCCATATCTACGATGTTGCCACAGGCAAGCTGAAAAAGACGATCGCAGCCCCCTATCAAGAGAATAGAGCCTTGGAAGCTCTCTGGAGTCCCGATGGCACACGTCTCCTAACTCGCTATTATATTCCCCAATCTCCTGGCTCTTCAGCCTACGATGCTAAGATTTTCGTTCTCGATGCGGAGACAGGGAAGGTACTCTATAACATTGAGCGCATGGAGACCATCACCCCGATTGTCTTCTCTTCTGATAGCAAAGCCTTGCTGATACCATTCGAAGACGATAAACTGTATCGTGTGGACATCGCTACTTCTGCAAAAACAGTGTTTTTGGACAACAATGATCACAATTGCGAACTTTACTGGAATCCCCAATATAGCATCCTTGCTATCGTGACAAGAAACCCCGATGGAGTTTCTCTGTACGATGCCAAGGGCAAGCTGATCCTGCACACTCCCGACCCAGTAGGCGCTACCGCCGAGTGGGATGCTGAGGGGAAGATCCTTCTCCTCCGCGAGGGACATGAGGGAGTGCTCATGAAGCACGTGATTGACACCGAGACAAAGAAAGTAACAAGCTCAGAGATGGGACCACCCACTGACTAGAAGGGAGACCCTATCTCATCAGCTCACCTGACGTGCTGGCAGAGCAAAGAGGCAGATCGCTTGATCTGCCTCTTTGGTTAAAATACTTGTTGTCGCACTTCTTACGCATCCTGCTTAGATAGGGACTTTCCTTTTCCCCTTGCCATGAATAGCATTTACTGCTAGAAAGAAAAGTGCTTATCAACCTTCACCCACATACGACAATGCAAACAACACTCTTCCTCATCGCCCTCTCAGTCGCCTTGACCGACATGAGCAAGTCCGCACCCGTCACGGCAGCACCTGCTGTAGAAATGATCGATGACTACTTCAAACCTACCCATAGCAAATCCTGCGAGATAGCGCAGCGAGAGGGACTGGTGGTCATTCGTGATGCTGCGACATCGCAGCGCATCTGCTCCATCACGCTAAAGAACAAGGATGCGGAAGTCGCGCTGAGCTCCGATAACACAAAGCTCGCTGAGGTATCCGAAGACGCTATCCATATCTACGATGTTGCCACAGGCAAGCTGAAAAAGACGATCGCAGCCCCCTATCAAGAGAATAGAGCCTTGGAAGCTCTCTGGAGTCCCGATGGCACACGTCTCCTAACTCGCTATTATATTCCCCAATCTCCTGGCTCTTCAGCCTACGATGCTAAGATTTTCGTTCTCGATGCGGAGACAGGGAAGGTACTCTATAACATTGAGCGCATGGAGACCATCACCCCGATTGTCTTCTCTTCTGATAGCAAAGCCTTGCTGATACCATTCGAAGACGATAAACTGTATCGTGTGGACATCGCTACTTCTGCAAAAACAGTGTTTTTGGACAACAATGATCACAATTGCGAACTTTACTGGAATCCCCAATATAGCATCCTTGCTATCGTGACAAGAAACCCCGATGGAGTTTCTCTGTACGATGCCAAGGGCAAGCTGATCCTGCACACTCCCGACCCAGTAGGCGCTACCGCCGAGTGGGATGCTGAGGGGAAGATCCTTCTCCTCCGCGAGGGACATGAGGGAGTGCTCATGAAGCACGTGATTGACACCGAGAGAAAGAAAGTAACAAGCTCAGAGATGGGGCCACCCACTGACTAGAAGGGAGCCCCTATCTCATCAGCTCGCCTGACGTGCTGGCATAGTAAAGAGGCAGATCGCTTGATCTGCCTCTTTGGTTAAAATACTTGTTGTCGCCCTTCTTACGCGTCCTGCTCGGCCGCCGCTTGCTTCTCAGCCTCGAGCTTCAAGCGCATCTTTTCGGGGAGCTTGACTTGGATGTGGATGTCGCGCAGCTGGTTGGGCTCTGCCGCGGCGGGGGACTCACTCATGAGGTCGGCACCACGATTATTCTTGGGGAAGGCGATGACCTCGCGAATCGAGTCGCAGCCACCGATGAGCATCACCACGCGGTCGAGCCCCAAGGCGAGACCACCATGAGGAGGTGCGCCAAAGGAGAAGGCACTGAGCAAGTGGCCGAACTGCTCCGCGATCGTCGCATCATCGAGACCGAGGGCGCGGAAGGTCGCATCCTGCAGATCGCTCTCGTGGATACGGATCGAGCCGCCACCCAGCTCATTACCATTGAGAATCACATCGTAAGCCTCGGCACAGATATCTGTGGAGATCTCGCCCTTGAGCACCTTGTCCACGTCCTCGGGGACGGGGCGGGTGAAGGGGTGATGGATCGCGCCGTAGCGCTGTTCCTCCTCGTCCCAGCCAAAGAGGGGGAAGCGATTCACCCAGAAGAGATCGATCTCGGTGTTATCCTTGAGTAGCTCCATGGCAGTGGCGCATTCGAGACGCACGCGACCGAGGATGGTGCAGGCTTCTTCCCAAGGACCAGCGGCAAAGAAGACGCAGTCGCCCGACTCAATATTGAGCTGCTCGGTGAGAGCGGCGATCTCCTCATCCGTGAGACGCTTGGTGATGGGGCTCTTCCAGCCGTCGCGCTCGTTGACGTCGCGCACCTTGATGTAGGCGAGACCCTTAGCACCAGCTTCGATGGCGGTCTGGGTGAGCGAGTCGATCTGACCGACGGTGGGGGAGAAATTCTTTGCATTGATCGCCTTGACCACACCACCATTGGCAATGGCGGAGGAGAAGACGCGGAAATCACTCTGGGCAAAGGTCGCGGAGCAGTCCGTGATCTTCATCTCAAAGCGACGCTCGGGCTTGTCGGAGCCGTACTGATCCATGGCGTCCTTCCACGTCATGCGGGGGAAGGGAGTGACGATGTCGCGGTTGATGGATTCCTTGAAGACGCGCTTGAGCAGCTGCTCGATCCAGTTGTAGATATCCTCGGCCGTGATGAAGGAAGCCTCAAGGTCGATCTGGGTGAACTCGGGCTGACGGTCGGCGCGCAAGTCCTCATCGCGGAAACAACGCGCGACTTGGAAGTACTTTTCCATGCCTGCGACCATGAGCAGCTGCTTGTACTGCTGGGGGGCTTGGGGCAGAGCGTAGAAGGCACCAGGGGAGAGACGGCTGGGCACGAGGAAGTCGCGTGCGCCCTCGGGGGTGCTCTTGGAGAGGATGGGGGTCTCGATCTCGAGGAAGCCCTGCTCGTCGAGGTAGTCGCGCATGGTCTTGGTGATGCGGTGGCGCAGCATCATGTTGCGCTGCATG
>CAYJOV010000007.1:13549-41926 GCA_964371905.1 uncultured Akkermansia sp. | reverse complement strand
CCTTGATAGTCGGCAGCGTAGTCGCAAATAACGGCAACTTGAGTATCCATAATATATGATATAAATTGTGTGTTGAATGATAAAGTATCTGCCAGTAGATAGCGGATCACTTGATGCACGAGTTTACAGGAAAGCAGGGAGAGCTGGCAAGCAAAAAATCAATCATGCTAGAAATCATAAAAAGAATTTAGAGCTCCAAATCTACAATTTACTTCACGATAGGTGCAAAAAGAGGTATAAAATCCCCCATGCCTGTATGCCCTCAATGCGCTAGCGAGTTTCACGCCCTTGCCCACGACCAATGCCCGAGCTGCGGCTACAGCCTCACGCTCTGCGATCAGGTCTATGGGGATGGCTACTTTGACCTCATGCGCGTCAACGACCCCGCAGGCGCGCTGAAGCAAGCAGACATCGACAAGCTCAGCCGCTACCTCCAGACCCTTGAGAAACGCCTCGCCCCCGCCGCTCTCGTCGTCTACCTCACCGACCAAGGCCAGAGCTCGACCTTCTCCCAGCACGCGCACTGGGTGCTCAACCATGGCCGCATCAGCCCCGCCTCCTTTGGCAAGCGCAGCACACGCTCCATCCCCGCACCCAGCCCCCACGCCCTGCGCCTCCGCGGTCAAGGAGAAGACCCCCTCTTTCTCTCACTGGAGCATAGCAACCCCCTCTCGCGCCTCTGGCGGCGATTCAAAAAAAGCTTCTACAACCCCATCCCCCCCGTTGAGACGCGCTGGATACTCATGCTCGTGCTTGATGTGCAGCTCCAGGCCACCTGCTTTAGCTGGGGCTACATGCTCGACCCCTACATCCAGTCCGCGCAGCTCGACAAATGCATACGCGAGAGCCGACTCCAATTCCGCGAAAAAAGCCTCTACGCCAGCATCAAGCAAGTCATGAAGCGCGCCGTCAAGCAGCTCGCCGCCCACGCCCACACGGTCAACCGCGAGCTACGCGAGGGACAGCGCATCCTCGCCCCCATCCCCCCCCCGAGCAGCAGTGCCCCCCTGCGTCAGAAAGCCACCAGCAAGCTCGTGCTCGATGTCGAGCAGGCCAAGCGCGAGCACGAGCAGCTCCTCGTCGAGCGCGAGCGTCTCGCTCTCCAGCACGAGAAGCTCCTCGCCCAGCAAGAGCAACTCCGCCTCGAGCAAGAGCATCTAGACAAGGCCGCCGCCGAGCAGCAACAGCGCAGCTGGCGACAAGGCAACCACAGCCTCCTACTCCCCCTCGCCCTCGCCACCCAGCTCCTCAGCCCCACTGAGTGGAGCGAGAAGGACACCCAAGCCCTCTACCAGCAGCAACAAGCCGCCCGCTACCTCCAGGCACTCCCCACCCAGAAAGTACGCCGCCCCAACGTCAGCCCCAAGCTCAGCAGCCCCGCTCCCCTCAAAGATTTCCAAATCATCAACCACCTCCGCCAGCACAGAAGCTTGCTCATCGACCCCCACCAGCTCCTCTCACGCCCCGAGCGTCAAGAGCTCGAGCATCGCCTCCAGCTCATCAAGTCCCAATCCCCCTACCGAGTCTATGTCATCATCCACGCCGGCACGCAGAATGTAGCCGAGAGCTTGAAGCCCCAGCAGCTGCTCAACCACGCGGGGGAGTCAGGGCACTACGCCGCCTTCATCGAGTACCATATCGGGCAGCAACGACCGCTTGAGATCGCCTACAGCCTCATCCCCTTCATCCCGCAGCAGCAAGAGCAGCTCCTCCACCAGCTGCGCCACGCTGCCAGCCTCAAGGCCACCGATAGCGGCGCCATCCACGCCGCCCTCGATACGCTCCAGCAGCGACTCAACGAGAGCTCCCATCACTGGGATGCCAGCTCCACACACAGCCGCAAAATCCTGCCCAAGCTCGACATCCCGTGGCGGAGCACGCCCACCTTCCAAAAAGAAAAAAAACTCTCCCTCGCCCGCAGCGTCAGCTCAGGCGACATCGGAGTCCTCGGCTGGATCATCCTCTCCTTCCTCGGCAGCACACTAGGCTACATGCTACTGCGACGCTGGTATTGCAGCCACGCCGAGCTCTACGTCACACGCGCCGATGAGCGACTCTCCTCCCCCACGGGTGCCGGCGTCAGCCGCCAAATACGCTATATGGAGGCCCGCGAGATTGCCCCCTCGCGCACCCCCATGATGGGCCCCCAGCAGAGGAGCTAGGAGTTAGGAGTTAGGAGTTAGGAGTTAGGAGTTAGGAGTTAGGAGTGAGGAGTTAGGAGTTAGGAGTTAGGAGTTAGGAGTTAGGAGTTAGGAGTTAGGAGTTAGCGCAGCTCGCCGAGCACATCCCCCTGACGGGCGAATGTCTCGTAGCCTCGCTGCGTATTCTCGAGGAGATCCTGCGCGATGGCCACACGCCCCGGCAGATAAAAACTCATCACCGTCGAGCCACCAAAGGCAAAATAGCCCTGCTCCGCGCCCCGATCCACCGCCACATTAGGCTCATAGGTATGGTGGATAGCCCCCACCCCCGTCGCGCCTATGGGCAGTAGCAGCACATCGCCCGCCGCCTCCGTGGACAAGACCGTCAGATCGCGCTTATTATTCCACAGCCATGACAGCTGAGTGCGCAGGCAATAGGGCGACACACTCGCCAAGGCTCCTGCGATACGCCGAGGAGCCGCAGGCACACCCGCTAGGGGGAAGTGGAATCGATGATAATCCACAGGACACAGACGCGAGAGCACGATACTGCCCTTCGCATAGCGCTGCGCCAACTCCTCGCTACCCAGCAGCGCCGCGAGGTCGAATCTCTGCCCCTTGACAAAGACCCCCTCCATCTGCGAGGCATCCTGCCACGCCTGATGACGCGCATCCGCCGGCAGAGCCACACAGCCCTCCGCGCAGAGCGGGCGCGCGCCCGCCTTGAGCTTGCGATAAAAAAACTCATTAAAGCTGCCAAAAGAATCCGGAGATTCCAAAGCCTCCTCAATATTGATACCATACTGCTCAATGAAAGGCGCAATATCGCGGCGGCTCGTCGCGCGGTTCTTGCTCCAGCCCAACAGCCGCGAAAAAATCCCTCGCTTGATGAGCACATGCAGGCTCAGCCGCCCGAGATGACTCCCATACACCCAGCGCAGAGCCGCCTCGCCGAGCACCTGCTCTCGCACACACTCACCAGAATAACGATCAATATAATAAATAGAATCAGACGCAGCCATAAGTCATAAAAATACCTAACTAGGGTGGAGCAAGCACGTCCAAAAGTCAAGGAAAATGTCTCCCCCTTAGCAGGATGATAATAATGTTAGTATAATAATAAACCTGCAATCCGATTCGCCTTGCTTCCCCATCGAAAAAAAGCTATCATCGCGACCTGCTACCCTTTCATCCTAAGAACTATATTTTTTGATTTGAATATTATTAACACCATATGAAAATTACTCTACCTACAGCATTACGAAAGGCCTTGCTGGCACTCTGCGTGCTCTGCGCGAGCACTCTATACGCCGAAGATGTCGTGCGTATCGACATCGATAACTTCGCTCAGTCAAGAGATGTTTTATTTAATAATGACGAAGATGTTGCTTATGTCACCATGAAATTCACGGGAGACACGGGCGTCGGTGCAGACGCAGATTACTTCCCATCTGGCACGACCAATACCACCAATGACGATATACTCGTGGAGAGCTGGGTTGTCGGTAATGGTCACAACCCTGGAGGCTATACCTTTGAAGGAAAGGTACATGGTGATGGTGATATTATCGGCTGGAGCGCCGGAGACTCCGACGGGAGACATGAGTACACCTTCAATGGTGACATGTCAGAATTCTCAGGCGACATCACATCTGGCTCACGTGGCTTGGCCTTGACATTTGGAGGGGAAGCCAGAACAGCCGTCTCAGGCACGGGAGCTATCTCAATCACCCATCATAATGACGGGGTCACCTACAATGTCGGGACAGGTACATCCACCATTGAGAACAGCAGCATCGTAACGAATGAGATCACCTTCAATGGTGTAGCAGGCACAGTCTACAATGTCAGCAGCGCGATCACAGCAGGTGCCCTGAGCTCCAATGGCGCGACGGTGAATATGCTCAGCGGCTCTTCACTCGCCGTGACCAACACGGCCATCAATGCGACCAGCCTCAATCTCAGCCTCTCGGACAGCACCCTCAGCGCGGTCAACGGATCTTCAATAGGCAGCTTGACGCTCGATGGCAATGCCTTCTTGAATCTGGCACTCTCTGCCGATCAAGCAGCTCTGACGACGACGAGCCTCACGCTCAATGCGGGAGCCATGGTCACCATCAATGCCACCATCGCAGGAGGACTCAGCGCCGGCCAGAGCTACACACTACTGGACAATGCAAACGCCTTGACAGATATCTCACAATTTACAGTTGATTTCGGTGCAGGGGCCTCGACAACGGGGCTGAGCATTGATAGCAATGGGAATCTCATCTACACCGCATCACGCGCCTCTGTCTCGCTCGAATGGGCAGGTGGCTCTGACACATGGAGTACAGGTAGTACCAACTGGGCGGGTGAGGACGCGGAGTTCGCCTCCTTCGACAGCGTCACCTTTAGCAACGCCTCTGCTGGCAGCGAGAATACCATCACGATTTCGGGCAATGTCGTCCCCTCAGCCATCACGGTAACGGGAGTCGCCGATACCACCTTCGCTGGTACTGGTAAAATCACAGGGACTGCAGCACTCCTCAAAACAGGAGTGGGCACACTCACCATCGCGAATGGTGGCAATGATTTCACGGGAGGCATCGACGTTCAAGGTGGTACGCTCGCCATCACCAGCAGCAATGATCTCGCAGGTGGCGTCACCGTCAGAGCGGATGCCACCCTGCTCATTGATGCGGACAACGCCCTGGGCAGCGGCTCAGCCACGATTGCCAGCGGTGGCACCATCGCCTTTAAGGGGCTCGACCACTACAGCACCACCACTGTCACCCGCGCGAATGGCTCGACCTTGAAGTTCATCTACGATGCCGATAACGTCGCGAGCAACACGGATGCAACACTCAAGCTCACCACAGGCAGCCTCAGCGGAGGTCGCACTCTCGCTGCCTCTGGTGGTGGCACCATCAGCATAGGTGGCGCGATCAACGCGGCTAGCACGACGGATCGCTACGTACGTCAAGACGAGGGCTACACTGTCAGCGTCGCCCCAGACACTATCCTGCAAGACAATGTACGCTTGGGACTCAGTAGTGGCACGACAACGATCACAGGCGGCGGTGTCTACGAGGTGCACAGTGTCGAGCTTAGTGACTCATCTGGTAGCTCAAATACTACATTAACGATTGAGCAAGATACCACTTTGAAGGTCACAAGTACAGTAGAACATGAAGACAGTGGTAAAGGGGGCTTCATGTTATCAAATTATGATACAGATAATACAGTCAATGTTGCAGGCACACTTGATCTCGCTGGTGGCATCTCGGATCGCGACGGTGAGGGTACCATCTCCGTAGCCAGCACGGGGACACTCATCATGCGCGAAGGTCTCATCACCCACACAGGGAGGAACAACAAGAATGTTGACATCAATGGCGGCACCCTCCTTTTGTACTCACAGGCGGATGGGAGCAACCATGCGGGCAATGGCTTGGATGTCGATATCGCCAACGGCTCGACCATCATGGGCGCGAGTGCCACGACGCGAGTCAGCACGGCTCTCGGCTTTAGCAATGCTGAGGGTGATATCTATACCTTTGCCTCAGCTCCTGCGTCAAACGGCGATGCGACGGCGAACACGATCAGCCTGCGTCAGACAATGACCGCTAGCAACGCGACGGTCAAGGTCAGCTCGGGCACACTCGAGTTTGGAGGTGCCAACAACACCATAGGCACAGCAGAGCTCAGCGCGGGAACCACGCTCAAGACCGACACGAGCGCAAGCTCCAACATGACGATCACCACCGCCACACTCGCCGCGGGGGCCGCCATCAGCTCCAACAACATGTCTGTCGGAGGCGTCACCATCGCAGGCAAGGGCGGCACAGATGCCACCATCGTGGCACAAACAGGTGGCGGCAGCGTCTCGGCGGCCACCTTCGACAAGGTGAATCTCAGCAACGCTACAATCACCGGCTCACTCGTCGCACGCTCCGTGGAGAACATCATCTCCAATGGCAGCAGCTACGAGAACGTCAGCTTCACCAATGTGAATCTTACAGCAAAAGATACCCTGACCTCGCTCACGAATGTCACCTTGACCAATGTGAACCTCCTCACGGTGGACACTGGTCACTTCAACCTCGAGGGGAACGTGAGCATCATCGACTCCACACTGGATGTCACCGCCGTCACACTCGCTTCCGGAGCGAATATCACCTACAGCAACACAACGCTCACTGGGGGAATCACCGCGACAAAGACGAACAACCTCACCTTCAACACACTTGAGGGGGGAGAGGCGAAGAATGTCCAGGCATGGAGCATTCACGGAGTCTCATCCCTATTCACAGATGCATCGGGTAAGCTCATCCTCGATCTGGGCGAGCTCTCTGGCTACACCACGCTCGGGACAGGCGATGGCGAGCAGCAGTTCGCCGCCTTCATCCTCGTGGGCGTTGCATCCTTGGGCGATATGGAGTACGATGACATCACCCTCCAGTACTCTGCGAACGGGACAGACTACACTCAGGGAGCCCTAGGACGGACCACCGAGGGTGGTGCAGTCGTCCTCTACATCCCTGAGCCTAGCACCGCGACACTGAGTCTCCTCGCTCTTGCAGCCCTCGCCGCGCGTCGTCGCCGCAAGAGTGCCTAAGCGAGAAGGAATACACACTCAATGCTACAAAAGGCTCTCCGCGCTCAGCGCGGAGAGCCTTTCTTGATATTTCAGTACAAGGTACATGATCAATATAATAAATAGAATCAGGCGCAACCATAGATCATAAAAATACCTAACTAAAGTGGAGCAAGCACATTAAAAAGTCAGGGAAAATGTCCCCCTGACACAACAAGAAAATGTTTGTAAAAATCGTATACGATGCTCCATGCGTGACTTGCTTTCCCCTTGTAAAGAGTTTATTATTTGCAATAACTTCAATCACACCCTCAAGTGAAAACTATTCAGCATTCATGAAAATTACTTTACCTACAGCATTACGTAGAGCTCTGCTAGCCCTCAGCATGCTCTGCGCTAGCACACTACACGCGGACGACACCACGATAAAATTCACGGGAGCAGAGAGTCAATGTGTACAAAGAAGCTTTAGCTCCTCTTCTACTGGGCTCATCTGGGATGAAAAAACCTGGGACTGGGAGATAGGTGGCGGAGGCTGGCTAGGTGGTGCTACCTTTGAGAGCTCAGACAGCGTCACCTTCAGCTTCAACCCCCCCCAAGAAGGTGTCAGCACGCTCATCGATATTATAGGGGATGTTGATCCCTCCTCCATCACGGTGAGTGGAACAGGCAATTTCAACTTCGGTGGTTCTGGTAAGATCACTGGTAGCGCGACACTGCTCAAGGAGGGAACAGGCTCTCTCGTCTTTAATAATGGTGGTAATGATTTTACGGGAGCCATCACTGTAGCTGGCGGAGAGCTCGCTATCACTGCTAGCAATGAGCTCTCAGGCGGTGTCACCGTCAACAGCGACGCCTCACTAAGCATCTATGCGGATAAGGCCTTGGGTAGCGGCACAGCCACAATCAAAAGCGGAGGCTCAATCAGATTCTACGGGCTCGATCACTACAGCAGCACCACCGTCACTCGCGAAGAGGGGTCGACCTTGGAGTTCATCTACAATCGACAGAGCAACACAGACGCAGATCTCAAGCTCGGCACAGGCAGTCTCAGCGGAGGTCGTACCCTCGCCGCGTCGGGTGGCGGCACCATCAGTATAGGTGGCGTGATCAACGCGACGAGCACGACCGATCGCTACCTCCGCGAGGATGAAGGCTATACAGTCAATATCGCCGCAAACACCACCCTGCAAGACAATGTACGCCTGGCCCTCGGCGGTGGCACGACGACCATCAAAGGCTCTGGTGTCTATGAGGTACACAGCGTCGAGCTCAGTGCGGCTGATGCCGGTGCGACGACCCTCAACATCGAGGAGGGCGCGACACTGAAAGTCTCCAGTACAGAGCAAAGCAGTGATGGAGACAGCGGTGCCTTCATGCTCTCCCATTACAACGCCAACAATACAGTCAACGTCAGAGGCACTCTCGACCTCGCTAGTGGCATCTCCAGCGCTAAGGGGGAGGGGACTCTCGCCGTCGCTGACACAGGGACGCTCATCATGCGCCAAGGCCTCATCACCCACACAGGTGGGGGCACAAAGAATGTCGACATCAATGGCGGCACTCTCGTTTTGCACACACAGGCAGATACGCTCAACCATGCGGTCAATGGCTTGGTTGTCGATATCGCCAACGGCTCGACCATCCTCGGCGCGAGTGCCACGACGACAGTCAACACGGCTCTAGCCCTGAGCAATGCCACTGGCGATGTCTACACCTTTGGCTCAGCACCTGATACAAACGGTACGCCCGCGAACACGATTAGCCTGCGTCAGACAATGACCGCTGGCAACGCCACGGTGAAGGTCAGCTCGGGCACACTCGAGCTCGGCGGAGCCGACAACACCATAGGTACCGCAGATCTCAGTGCTGGAGTCACCCTCAAGACCGACACGACCGCAGACGCTAGCATGACGATTACCAACGCCACACTCGGCGAGGGGGCAGCGATTCGCACCAACAACATGTCTATTGGCAATCTCGCCATCGCAGGTAAGAACGGTGCCGATGCCAGCATCGTGGCGCAAGCAGGCGGCGGCAGCGGCGTCTCGGCTGCAAATAACTCGAGTATCGATATCGAACATCACGGCTTCTTGAAGGTCGATGTCAGCAACGCTACCATCACTGGCTCCCCCGACGCACGCCCAGTCGAGACCGTCCTCACCCGAAACAGCAGCTTCAAGAATGTCAGCTTCAGCAATGTAATGCTCGATACAGGTTTTACTAAAACCACGCTCACCGACGTCACCTTGAACAATGTGACATACAACTCAACGGGATCTGGCAGATTCACCCTTGCGGGGGATATGCACATTCTTAACATGATACTGAACGCCACTTCGTTCCGTTTCATCGCCCCAGGTACCACATTCACCTACACCAACGCGGTACTCACTGCTTACGGAACAAGTAAGACAAGCGATCTCAGCATCACCCATGAAGCGGCAGAGGCGACCGATGTCCAAGCCTGGACCATCTCTGGTCTCTCAGCCCTACTCGCGAATGCATCGGGCACACTCACCTTTGATATTAGGGAAGAGCTCACTGATTTCTCAGAGTTCGGTACAGGCGATGGCGAGCAACCATTCGCCGCCTTCATCATCGCGGGCATCACATCCTTGGGTGATCTGGATCCCGAGAACATCAGATTCAGGTTCTCAGCCAACGGGAAAAGCTACATTCAAGAAGCGATTGGATACACGATGAGTGGAGGCAATCTCGTCCTCTACATCCCCGAACCTAGCACCGCGACACTGAGCCTCCTCGCTCTTGCCGCCCTCGCTGCGCGTCGTCGCCGCAAGAGTGCCTAAGCGAGAAGGAATATACACTCAATCATACAAAAGGCTCTCTGCGCTCAGCGCGGAGAGCCTTTTGTAGCATTTTCCAAGACCTAGCTCGTGCAAGGAAACAACCCAAAGCCGCCTCACAGAGCGAAGCGACTTTGGGCAATCATACTAACGAACAGGGAAATGGGATTCTTTGAGGGTCATTAACGGCGAGCCAGCACGACAGAAGGACGCTTGACGACGACGACGGGGCGCTTCACATTGACAGGGCGGCCCGTCTTTTTGACCACGACCACGGGCTTGCGCACGGCGGGCTTCTTCACGACGACCTTCTTGTGTACGACCGTCTTGTTGTTGCGCACAACCACCTTCTTGTGCACCACCTTGTTTTTGTACACGCTCACCGACTTCTTGACTACGGGCTTTTTGGCAGCGGGCTTCTTGACGACTACTGCGGATTTGACTGCGTCCTTCTTAACCGAGCTCTTTTTGACTGAGTCCTTTTTAGCATCGCCCTTTTTGGCTGAGCCCTTTTTGACTAGGGCTGGCTTGTTAGGCGCAGCGGAACGAGGAGCAGCAGAGGCGGGCATGGCGACAACAGCGGCGAGAGCGAGGACGGAGAGGAATGATAACTTGTTCATAATGTTTTATTTTCTATTGGTTTGTTTTTGTAATTTGGGGTTACCCTAAAGAACGCAGCCCAACAGAAAAGATCTACATCAAAAACAAAAATCATTTGTCCGCACTATCCGTCTTGCCGCGCGCGAGCCCCTGCAGGATGAAGCCCCACGCCTCCGCATCAAGCAGCAAATCATTATGCCCCCTATCCAGCCAATGCACACGTGGCACCGTACGCGTGAAGGCCGATATCAGCCGCTGCGTCTGCGTGGGCGGCACAATCTCATCACGCCTCCCCGCTAGAATCGTCACAGGCACATCGACCAGCGGTGCCACCCCTGCGCTATCATAATCATCCTCACGTATCAGTGAGCTGAGTAATCCGCCCACATGAAGGCGCGCCGTCTCCTCCAGACTATCAAAGGGGCAGAGCAACACCACGCCATCCAGCTCACCACGAGGGCAGAGACGTGCCGCTACCTGCATCGCTACCCCCGAGCCAATGCTAAAGCCCATCAGATGCACGGAGGGCTCGCCCCCTACACGCTCGCGCGCCCATGCCAGCAGCTTGCAAGCATCATCCACCAAGACCCGCTGGCTGGGCGAGCCCTCACTCTCCCCGTAGCCTCGATAATTCATGAGCAGGTAGGAGCGCGACTCATCGCGCAGAGCCAGATCCACAAAGCCCCCCACATCCATATTATTGCCCCCATAGACGGCAACGAGCGCCGCGTGCGCCCCGCGATCGAGCAGCCAACCCCGCAGTCGCAGCCCATCACTCGTCGTGTACTCCACCGCAAATTTTCTATACTCAGCGGGAAAGTCCGACGCATCGCTCTGCAAATGCCGCCCCGGATAGATCAATTGGCGCACCACGCAGCCCGGAAAGCAAAAAAGCAGCAGCACCGACACCAGCAACAACACAAGCAAAGTCTTCATCCCCCTATCCTATAAAGCCCCCCTCTTGCTGTCAAGGCTCAAGAGCACGCGAGGGAGAAAGAAGCCTTGCGCTGCGGCTACGCCACGCATAGTGTAGCGAAAAGGGGAGGAATGCTAGCACCCCTCCCCTTTTTACTATTATAAACTAAGCTTGCGACGCCGGCGCAGCAAGAGCCCTGATAGAGCCATCAGGCTCATGGTGACTGTGCTGGGCTCGGGGAGATTCTGGATATACTCTCCCGTTGCAAAACTGCTGGCGAGATAGAACAGATCATCTTGAGTGGCAGCACCCTCGTATACCAGTAGATTGTCTACGTGATAGCTTTCTTGAGGCGTTCCCGAGGCTTCTGTTACAAGTCCAAAGCCTGGTGTAGCGGCATTCGAGAAGGAGAAGTCCCCCAGTAGAGCTGCGCTGTCAAAGCCATCAATGCTGATAGAGCCCAGCAGAGTAGGAATCTCCTCGAGTGAGTAGATAGAGAGTGTGAGAAGCCCCTCACTGTCTATAGACTGCCCAGAGAGAACAAAGGTAAACCACTGATTCGCTACATCGGTTAATGGTTCAAAATCCAGAACGGCCGACTCGACAAGCGTGCCGCCAGCCTCTGTAGAAATAAGGAATCCACTCTTCGCATTGCTGTAAGAAAGCGCATAATTTTGCTCATTAATCTTAAAGCTGATGAGCGTATCTTGGCTCGTCGCAGCTGTACCTGCAAATTTGAAATTGCTAGCGATTGTAAACCCATCATCAAAGGTGATATTGAGAGCATTCGCCCCGACAAAGCCAACAACACCTGAGTGAATCCCATGCGATCTCCCCGCGCCTCCACCTACACCATTGGGTCTGGAGTTCAGCCACTGGTCCCCCCTCATATTAGTGAGCAGCGAGCTGCCTTTGAACTCGGCTTGATTCTCACCAATATCCAACGAATAGCTTGGGTTATAAGAATCAAAATCATAGGCATATCGCAAAGTGGCTTGCTCTGGGGCTTGCTCGACATAATATCGGACGTAATCGACGGCAAACTCAGAGGGGTACTCTGAGGGGTTGGCATTCTCTGGCCATGTACGCTCACCGCCTATGGCTGTATTGAGGATGAGGTACTGTGGCTTTCGGAAGGGATTTACCTGACCATCGGGGTAATTCGCCACGTCAGAGTCGAATGTTGCAAACAAGGTGTCATTCACAAAGACCTTGACCCCTCCTTCATTCCATTCAATGGCATAGGTATGATACTGGTCGAAGTAGTCGGCGGGTGCTATCAGATGTGTATAAGCCTCACTCTTCAATGTCTGAGTACCATTTTCTCCCCAGTGAAAGGCACTTTGCACGAGACCTTCATCCTGTGACACATGCTCGAGGATGTCGATTTCTCCGCACTTGGGCGAGCTCCATGTGTTACCAGGGACATCGCCGAGCAGCCAAATAGCGGGCCATATGCCAGTTGTATCTGTCACTTTAGCTCTGACTTCGAGTCGACCATAGAGAAAGTCCTTCGTCCCACGCGTATTGATGGAGCCACTGGAGTATGGCTGCGTCTCCGTGGTGGTTTGCCATGATGAACCGTCTGGATTGTAGTTAGGATTAGCAGTCTCTTCATACCTCGATGTGATGATCATAGAGCCATCTCTGACGGAGACGGCGTCTTCGGTGTAGCAATGCGATGTGCCCGTGTTGCTCAGACCAGTTTGATACTTCCATTTGTCCGTATCAAGGCTATCACCCTCAAACTCATCATTCCAATCTAAGACCCAACCACTTGATGCAGCTCCAGATGTGGTTAAGGTATCAGCATAGCCATGAGGAGAGAGTGCCGCTATTAAGATTGCCAAACTAGATAATATTTTCATATGATATTCATTATTAAAAATAATTCAACCCCAAACAACACAACTTGATTAGAAAAATCTGCTCTCGTAGCCACCCAGTGTCCACTCGGATAGAAAACCAGATCTCGGCATCCCACGTGAAGCATAGGAGTATGCTATGAAAAATCGAAAGAAGCCTTTTAAAAGACAAGAGAGAAGCTATTCAGGGCTCAAATTCACTCTAACATAATATTTTTTTATGACAAGTTTTTTTTTTTGACCTTGCTTATGAGCTCGGATTGCTTAGTATAAGGAGAGTGAACTCTTGTAAGACTGACTGCTATACGAGTTCATCTATAAACAATACTCCCCCGTAAAGAATAAATGAAATACAATATATTTACAGCTATGGCAGCCCTAGCTGCCCTCCCTGCCCTCGTGCAGACTGTCCACGCCGCCGAGGAGGCGGGATATGACGCGATCATGCGCCTCGTCGAGGAGAGCTTTACCTGCTACAAGGACTTCTTTGCGATCTGCGAGCAGGTGCGCCACAAGACACTCGCCCCCGATGAGGCGGCAAAAGACGTGAATCGACTCGCTGAAAAATTGGAATATCTCTCCGTAGCCATCGAGGATACCGTGCAGGCCTCCAGTGAGGCGGATAAGGACAAATACGGCGCGATCGCTGAGTCTGACGCGCACTTTGAGAGGACACAAAAGGATGACGAGGCCGTGGGACGCTACATCGAGGAGCTGGAGATGGAGAACTACTTCGGCAGTGAGGAGCTGCGCGCCGCCTGCACGCGCTTCAAGCTCGCTTTCCCGCGCGGCTAGCCTTCTCCACCTCTTTGATAAAAAGCACGCGAGGCGCATGACCGTGCCTCGCGTGTAAAGAAATGCTTGTCTGCCGCTCACATCTCCGTTGAGAAGCTAGGGAGCCACTCGACCTTGGTGAGCTTGTAGCCGCGCTTGAGCATACGCTTGTGAAAGTCGGGCAGGTGTGCAGCTCCGTAGAAGATGGCGACATTCTTGAGCTTCTCATCGCGCATCACCTCGTCGAATACCTGCATCGCCTTCTCATTGCGCGAGACGATGATGGCGTTCTCATTCACCCTGTCGCGCTGGGTGGTATGCACGAGTGCCTCGATGAGGAAGTCGCGCAGCAGTGCCTGCCGCTCTGCCCCTGTCGCCTCGAGGCGGCGCAGCAGCTCGCCGTAGCTGAGATTCGCCTTGGGCTTTTCTTTGCGACCTAGCAGCGCGTCGCAGAGGAGGATGCCGAGCATGGTCTCACCTCGCGCATCCATGGCGGCGGAGAGCTCCTTTTGGGTCATATCGGCGTAGACGAAATGCGTCTTTGCGTAGTCGATGCCCTCTTGCTGGATGACGAGCCCTGTATTGGACTTGAGCACCTCCATGACGAGCTTGAGGATGCTGGAGAGAGCGGATGAGTCGGCGACGTAGCTCTCGAGCATGCCTTGATATTCATCGAGCTCTGCGCCTTTGAGACCTTCTTTTTGCATTTTCTTTTTCAAGATCTCGAATCGGACGAGGTCCTCGCCGTTGACCATCTCGAAGAGCACGCGATCATAGCTGTCAAATCGCTTGTTGAGCAGCTTGTAGTACTCGGGATCGGCGACGTGGATGACACCGACGAGATCCACGGTCTTTCCGGCCTCATTCTGGTAGGTCGCGATGGGGATGCGCAGCTTCTTACCTTCCTTTCCATGATGGACCTGCAGGTACTTTTTGGGGTAGGAGTCATCAGGAGCTGCCGTGGCCGCAAGGCTGGGCGAGAGTAGGGAGAATGCGAGGAGTAAGGAGCTTATAGAACATTTCATCATCACGAGATGATAACATAATTGAATAGTGATACAAGGAGAAAAATAGGCATTCGCGGTGGGGGCTCATTGAGAGCATTAATAACAGCACTAAAGCAATTAAATGTTAAAGTCTAACAAATCTAAGTGATGAGTATTACCGTTCAAATAATGCTTGATTTTTTAAGGTCATGTGCTATCATTGAATCAATGAGAACAGCCTTCGTCTGTAAGGACGATTGTATTCTATTTTTGCTTATCCTTTAATCACCGATTATGAAATTACATCTTCCTCACGGATTGTTTCGCGCTCTTCGCTCCTGTGTTTTGAGTGTTCCCGCTTTGTTTGCCACGATAGGGAGTGGCGCGATGACCTCGACGCTCACCGCGGTCGCTATCTCTTGGTCACTGACACAGCAGGCTCAGGCGACGGATACGACCTATATCTACACGGGGAATGGTGGCAATATTTTTACGAATCCAGAATCATTGGGTTATGAGAATGATGCAGATGTTTGGACCATCTATAGTTACGTGGAAGCAGATTGGTTCGGAGGCTCTCTGGCGACGCGCAATAATGTGATCCGCTTTGTCAGTGATAATGAATATTTAACGATGGCAGGCGCAGCCATAGGCTCAGGCAAAAGCATAGGTATTGATGCAGGCGGAATGAATCTGGGAGGCTTTACCGTCGATACAGGAGCTATGGGCTTTAGCTACATTGCTCCTGCTAACAATGCTGAACGCAATATTTTCATCCAAGGCGTTGACTCGACCGATGCAGAGAGCCACGCGCGCTTCCTGATCAATGAGGACTTCACCTTCACCAATGCAAGTACATCGTCGAATGCTATTGCTAGGGATTTCTCCCTCGCGGCGAGTGCTGATGTCGTTATCGCTGCGAATAAGACTTTCTTTGTGAATGGGAACTGGTCTGGCGGTGCAGGCGAAACGATGGCGATCTCGGGTGGCGGTACGATGCAGTACACGGATACAGGTGTCGCCTCCGCGACGGCGGCCGCCTTTGACTGGAGTGTGTCGGGTGGCAGTACACTCAAGCTCATGGGGAGCAATATCTCGTCGGGGACAGCGGTGCTGGGCTCGGGCAGTGTGACGCTCGCCGATGGTGCTCTGGAGGTCGGCGTGGCCGATTCCACCCTGACCGCGAATATGATTGTCGGCGATGGTGGCGCGACGCTCAGGGGCACGAATACGACGCTGACAGGGACCATCACCTACTCGAATACGGATGACTCCGTGCTCCGTCTCGAGGGATCTTTTATAGCAGGCGCACTGACACTGGATGCGGGCATCGCCAGCGATGTGGATGATGGTACTTACAAGATCCTCACTCGTGACAATGATACCACGACTTTTGATACGGACAATTTGACGATTGCAGGGCTCGATCCGCGGCGCTATGGCGAGTACACATGGCAGGGCAATGATCTCATGCTGGAGATTATTACCTCGACCGCGTCGAATCTCCAATGGCAAGGGGACGGCTCGGGGGGAGATGGCACTTGGAGCACGGATGCAGCCTCCACAGCGTGGCTAGAAAATACGACCCCGGGTGCTTACGTCGCGGGTGACTTGGTGACGATAGGTGGCCTCGCGGGGGAAACAGGCGGTACGATCAGCCTGAAGGGAGAGCTCTCTCCTGCATCCATCACCGTGACGGGAGACGCCGACTGGACGCTCCAGTCCCTCGGCACGGGAGCTGATCTGGGCTTTCTCACGGGGCGCACGAGCCTGATTAAGAATGGCACAGGCGCGCTGACGATTGCCGTGGGGAATGACTTTATAGGCGGCATCACACTCAACGAAGGCTCCCTGCTCCTCAACGCCGCCTATGCTTCTGGCGAGAGTGATATCGACATGAAGAATGGTCGCCTCGAGATCAACAACGCCGCCGCTTTAGGAGGCGATGTCCTCTATACGGCTGGCACCTTGGCCTATGGCGCAGGAGTCACGACGGATATCAGCTCCAAGCTCCAAGTGAATGCTGACACAAGCACGCTCGTCGTGGATCTAGGTGACAATGAGATCACTTGGGCGACCAATCTGGGGAAGAATCTCACGCTGAGCAACTCGGCCTACGATGTCGCGAATCCTGATACGGCAGGCTCGCTGACCTACAACCAAACGCTCAATGGCTTGGCTCTCGACTTGGGGGCTGGCACCACGCTGAAGAACAATCTGGCGCATGGCACAGCCTTCTCCCTGACAGGAGCTGGCTCTCTGGAGCTTTCTGTCGCCACGGGCAATACGTTCATCGGCGCGCTCACGGGCTTCACCGGTAGCATCTCAACGGCCAACCTCGCAAATGTGGTCGTCTTTACCGTGCATAATGATGCGACGACGCGCTTTGATCTTCATACCTCGACGGCTGCGGCAGCGACGGGCAATCAGAATATCGTCCTCGGAAGCACCTCCGAGAATGGCAACATGCTCCACGTGCGCAACCTCTCGGGCAATGGGAACATCTCCTCCGCCTACGGCAGCTCGTCTATCAATCGTGGTCTCAATGTGGAGATGACGATGAATAACACCTACGGGGGGAATTTCTACAATAGTGGCTCAGCGGATGGGCGCATGGGCACGATCAGCATAGGGAGTGCCGCGGGTCAGCCCTATACCTTCACGTGGACAGGGATGAGTGTCACGGGCGGTGCTTATAGCTCGCTGGGTCCCAATGCCAAGCTGCAAGTGCGAGGCGATACCACGATGATCTTTGCCACTTCGGGGGCAGCGGGTGGTCAGTGGCGCGATGAGATCGAGCTGCTCGCAGACGCGACACTCGAGATCGCCCGCACAGGACCTCTAGGCTTTTTACAAAATGCCACGGGCAATGAGATCTCGGGCGCGGGTGCTGTGCTCGTGTCTGGCGTCGCGACGCTGGCTGGAGCGAATACTCATACGGGTGGCACGACGGTCACGGGGACACTCACGGTGACTCACGAATCCGCTCTAGGAACGGGGAGCATCACGGTCGGTGCGACTGGTAGCATGACGGTGAACTCCACACTGACCTCGACACAGGTCTTGACGAATGAGGGCAGCACGACACTCAATGGCAGAATCACGCTGACGCAGAGCATTGCCAACGACGGCACGCTGATTCTGGGGGCTGATGCGCTCCTCGATCTCTCGACCCTCACGGATACGGCCATCGTCACGACGGCTGATTCGACTACTTATCTCTTTGCCACAGGATCAGGGACGCTCGATTTTTCAGCCTTTGCTGATCCTACTACGGGCGTGCTGCTCGCCTCTCAGATTACAGGGGTGTCCACGGCTGGACGTGCATGGACGATCCAGGCTGATGGCTCACTCGTCGCCACGCTCGTAGGAACGGAGCGACTCTACACCGCTGGGGGCACATTCGATGTCAATGCGACCTCGGTCTATGATAATGGCACCTTTGAAACCGACGACAGTATACGCGTCTCGCTGGCAGACGCTACCTTTGACGTGACGGAGGCTATCACGACCACGGGACTCACGGTGGATGGTGTCAAGCTGACGATCACGGGGGCTGCCGATTCATTCACCACCCCTGTCATCGAGCTCACGAATGGCGCGGGCGTACAGCTCGATGCCTTTGTCTTTAATGCGGATGCCTACGTGGTGGGTGATGCGGCGACGAGCGTCGTGCTCAATATGAGGGACAATACGCGCCTTGAGGAGGATTTCTTGGCTGACTTTGATGGTGCGCTGAGCATCACGGCGGGCACGCTTTCGACGGATGATCTGAGCTTTGCCTCGATCACGGTCAGTGATGCGGGGACGCTCTCGCTGAAGGCGGGCGTCGATATTGGTAATCTCATCCGCGTGGAGACTGGTGGTACACTGGCTCTGGAGGAGGGACAGGCAGGCGATCTCAATGGCTCACTCTACATGGGCGATGGCGCGACTCTGGATGTCGAGGGCGCTGCGACCGCGACTTGGGTCGCAGGTACGAGCATCACGGGCGAGGGCACGCTTTACAAGACGGGCTCGGGTAGTGTCGTGCTCGACAAGGTGGTCAATCACGGCGGCACGCTCGACATTGTCGAGGGGAGCTACGGACTGGGGACGGCTCAGACGGCAGGATCTGCACTGGGCTTCTCACGCGTCATCCTGCGTGAGAATGGTACCTTTGTCTTCAACCATAGCAGCAATGCAGGCATGCAAGCAAGCACGGTCGAGTTCCAAGGCGGTACCTTCTCGCTCCAAGATAGCGATACGGGCACACTTCGAATCGCGGCTTTTGAGGTCAATGCGGATAGCTCTTTCAACTCGACCAACAATGCCAATATCGAGGTATCGACGCTCACAGGGAGTGGCAACTTGACCTTCGGCGGCACGATAGGTGAGGCTCTCAATGTGAAATTCACCAACATGAGCCTCTACTCAGGAGTGCTCAACCTCGCGGACAATGCCAATCTGCGCGTGCAGCTCGAGACAATCAACGCGAGCGCTGGCATGACCAGCACGGTGAGCGGCGGCACGGTCTATGGGGATGCGATCACCAAGCAGGGTGCGGGTACTCTCCAGATTGATTCGAATCTCACGACGACGGGCAAGCTTAGCATCCTCGAAGGCGATGTCAACATCACGGGAGTCGCGAGCCTGCAAGCCTTTGAAAAGCTCGGCACGGGCACGGCGACACTCACCCAGCTCAACCTCGTGGAGGATGGCATACTGACCATGAACTACGCAGGGACGCTCACCATCACCACCACCACGCTGAACACGTCCGCCGCGCTGAGCTACACGGACAACGCGGGGCTCATCACGCTCTCCTCGGCTCAGTTGACAGGTGTCGAGCAGCTGCGACTCTTCCTCAATGAGGTGGATACCACGGCTCTCGCCAGTGGTATCAATCTCGGTATCTCCAAGGACTACAATAAGGATCTCATCTCCGTCGTGGGTCTCGCGAGTGGCTTTACTCTGACGGCGGTGGGTGACTACTGGCATCTGAGCACGAGCGAAACGATCGAACTGCCTTGGGATGAGAACTGGGGGCTGGCTGTCATCGGACAAGCTCCCAGCGCGATCACGCAGAAAACAGATCTGGGCGATGTGATTACAGCCCTCTACTCCGCCGATGCGGCCAATCCTACCGAATACATGAATGTCGCCGAGGGCACGAGCAGCATACGCGTCACTGGTGGCGGCGGTGCTGCAGCTCGACTCATAGGCGGTCTGTATAATAACTCAGGCAACTCGGGCGGTGCTGTGGCCAACACCAACTCTTGGATCGAGGTCGCAGGTGGTCAATGGAATCTGGTCATCGGTGCGAACTACGCCAACAACTGGAATGGCGGCACGCGCATGGACTTCAATGGGGACACCCATATTTTCATGACCGCAGGTACTGTCGATGCCATCTTTGGCTCTATCTACCGCGATGGTTCGAATCCTGTACACACAGGGGATGTCTACATCTCCGTCGAGGGAGGCACGCTGCGTGGCTCAATCTTCGGCGGTGGTTCTTCTGTTCACCAAGATGCCTTTACCCTCAATGGAGATACCAATATCTTCGTCTACACCCCACTCAGCAAGAATGACTCGGCTACATGGGAGGGGCTAGCAGGGACTGATTCTCTCGATATCGTCGCTGGCGGTAGCCTGCACATCACCGCTACGGGCAGCTCCTCGACGCACAATGGGGATACAAATATCACGCTAGACTTCAGCGGCTACACAGGGGATGCCGTCACCCATCTCAAGCAGACCTTGGGCGGTAGTCGACTGGGCAGCAGCTATAGCTCGACGATCACAGGAAGCACCAACATCACGGTGGTAGGTCATGAGAATGTCACCTTTAGCTCTGGTGTGATCGGGGGTCATGATCAGAATGGCACGGCCACAGCCCTCATCGGGGGGAATACGAATGTGAGCATCTCAGGCTCGAGTGACTTCACCAGCTGGATCATGGGCTCAGGCTACACGGGTGGTGGCACGAATACCGTGACAGGCTCAACCAATGTCAAGCTGGACGTGACCGATCTGTCCACCTTCTCCCAGCGCATCACCGCCGCAAGCAACCATGCAGGCGGCACAGGCAACATAGGCGCAGGCACGAATCTCTCCCTCACAGGGGGGAACTACGGCTACGCCGTCATGGGTGGCTACAGCCAAGGCGGTGGTACAACGACGATCTCAGGTGGTACGAATGTGTCCATCAATGGGGTGACTATCACCAATGCCAGCAGTGAGTACTCCATCTTGGGCGCGGGTATCCTATCGGCAGGCACGGCTACCATCAACGGTGGTACGAATCTCGAGGTTGAGGATGTCACCTTCAATACTGAGGCGGCACAGCGCGCCTTGGTAGGTGGCTATGCGATCAGTGGGACTGGCACGGCCACCATCAATGGAGGTGCCAAGACGACACTCCAAAAGGGGACTTATGCCTCCGATATCATCGGGGGGAGCATGATTACCGCTGGTGGCACAAGCACGATCAATGGTGGGGTCAATCTCACCATCAACAGCGGCGACTATACGAATGGATTCGTGATGGGCGCTGGTACTGTCTTCGGTGCTGACACGGCTAGCTCCACCGTGACAGGCACGACGGAGGTCTGGATCAATGGAGGCAGCTATGAGAACATCATTGCAGGCTTTGGCGTATCCCATACAGGAGATCTCACCCTCTCCAGTGAGGACATCGTGCTCACGTATACCCATGCTACGACTTCGCAATTCCTCATTGGTGGTCACTTCATTATCGGAGATTCGGGCACACTCGCGCTGACCACGGGGGATATGGAGGTGAGTATGAATGGCGGAAGCAGCGTCGGTGTCTTCGGTGGTAGCCGCGTGGCGAAGGCCGGTGTGACCGTCGAGCAGCAAGACATCACGGTGAATCTCAGGGGCGGTACGGTCGGTATAGTCTACGCCGCAGGCCTCGTCGAGTCCGATGCGACGGTCACCACCAAGAGCACCTACGTCTCACTCAGGGATGCCGTTACCTTTGTCGAGAATAGCAGTGTGAACGGCGGCTATGCCTTTATTGGCGATGGTGCTAGCAATACCACCTCCCTTGTCACGGGCGATCGTACGCTCGTCTTCTCCTCCTCAGCCAGCAGCTATGCGAACATCGCGGGTGTCACCTTCAGCGACTTCTCCGTCATCAAGGTCACGGCTGCTGACAGCTCCGTCGTCCTTGCGAACTCCACCTTGGACACCCTCGGCGGCACTCTTGAGAAGACAGGCGCGGGCTCACTGCAGCTCGCCACAGGCGCGAGCTCTGGCAGCATCTCGGTGAGCGAGGGCAGCCTCGTACTCGCGGGCAACAGCGCGGCGGATAGCTTCTCGCTGACAGTCGCGTCAGGGGCGAGAGTCGACATGACGGCTGCGAACACGGGTATCAATGGTGATGTCACTCTCCATAATGGCTCGGTGCTCGCCTACGATACTCTGACGGCGGGCGCGGTGCTCAATGCCGATGTCGCCGCAGCGACGAACTCGCTCTCCTTGACGAGCGGCAAGGCGATGCTCGATATCAGCATCACGGGGGATACCCCACGATTCATCACGCAGGTCCTCTTCCAAGGCGTGACCGAGGCGATGCTCGCGGGCTTCACGATAGAAGATCTGGTGGACGATGGCAGTGTTCGCGGCTTTGATGCCAGCAGCTACTTTGACGTCACGGGGGATATTAGCTCGCTGACCGGCTACAGCATCCTCCTTGAGGACGGCGACTTCGTGCTCACCAATGCGCTCTTCAGCGAGCTGACTTGGGGCGGTGGCAACGGCACCTGGGAAGAAGCTAATGAGTGGACGAATGTCGATGGTGATCCCGCCACCTTCTCCGAGGGCTACAACTCGACCTTCGACTCAGGTACAGGCAGAGTCACGTTGGGCACGGATCAGATCACGGCGAATATGAAGATCACGGGGCTGGGGGTCGATTACATCTTCACAGGTAGCCAGCTTGAGATTGAGCAAACGCTACGCGTTCTCGACAGAGCTAGGGTGATCTTTCAAAATACCGTCGACCTCAGCAGCGCTCAAGTCGAGGTCGATAGCTCCAGCACACTGACACTCGACAAAGCTACGACGATGAATAGCCTCCTCAATACGGGCTTTATCAACATGAACAACGACTTGACCATCAATCAAGGCAATAGCGCAGGCGCAGCTACTGGCTATCTCTCCGTGACTGGCAATTTGATACTCAATGGCACAGCGGATCAAGTCCACAGCTTCGGCGATCTAGATGTGACGGGCACTACCACCAGTGCGACCTCCCTCGTACTGGGTAATAATTCGACGCTAAACGGCGGCCTCAAGCTCACAGGAGATCTGACGACCTCGGGCAATGTCACTCTGAACAGTATCACCGCAGACTCTGTGCTAGGAGATCTCAACCACGCGACAGGGACGCTCATCGTGAGATCTGATGTGAGAGTAGAAGGGGCATTCTCCAACACAGGCACGGTAAGACAGGGGAACAATAAGCTCACACTGAGCGAAGCAACGACACAGGGCGGCAACATCGAGGCTGGGAATCTAGAACTGGCCGCAGGCGATAATAGCTTCGGCGTGGTCAAAACCATTGGTGTCACAGGCAACACGGGCACACTCTCGATAACGGCAGGCTCGATTATCATTGGGAGCTTGAATGGCGCTAGCCTCAGTATCACCACAGGTGATGACACGGCCACCACGGTTGGCAAGATTACCAATTCACTGACCAATCTGACACTGAGCACAGGTACACTCACTATTAACGACGACGTGACTATTACGGGCGTTCTGAATAACACACGTGCCCTTGATATAGGGGGCAAGCTCACTCTTGACACGACAGCGTCCGTCACCGCGGGCGGCGATGTCGATGCAGATGATGCCGACCTCAAGCTAAGCGCGAGCTTCAACAGCCTCGATGTGACGGGGACTGTGACCAATGCGGGTACACTCGGTCTTGCCGCTGATTCCACCATAGGCACCCTCACAGGCGGCTCTCTGGCCATCAGCGCGGGCGATGTCACGATCACCAGCGTCACCAATACACTCGATGCGCTGAGCAACGGTGCGGGCACACTGAAGCTCAGCTCCGATGTGACGGTAAACTCCTTCAGCAATACGGGCGAGATCGAGATGGCGAACAATGCTAACATCACTATCAATGATCATGCGATCACCCAAGGCGGTAAAATCCTTAGTGGCAACGTGACGGTGGGGGTGGATATAAACTCCACGGCGAACTTTGGGGTCATCTCCACACCATTCGGAAAGGTCGTCGCTCACGGCAGCCTCTCTCTCACGGGTAACGGCGAGGCGGAAAGCCTGAGCGTCGGTGGCGCACTCGAGATCGCCGCTGACAAGGACTTCTCCATCAAGGGCAATGATGATGTAACGATCGGCTCACTGAGCGGCGCAGGCTCTCTGAGGGCTGACGGTACTGGAACTGTCAGCATTAAAGCTGCGAGCTCGGGAGAGGACGTGAGCATAATTGGTGGAAATCTCACCCTAGGCGGCAAGCTCAGCCTGAAGGGGGAGCTGTCACTCGCAGAAAGTCAATCATCCACGATTAAAGCCGATTACACGCTCAACGTAGCTGACACGATACTCCAAGCCGACAGCATAGACACACACTCATACGGGCTGAACTTCCTCATAGCCGTAAACAAGCTCACCGATCTCGGCATGAGTAATGGCGATGAATACGTGCTCACCGCTCTGACCACGGGACTCGCTGCGGACTCCATCGTCCTCATCAACGGAGTGAGGCTCGAAGACAGTGATGCGAACTCTCACTTCGAAATCAGCATCAATGCCGCAGGACAAGTCATCCTCACCGCGACCGTCACGGGCAATACCTGGATGAGCAGCGATGACTGGGACGGCAGTGCTGGCGACTGGACGCAGAATAGCCCCAGCGCCACCGTCGGAGCCTTCTTCGATGGTCGCGGTAGCAGTGACGTGGATCTGAGCGCGCCTCAGACCGCCGCCAGCGTGATCGTTGACGCCGCAGCCACCACCTACACCTTCACAGGATCTGAGCTCACGACAGGCTCACTCTCGGTCAACAATGGTGGACTCATCCTCGAGAATGAGGTGGATATCGTCGCAGGACTAGGAGCATTGGCCGATAGTACGGGTGCTCTCACTGTCGGCTCCAAGGGTAGCCTTGAGCTGGCTGGCAGCTCCAGCGTCCACGCGCTGCAAAGCACCATCCAGAGCGATGCGACGCTCACGATTGGCGAGGCCGCCAGCCTCAGCGTGCAGGGAGCACTCAGCATCGCGGATACATCAAGCGTGACCAACGATGGCACGCTGAGCGTGGGAGACGCCTCCGACCTCGCAATCTTGCAGGGTAGCGGTCGCTTGGAGGTGCAAGAGAACGCACAGGTGACGATAGACACAGCCAGCCAAAGCATACTGGACGTGGCAGCCGGTGCGGTAGTCGATATTGATACATCACTGACACTCACGGATGATCTGATCAATCTCGGTAGCATCTCTGCTGGGGCAGGCAGCCTCGTGCTCCAATCCACCACCACCCAAGGTGGCTCGGTAGAGGCAGGCAGCCTCAGCCTCGTGGGTCAGGGCAATGTCTTTGGGCAGGTCGAGGCTGATGAGATCATCCTCAGCGCGGCCCTCATGGATGGGGCAGAGGCTCTGCTCACGCTGGACTCGCTGAGTGCATACAGCCCTGGTGCGAATGTCACGCTCAGTGTCACCCAGCTTGACAGCAGCATAGCGGATGGGGTCTACAATCTCATCGGCAATGCGGGTAGCGCCACACTGAGCTGGGCGGATGTCAGCCTCGACATCGCAGGGCAGGACAGCATCGAGACGCTCATCAAGACGCTGGGCAAGGATGTCCTCTACAGCTACGACGCGAAGGGAGGGCTCAGCCTCACGGTACAGGACAGCACCAACAGGACTTGGTTTGTCAGCAACAACTATGCGACCACCCCAGGGATGGACCCCAACGGTCTGAGCGTCATCAAGCCCATCCACGTGAACAACAGCGTAGGGGGCAAGCAGCTCGACTTCTACGGCGTGCTGGATACGGTGGATGTCGTCTATGTCGATGAGGACTTCACACTGGACATGACCGAGGCGGGAGCGCCTCCCGTAGGGGATGCCGACGGCTTTGTGATCAGAAACCTCACAGGCTCGGAGGGCAAGACACTCACCATCCTCGGTGAGGGCAGTGCCACCACGCTAGCCACCCTCGACAGCGACCGCATCACCCAAGCCCACGGACTCAGTATCACGGACATGACCCTGCAAAGCAGGGGCAGCAGCGCCGATGCGATGCTCAGTCTCCAAGAGCTCAGCCTCAGCGGCTCCGTGCTCAAGGTGGGCTCAGGGACACAGATGTATGCCTCCAACATGACCGTGCAGGACTCCAGCATCACGGTAGGTGGAGCTACGCGCTCCACACTCAGCAGCCTGCTGAGTGTCGGGACAGTGACGCTCGATAGCACATCCAGCGTCACCGTGATAGACGGCGGTACCTATAAGGTGACAGAGAAAGCCACCCTTGAGACAGGCGCCTCCATCACCGCGCAAGCGGGCGGAGATGTCACCATCGCTCAGGCACGACTCAAGGATGGCAGCCACGTACACTCTGTCGTTGGCGGCAGCATCACCATAGACGTTGCCACCCTTGAGGGCAGCAGCTACCTCAACGCTGATTATGGGGCGCATTTTATCGTCCAGCATCTGACTGGGGGCGAGGACAGCACCCTCAAGGGGAATATCACGGTCCTTGGTGGCAGCTTCACAGGGAGCTATGAAGGCTCTTCCGGCGGCTCAGGCAACAGCCTCGTCACCGTCAAGCAAGGCGATCTCACGAGTCTGCTCGTGGATAGCAATCTCGATATCCTCGGCGAAGTTGATTCAGAGATCGCCCTCACGCAGAGCGACACGCGCCAGAGTCTCGGCTCTCTCCGTACGGCGGGAGCGAGCGTCGCACTGGGCGATATCGCCAGCTCCATCACCCTGCTGAGTAGCTCGGATATGAAGGACGGCTCGACACTGAGCTTCACCCTGAATGCCATCGATCTGGCGGCGAAGATGACGGCGGGCACGGATGCCAGCGACGCGCTGAGCGTCTTTGGCGGTGCGAACAACCTGACCATGTCGGACTCACAGATCGTCATCGGCCAGACAGACAGTGACACCAAGGTACTCAATCTGGGCACCACAGGCGACACGACAGGCCGCGTCATCGCCGACTTTGACCTCGCCTCCAGTACGAATATCACCGTCACGATGGAGGGCTTCGCCTTTGCGAAGTACTTCACCAATGCCCGCGTGGAGAACGGACAGATTGTCGCCGACTTCAACCTCAACGCCTACGAAAGCCTCACGGAGAGCAACAACGGCGGCGCGGGTCTCGGTCTGCTCGGTGATGCCCTCATCACGCTCAATCCTCAGAAAGATGGCGCGACAGGCTCACACCCCGATCTCGCCGACGTGCTCGACAGCATGGACAACTACCTGAGCACGGGCAACGCCGCAGCTGCGGACAAGCTCGCCTCGGCTGTAGCAGGCTCCTCCGCCACCGCACTGGGTAGCTCGCTGCTCGCCTCCGTCGATAGCGCGCTGGGCAATCTGCACAACCGCACGACCACCATGGGACGCACCCCCGCCCCCTACGCCCAAGAAACCACCTATCAGGCATGGATCAGCGCAGAGGGCAACTACAACAAGCTCAGCAACGACGGCACCGCCTCGGGACACCAATACAACAGCTACGGTGGTAGCTTTGGCGTGGATGCCCAAGCGGGGACGAATGTCGACATCGGCATGGCCATCTCCGCCCTCTACGGCACCGTCGAGAGCAGTGTGTCCGACATAGGCTCGGGAGAGCTCAATACCTACAACCTCACCGCCTACGCCAAGATCACGGGCAAGAGCTGGAATCACAGCTTTGTCGCCACGCTCGGCTTTGCCGAGGCCTCGCTGAGCCGCAGTGTCAGCTTTGACACGAGCAGCTACGAGACGCGAGGAGACACAGACGGCTATGGCGCGGGCTTCATGTATGAGCTGGGCTACAATGTCGCAAGAGATGCCGACTCGAGCATCTTCTGGCAGCCTGTATTCAACGTCTCGCTCGTGCATGCGAGCCTGAATGGCTACACGGAGACAGGCTCGGATGCCGCGCTCGTCGTCGGGGATCAGACGCAGACCTACGCCAGCTTTGGCCTTGGCGCGCGCATGGCAACCGAGTTCGGCGAAAACATCGTCAACCGCAAGGCAAGGCTCAACCTCCGCGCATTGGTGAAAGCCGATGCGGGCGATCGCAGCATGTCCGCGGACGTCAGCTTCGTGGATGGCAGCACGACACGCAGCATCGAGGGAGCGGAGGCCAGCATGTTTGGCGTTGAGTTCGGCGCGGGACTGAGTGTCCCTGTGGGCATGGAGACGGGCACCTTCTTCATGGACGCGGGGCTGGAGCTGCGCGACGGGCAGAACAGCATGAATGCGAGCGCGGGCTACCGCTTCTCCTTCTAAGAGACAGAAACTGCATCAAAATGATCGCGCGTGCCTCTCCCCGAGCGGGGGAGGCACGCGCTTTGGGTACGTCAGACATGGCGTAGTCGCAGGGGTGAAGCACAATCTGCTCCTTGACAGACTCTATCTAATCAAGTTAAGGGTATGTATTTCTTTTTTGTTGGGTGAAAAATAATATTTTTCACCCAACAAAAAGAAGCTTTGATATTCAGATA
>CAYJOV010000007.1:0-13539 GCA_964371905.1 uncultured Akkermansia sp. | reverse complement strand
CCATTTGCGCGAATCCTGCAATTTATTATTAACTACCGCCAAAGTAATAAGCAGTGCGCGGAAGTGAAGATAATGAGAGAGCACTCTGCTCCCCATCTCATTATCCTCCTCAGATAGAGATCATTTTATCAATGATCGATAGATCTATGCTGGTGTGCAAGTAACGGGCTAGTATGAAACATCGCTCTTGCCGTGCAAATTCAGGATGATAGCTAGTCTCTTGGGCACGACTCAGGACTGATGCTAGTCTGCATCCTTGACAAGCGACATGTGCATGCTAAAATGGTGGCATGAAAACAACACCTTTTACCCTCGTCGCCACCGCCGCTCTGTTCGCCTCGTGCTCACACCGCGACAAGCCAGCAGCACCCTCCGATCTTGGAGGCTGCACCATTCAGTTCGAAGCCACTGAAATAGAGGTGCGCCCCAATCCTGGGATGGACAATCATTGGAGCAAATGGATAGGCAATGGGGTACGTGTGGAGATCCCCCGCAAGCCGCAGGACAACGTGCGCTATACCCCCCTCACGGCCAACAAGGCTGAGCTCTACTACAAGAATCTAGGCAAGGAAGAGGGTCAGCGCTACAGCCTCAATATGGTGCTGGAGTTCACCTCGCCGACGACCGGCTTTGCAAGGGGGACGGCTCAGGACTTTGAGAGCATGATGCGCTACAAGAAGGTACCCTTTACCGTCGAGCGATGAGGGGCGCTCTTTTGCGCTTCACCATCGAGCGGAGAGCGGATGGGGAGAGTTTCAAATGAGCTGCTTATGTTAGAATGTGAAGGTCTAATTCTTCTTGACTCAGCTAGTACAACCTGCTATTCATCTATCATATGAAACTCCATACACTCACCACAATGGCGGCTCTCTGCGCCCTGCCCGCACTCGTCCAAAGCGCCCACGCCGATGAGGTCACCAGCCTCGCCGAGCTCAAGAAGCTCGTCAATGAGAGCCTCGATCTCTACCAGCAGTTCTTAGCTATAGGTGACAAGCTCATGAGCAACGACATCCCCATAGCCGTGGGTGCCAAACAGATCGACGCTCTCGCCGCACGCCTCGAACAAGTCGCGCAAGAGATCGAGGATAAGGTGCAAAAGGCAGAGCCTGAGGATCAAGAGGCTTATGAGAAATTCGTCATGTCCGACGAGCATTATAAGCGTATTGATGAGGATGACAGCCTCGTTGAGTCACTCATCAATGATCTCGAGGGGGTAGAATACTATGAAAATGCGGATCTGAAAGCTGCGGTTGATCGCTTCTCGGAGGCCTTCCCTCGCGGCTGAGAGCAGCTGAGATCGTCTTCTCACGGATGGAGAATAGGCCTGATCACCTAGGTTTATTCTTCATTCGTTTTTTTGGGGGGCTGAGATGGTGCGGAGGATAGCCGCGCTAAGGGGGAGCTGCATAGAAAGCAAGGGATGTTTTTTTGGTGTACCATCCATCCCTTCTGGGTGCAAGGAGGAAAGAGTGCCGAAGGTCGCGCTAGCTTTTCTTATTGTGGGTGATGAGAATATCGAGATGCTCCGTCTGGCTACATATTGGCGGGCTAGGGCTTGTCATGATGATCATGATGGAGGAGTTTTGGCTTGATTTTTGCGGGTTTGATCTGCTAGCATAAGCTCCCTATGAAGAGTACCTTTTTCACTCTGACGAGGCTCGCCGTAGTGGCGAGTATGATAGCACCAGCTCTCGCTGATCGCCATTCAGACTACTGGGCACCCGAGAATATGGCCAAGCGTCAATGTGCCTCGGTGCACCTGCGCTTCTTGCCCGACATCCCCAAGCATACAGCCGTCTACAATGAGACGGTGGTGGAGAAGAGTGCTCCTGGCACCTACTTTGCGGCGAATAATTTTAGCTCCGGCTACATCGGTATCCAAGAGACGGTGCGCGACAACAAGCCGCTGCGCGTCGCTATTTTCTCTATCTGGGATGCCAAGGACTCGGGGGATAATCCCCATGCCGCTCCCGAGAGTGAGCGCGCGATGCTCATCCAGAAGGGACCGGGCGTGACTACGCGCCGATTTGGCGGCGAGGGCACGGGGGGGAACTCGATGCGCGTCTTTGAGTGGAAGGAGGGCGAGCCTATCCGTACCCTCGTGGTCGAGAAGCCCGATGGGGAGAACTTTCGCCAGATTGCGGGCTACATCCATGACCCCTCGACCAAGAAGTGGGAGCTGCTGAGCTGCTGGCGCGTGCAGGCACTGCAGCGCGGTCTCGGTGGTGGGGCTGCCTTTGTCGAGGACTTCCGCCGCAATGTGGAGAGCAAGCTCATGGAGCGTCGCGCTACCTTTGGCCCTGCCTTCCGCTACGTGGATGGTGTGTGGTATCAGGCGGATACCTTCCAATTCACCAAGGATGGCAATCCGAATATGGAGATCAACTGTCGCTTCAATCCCAAGCTCGGCTTCTTTTCCCTTGCCACGGGGGGCGCGGCTACACCTGAGGCGGACTTCCCCATCAATGGTAAAAAGACACTCAAGCCCCTGCCGAAGTCTGCGCCTCTGGGCAAGGACGTGATGGCTCTGGTCAAGCAGCCTACCTTGAAGAAGGTGGACTACCCTGCTGATCAGAATCCGCTCTAGGGCTTTTTTGGCAAATCTTTGCACAAGTAGGCGCACCCTTCATCTGAGGGGTGCGCTCTTGTTTTCTTGGTGCTGGGGGCTTATTTGACCTCAAGGAGCTCAGCGACCATCTCGGCGAAGGTCTCGCTGATGATCTTGTTGGGATCTGCCTCTGCGCCAGCAGCGCGTGTCTTTTCTATCATGCGCGTTTGGATCCTCTCGTCTATCTTGAGATCGGGCAGGATGTATCTCGAGGCGGTGCTGGGATCCATGAGGCGCGCCGCCTCGGTGTGCTGGAGGTTGATGAGGCGTTTTTTGCGGTCCCATTCTTCGAGGATGCTGCTTGTGGTCTGCTCATCTTGTGCTTCCTTGAGCTTGGGGAGGGTCTCTCCGTGGAGCTCTTGGATGAGCTTTAAGTATTCTTGGCAGGGGCTGGGCAGCTTGTCACCGGGGATGAGGAGCTGGGCGGTGATGCTCTGGAGGATGAGATTGCTGCTATCGCCGAGCTTGCCCTCGGCGGCGGTGCGGGAGAGTAGCTCGAGATTCGCCGCTGCGAGTAGGATATGATAGGCGCGCAGCTCGGCGGGGATGGGGGCGGCGGGCTTGCTGGGTTGTTGCATCGCGGCGCATCCGCTACAGCCCGCGTGGGTGCAGTCTGCTGTGGCCGTGTGAGGGGGGGTGGAGGCTTGGGATGCTGGGGCGGCTGAGGAAAGGGGGGCGAGTGCTGCTGTGGTCGCGAGCACGAGGGTGTGTGGGGTCATGTCCTCTCCATTGTCTGTCAGGGATGCTTATCTATCAAGGGGGAAGAGTGTCATGTTTTTTTGTTATACTTCAAGTAGCTAACAATTCCTGCGATTTGTTACAAAGTTGTTACACTCGCACGCCCTTAAATACTCTTTTTTTGCGTTTGGGTGGGGGCGATTATGCTTGCGTACTTGTGATGTGGTGTGTTATATATAGTGTTAGGAGTTTAATGTTTATTACTCATCTATACGTTCACTCAAAATTATGAAACTACATTTACCAGCTGTGCTTCGCCGTGCACTTTGCTCTCTCTTAATGACGAGCTGCTCTTTTACTATCATTTCAGGTAGCTTAGTCGTAAGCCATCTGGTCACCTACAACCTCCGAGCTCAAGAAGCAGTTCCAGCAAACTTTGATCTGGATGGGGTGGAGGGAACCTATACCTTCTCTTTTGATGGTACGAATTATGGCCTTGATGCCAACGGGACCGTAACAAGCTATACCCCCGGAGCTACAGAGCCCAATGTCTATTTCCAATTTACCGGTACAGAAAATATCCATGGAGATATGGATGTGTCATTTGATAGTGGCAATTGGGGGACAGTACGACTCCTTAATTTGAGTGGCACCGCCACATCTTCTACCGATGGTGACACGACTTATGAGCTCAATTTGAGTATTACAGGAGACGCGCATGTCACCTTAGGTCATCAGGAAGGGCAGGGCCTTTTTGGATGGAATAATGATACTGTCGCCACTAATGTCAAGGCGGATTTTACCCTTTTGATTGACACAACAGCAGCTGAGAGCTTGGGTGGCATCACACTGCTAGGGGAGTCCAATTCTGGTACAACCCGTACAATTCAATACGATGGCACTCTCACCGTGAACCTTGTTCAGGGAAAAATTGGCACAAAAGCCAGCCAAAACAATGCATCCCTGAGCGTAGGCAGCAAGTCCATCGATTTTAACGGCAGTGAGGATGCTACTGCTGTCACTTACAATCTTGGACAGGTCAGCACCAGTGCTGATCAGGCTGCAAACGACGCCAAGCTCATACTCGATGGAGACGTCTATGGGGGGCTCACATTTCAGTCAGGCACCAATCACATCGGGGCCTTCAATGGGGATATTGTTATCAACCTCATGAGCGGCACTTTCCAGAATATCTATGCCGTCTCGAATGGTGTGACAGCGGCTAATCATGTGGGTGACTACACTGTCAACTATTATGGCGGTACCATCAATGGCGTGATCGCCAAGAGCGGCGGCAGTGGAGCCATGACAGGAACCTCGACTCTCAACGTCTACGGCACACTCAGCAGTACAAAAATCACCGAGGGCGGTTTTGATACTATACACGCCAAGACTGCTACCGTGAATGGTGTCGACTACGCAGGCAATATCGTCATTGCAGACACGGAGTCATGGACGCTCGGAGCAGACGCGATCAGTCTCACCCTAGACGCCGGTACGACACTCACCGTCGATGGTACGCTCAAGCTGACGAGTGCCTATACGACCGCGGGTACCTTAGCGTTTGGTAGCACTGCACAGCTCGACCTCTCAGGTTTGAGCTATACGGGGACGAATACAGATAGGGTCTATACCCTTTTCACGGGTATCACATTGGATGATAGCTTCACCAATTTAGACATTAGCAATATCATAGGTACATCGACTGGAGGTTACACTGCTACTTTTAATTCTGATGGCACGGTTCAGCTATCGACGAGCCTGGTGACGCACTATGTCACGGGTACTGTCAATTGGGCTGATGGTGAGATTATTGATGATGAGGCAGGTGCTGCCGTTTTCAGCAACAATGATTTTGTTGTCTTTGATGGCAATTCAACGGCCACTCTTACGGAGGCAGTGACTTCTAATCGCGTTACCATCAATGAAAATGTTGAGGTGACACTCGCTGCGAGCGCAGCTGGATTTACGCTGACGAGTGAGGAAATCATCGTGGGGGGGGATCTGACCTTGGTGGGCAATGTGTTGGCTAGCACGAGTCGATTACAGTCCCTGAGTGCGGATGATGCAGGCACAGTTCGCTTTAATATTGGTGCTGGCAATACGCTCGACTATGAAGATCAGATCGCGGGCTTCACGGGGGATGTCGTGGTACAATCGGGTACCCTTCTCTTTGATACCAATGCGACCTCGACGGCGCAGACCTACAGCCTCACGGCTGAGGCGGGCGCGGCACTCACGATGACAGGTGTCTCCTTCGCGGCGGGGGCTGCGACCATCACGCTGAATGGTGGCGATGTACCAGCCCTGCTTGCGGATATAGATATGTCCACGGCAGCCACGCTCAATATCAATACCGATCTCAAAAACCAGCTCACCGCCACAGGTGTCGCCTCGATCAATGTCACGGATCTCAATATCATACGTGCTGGCATCGCTGGCTCTGGCTATCTGGAAAAGAAGGGCTCAGACATCATGGAGATCCTCTCCAATCTGACCCACACGGGCACACTCGATATCACTGAGGGCAGTGTGTACTACGGCAATGGTGAAGGCACGACACGTACGAATAGCTTTGAGCGCATCATTCTGAGCTCGGGTGGGACTCTACGCTTCAAGAATGGGGCGACGAGCTTCAACATCATGCAGTTCAACGGCGGTACATTCAATGTCAATGATATGAATACCGGTGTTGCCAGTGTAGCTCGCTGGGAGGTGACAGCCGAAAGTACTGTCACGCAGGGGCTCAATAGCCAATTTCTTATCGGTGAGTTGACAGGCAATGACAAGTTGAACTTTACCGTGGATTCGGGTGCCTCGCTGTTCATGGATCTTGAGTTCGCCCAGATCAAGGACTACAACGGTACGCTGGATTTCAACAACAACAGCGCAAGCTACGAGCTCACCATCGGCACGGTAAATCAGTCCGCAGGGAAGAAACTCACCATCATCGAGCTCGGCGAGGCCATCAACTCGAATGCCTTTGTCATGCTCGGCGAGGGTGAGGCAGACTTCACCGGTATCGCTCTCACAGCAGCCTCCGTGAGTCTTGAGCAGACAGGTACAGGTGTCCTGAATGTGGGGGCGGTGACGACCTCTTCCTTCAAGCAGACGGGGACAGGTGAATCGACGCTGAGCAGCCTTGCGATCAATAACGGCGGCTCGCTGCAGATGACTTATGAGGGCACACTCAACATCGCAGGTGGTCTCACTCTGGGAGCCAACACGAACTTGATCTACGGCACAGAAAGCAAGCTACTCCAAATTGAAGAAGCGAATATTGCTGCCCTCGAGTCACTCACGCTTGTGCTCTTGGGGATTGATAGCGAGATCCTCAAGGATGGCTACTCACTGGGTATCTCCACAGGGATTGCCAAGGAGGATATCTCTGCCCTCGGACTCGCAGTTGGTAGTTATGAGCTAGAAAATGATATTGATAATGACGGCTACTGGAAGATCATACTCAATGATGATGCTGTCTTCGATATCGGTGGTTGGGATATCAACTGGGGGATTAATGTGATCGCAGTCGCTCCTGAGACTCTGCTGAGTGTCGCAGATCCTACAGGTAGCATCTATATGAGCTCTGTAGCTGACTATATTGATACAGTAGCGGGTACGACTGGTGCTATCTTTACTGACTCGGCTGCTGAGGTAGCCCTGATCACAGGTGGTAAGCTGAATGGTGGCACGACGACGACGGACAGCTGGATTCAGATCACCGGCGGTAAGTACGACACTATTGTTGGTGGTAACCACTCAGCTTGGAATGGTGGCGCGAATTCCTTCATCGGCGACTCACATATCCTTGTGAATCAGGCTGAGGAGGGAGACTACGTCCAGTATATCATCGGTGCAACCTATCAGGATGGCAATGCTCCTAGCTTCATAGGCGATACCTACATCAGTGTCTATACTGACACGGTCACAGGCTCTATCATCGGTGGTAGCACGAATGCTCACCAGAATAGTACTACCTTCTCTGGTGATTCCAATATCTTCATCTACACAGCTCTAACCAAGAGTGGTGATGATGGTGCTGATGCTATGGGAGGGAATGGTTTCAACCTCGATATGATCATCGGTAGTAACTCATGGATATCGAATTCCTACGATGCACAGACCAGTACGCATAATGGGGCTTCGAATATCACGGTGGATCTCTCTGGGCAGACTTTTACAGATGCAACGTCCTTCTCCAAGACCATTGTCGGCGGAGCCTTGGGTCACAACAGCCTTGATATGATCAATGCGGGGGATTCCCATGTTCGCATCACAGGCACGGCCAACGTGAGCTTCGACCAACAGATCATCGGTGGTAGCTATGCCTATGGCGCTGGTAGTAATCTGACGCGTACGGGAAGCACCTATGTAGAGATCACAGCCAATGGATCGAGCTTCGATGCTGCTGGTGTGAATGAAGGCATCATGGGTGCGGATAACATTGCTGCAAATGTGATTGCTAGCATCTCAGGCAGCTCAAATCTCACTATTTACGGCACAGGTAGTACGTTCACCGATCGTGTCATGGGTGGTAGTCGACTTTCTGCCGGATCATTGACTATCCATGAAGGCTCACATATCAGCATCCATGGTGGCACCTATTCAAATCACGTCATAGCTGCTAGCAATCAGTTCAATGGTACACTGACCACAGGTGGCACGACCCTCACGGTCACTGCGGGTACTTTCAATGGCAGGGTCGTAGGTGGCAGCGTCATCGGCGCGGGTACGAACACGAATACCGCTGGTACCGTGATCAACATCTCAGGTGGTACATTCACGAATAATCTGCACGGCGGCAGCATCGACATCAACAATGCGGTCGTCAGCAGTACAGCAGGTCTCGTCGAGATGAATCTTACTGGCGGTGAATTCAACTCCCTCATCACAGGGGGATCATCCATCGGAGCAGCCTACACAGGCTCGACGACAGCCAACGGCGGCGTAAGCATCACCATCGACGGGGCGGACATGAATGGAAATATCATCGGCGGTCATATCCGCACAGAGGGTACGACCGCTGCCACAGTCGGCATGGGAGACGTCGCGATCAATCTCGTCAGCGGTACTGTAGGCATGGATGTCCATGCTGCGGGTCACCTCTCGACAGCCTTTACGGGAGCAACGACTGCGTCGACGACAGTCAGCGTGGGCTCTGCGGTCACATTTGACGGCACGAATCAGGTCATTAATGGTGACTTCGGCGGGACAGCCGCTAGTTCTGGTACTGTCACGGGCGATCGCAAGCTCGTCTTTGGCGATGATGTCGCGTATACCAATGTTGGCTCGCTGAGCTATCGCAACTTCGATACTGTCGAGGTGACGCAGGCTGGCGGTGATGTCTCCATCAGTGATGTGACAGATGTCACCGAGATTACCAAGACGGGAGCGGGTACGCTCACTCTGGGAGCTCAGACGAATAAGAACATTAACCTCAATGCCGGCACACTCAAGTTCTCCGCCGCATCGTCGCTCACCGATCTTCATATGGCGGGTGGCAATCTTGATGTGTCCGCGACTCAGCTCACACTGATTGGAGGGGCTACAGTATCGGGTCTTGCGAGCAGCTTGACGATGGAGTATCGTCATGCGACAGGTCTCGACCTGGGTGCTTCTGGTACCTTTGCGGTTGAAGCAGGCGCGAAGCTCACGCTGAACTTGACCGGCCTCACCTTGGGTGGTGATGTCGAGCAGGTCCTGCTGAGCGGTGCTACGGGGACAGCTGCTCTGACAGGTGTCACTTACCGTGAGTTGGATAACGGTATGCAGGGCTTTGACGCAGGCGATATACTCGCGGGGCTGAATACAGCGACCGATCTGACAGGCTACTTTATCTACCACGATACGGCGACAGATACGATGGTGCTCACCAATGTCATGTCACGCGATCTGTATTGGAATGCGGGAAGCACGGATTGGAATACGAGCGATACCGACTGGCTCAAGGATGATGATGCCGCACTTGCGACCGCCTTCAAGAATAAGGATAATGTCTTCTTTAGCAAGGCTGCATCGACGATCTCGCTCACAGGAGATGTGACCGTGAATGATATGACCGCCGAGGGTACTGACGCGCTCTATACCTTCAATGGCGCGCAAAGCCTCACAGTCGGGCGCAACCTGATACTCAAGAATGGCAGTGATGTCACGCTAGATGCCGCTACGACAATGATCCTCACCGAGAGTGATGTGTCGGTAGGCGCAGACAGTATCCTGACTCTCAATCAGACAGGAGATCTCACCATGAAGTCGCTGACTGGTGCGGGCACCGTCAGCGCGAGTGGGAATGTCACCATCACGGAGCTCGTCACAGCGGGTGGTACATTGACTGCCACAGGCAAGACGGTTACTCTTGCCGATGGGGAGAATGTCTTTGCGAGCCTCACGGCTGGCACGGTCGCTGCTGATCAGATCAAGATAGGCGGTGGCACGATTGATACGTTCAACGGTACCCAGCTGGAAATCACCACAGGAGGCGATGTCACGATCACGACACTGGCGAAGGGTCTCGCGAGCTTCACGAATGCGGGGACCTTCACCACGACAGGTGATCTCACCATCAACAGCGCGGTGAGCACGGGTGGTACTGTCAGTGCGGCGGCTGTCACGCTAGCGGGTACGAGCAATAGCTTCACCCAGCTCACGGCTGCTGATGTCGTACAAGACGCAGATGCCACCCTCAGCCTCGGTGGCACGAGCCGCATCACGAGTCTTAATGAGGGGGCACTGGAGATCGACAGTGGCGGCACTGTCCAGATCACGACCACGACTGCCACCTCTCTGGTCGGCGTCACTGGTGGAGGTGGTCTCACGACAGGGGGCGACTTGTCCCTCACAGGTACGGATGCTTCTAAAGTAGGTGCATTGACCGTGGCGGGTGAGCTGACGACGAAGGCTGTGCTCAATGCGACGAGCCTCAAGGCAAATAATCTCGTACTGGGTGCGGATCTCATCCTCACTGGCAGTCTGGATGCAAGCAGCTTGGATGAGATCAATGTGAATCACAGCCTCGCGACGACACCAGTCACCACTCCATCCGAATCCGCACCCGTCATCAAGGCGAGCGGGATTAATCTCGGTGGAGCTACGGAGATCAATTTCACCATGACCAATGAGAATCTGCTCAGTGCAGGGCTCGCCAATGGCGAAAGCTACGTCCTCGCTGAGCTCACTACTGATACGGGTATTGTTGGTAATATGCTGAAAATCAATGATGGTCTTAACTGGATGATCGAGACGTCAAAATTCACCATTGTCAAAGATGGCAACAACATCGTGCTGACGATGACGCGCGAGGGGAATACATGGGAGGTCGCAGGTGGCAGTGGCTTGTGGTCTGATGGCGATGCCTGGTCGGGTGGCTTCTCCCCCACTAATCCTACGGGCGCACCTAGCGAGGCCATCCTCGCTGGTACACTGCCATCTACTGGAATAGAGATCACCCTCGGAGCGGATGCACTAGCCTCAAGCGTCGTCGTCGAGACTGATACTGAGGGCATGCAATACACCCTCAAGGATGGCAATCTCTCCACTCCCTCCTTGCAGGTGAACAAGGGCGTCCTGAGCCTAGAATCTGCCACGGTGGTGCTCACCACGGGAGCGACGATAGACTCCCAGCTCGTCCTCGGTGCCAATGGGAAGCTCATGCTCGATGCGGACTCCTCGCTCACAGCGAAGAGACTGGACTTCAACGCTGGCGCTACCCTCGAAAATGCGGGTAGCCTGAGCATAGACAGCTTTGACGCAGCCACGGCCATCATCACGAATACAGGGACACTCACCCTCGGCGATGGCTCGGCGCTGGCCACCGTGATCGGTGCTACTGGTAGCCTTGCGACTCAGGATGGGGCGCAGGTCAGCATTGGCGCACTGCAGAATAGCGGCCTCGATCTGGGAGTAGGCTCGACGCTCAGCGTGGATGCAGCCATGACGCTCTCGACGATGACGGGCACAGGCCTGCTCACGATAGGCACAGGCTCTGATGATCAGGGACTCACCGTTGCGACAGACTCAACGGGCATCGCTAGTGGTGGTCTGCAGGCAGATAGCCTGACTCTCCAGTCTGGCTCGCAGGCGACCTTCACCCAGTTGGCGGTCAATAGCATCACCATTGAGGGTGATCTCAGCACCACAGAGACGCGCCTGAGTGCAGGCTCGCTCAGTGACTATGCTGGTACTGGTGGAAAGATAGATCTCGACATCAGTGCGGACACGATCGACGCGCTGATGACAGGCTCAGGCGGCGTGGCTCAAAGCTACAATGTCTATGAGCAGGCGGGGATCACCTGGGATGACTTTGCGATCAGCGAAGCTACCAAGCAGGCTGTCAATACGCATATTATCGCGGAAGGCAATGATATCCTGCTGACCAAGCAAGGCGATACGCTCACCTTCACCATGCAGGAGTCGACCGACCGTCTGTGGAAGACCTCGGACAACTTTGCCCTCACGGCGGGCTCAGCGGGAGCAGACATCAGTGTGCTCAAACCCATCTACGATGACACGACAGACAAGATGGTGAACTACGACATCCTCAACACCGTCGATCGCGTCTACGTCAATGAGGACTTCACCATAGACCTCGTCGGAGTCGATGCCGTGAGCATCCTCCCCGACACGCCCACCCTACACATCCAGAATCTCGCTGGTGATGCGGGCAAGACACTCACCATCATCGGTGACGGTGCCACTGAGGACAATGTCTCGCTCAGGAATACACAGACGAGCTACGCGCTCAATGACCTTGTCGCCAAGAATGTCACGGTGAACACACAAGCCTTCGGCCTAGGTGTCGTCCTCGAGCTAGCCTCGGTCAGCCTAGAGGATGCGGTACTCGATGTCCTCCCCTATCGAATACGCGCCGCTGCGGATGCCGAGACGGGCACCACTGTAGGCTCTCTGTCCAACAAGGAGGGTGACAGCTCTCTTGTCAGGGGTACACTCAGCATCAATGGTGCGGGTGGTGTCTATACGGGCAGCTATGAAGGTGCTGAGATCAATGCGCTGGCAGGGGCGGATCAGGTACTCCAGGCGGGCGATGGCCTCACCATCATGGGTGATGCTGGTCACTTGTACATCACCGAGGCTGCGGGCGGCCAGATGGATGGCATCAAGACGACAGGTGCGGATGTCACCCTCGACATGCGCAACGCTGCCGCAACGCAGAGTCTGACGCTAGCCAATGGCTCCATCATGGACGGCGGCACGCTCACCATCCTGCTCAATGACAAGAATGTCGAGGCGGGCGAGACGCAGCAAGTCGTCAACGAGACGGGTGGCTCACTCACGCTCAATCCCGATACGAATCTCATGCTCAAGGTGGATGTCGATGACGGTCTGCTGACCCTCGCACCGGGCAGCGGTGCAGGAGTCGAGCTCGTCGAGATCTCGGAGGGGCTCAACCTCACGGGCAACCAGATCGATCTGGGCTCGACGCTGAGCAAGTACTTCGCCGATCTGACCTACGATCCGACGACGGGTATTATCTCTGCACAGATCAACACCGACTACTACGCGACCTTCGCACAGTCTGCGAATGGGCTTGCGGGTCTGGAGATGATGACCGATGTGATGATCAACCTCAACCCTCTGGGCAATACTGGGAAGTACCCCGAGCTCGCCGAGGTCATGACAGCCCTTGACGACCTGCTCGCCAAAGATCCCGTCGCCGCCGACCACCTCGCCGCCAGCATCGCTGGTGCGGGCAATCTCGGACTGGGTATGGCTGTGAGTGGAGATATGGCACGCCAGCTGGGCAGCATACGCAACCGCACGATGAGCATGGGCACAGATCCCTCCGCGGGGGCTAGCGGCGAGTGGGGCTTCAACGGCTGGATCAATGCCGAGACCAGCAGCACCGATCTCTCGGGCTCGGGTACGACTGCGGGCTACAAGCTCAGCAGCTGGGGTGGCACTGTGGGTGCTGAGGCGAATGTGAACGAGCGATTCACCTTTGGCCTCGCGCTGAGCTCCATGTACGGTGACTACAGCAGCAATGATGTGGACACTCATACAGGTGAGGTGAATACGAACTACCTGAGCGCCTTTGCCCGTCTGCATGACGGTCGCTGGTCGCACAGCTTCGTCATCTCGGGCGGTCTCAGCGAGCTGAGCACCTCTCGTACGGTGAGCTACGCGGGTGGATCTTATGACACCAGCGGCGACACGGAGGGCTCATCCTTCGGTATGCTCTATGAGCTCGCGTATACCTACGCGATGAATGAGGAGAGCTCCACGGCATGGCAGCCGCT
>CAYJOV010000006.1:0-42602 GCA_964371905.1 uncultured Akkermansia sp. | reverse complement strand
AAAAGGAAGTACATGCCCTTAACTTGATTAGATAGAGTCTGTCAAGGAGCAATCCATATAAAAAGCGAGCTAGCGCAGCGACGCGAAGCGGCTTTATGCTGGATTGCGACTTGACGGACTCTATCTAATCAAGTACGCAAGCCGTAGTTGCTGCATTAACTCCTGCCAAAGTAATAAAGCAGCACTAGCATCATCGTGCCGCGATTCTAACGTGATGAGCCCAAACAGCCGTGCTGCATCTCTCATCAAGGAGGGATGCAGCACGGCATCATTGAGGGTCAGAAAAAGAGGAATAACAGAAGCGTAGCTATCGTTTGCACCGCTTTACTTCTTTTTACGAAAACGCATCTGGACTTTCAGCGTGACATTCTCTCCGACCTTATCCAGACGTGCATAGTACATGATGCTACGCTTGCCCGCCATGGCGAGTGCGCCGGCAAGTGTAGGGCCTCCCGTCGCCTTCGTGTACTGCTCTTTCTGGCTTGCATCCTCGCTGATGATGACGGCATTGGGTGTAAAGCGGGTTTTGTCTTTAAGCTGAGTACCCAGTTTTAGCTCACTTTGCGAGAGTGCCGCCGCGTCCCTACGATAGTCGTTTTGGGCCGTTTGGTATTGATCAATCGCGGATTGCATGATTGCTTTGTCCTTAAAGCCTATAAGCAGTAAGCCATTCTTACCCGGTTTTTGCTCAAAGAAGCAGGCTTCCCCTGTGGCGGTGCTTAATCCCAGCATATGAGCAGTGTGCTTCATCGCCTCCTCCTTGCGATACAGTTGATATTGCTGTTTCCGCAGCTTTTGCAGCTTTTGAGTATCTGAAGGGCTGACTTTGTCCTCTTTGTTAAGCATGTCAAATATTTTGTCGAAATAGTCTTGCGTCGCTATGCTGTTCTTCTCAGAGAGGTCAAGGATGGAGGTCAGAGCAGCATTGGGGACGTTGAAGCTGCTGCTTTCAACGTAGAACACCCTGTCAGCTTCTTTATTAAGGAGATTGACGCCCTTGAAGACCTTAGGAGTAAATTGATACTTATCATCTTGCCACGTGACTTGGAGCTCGGGATTGCCCGCAAGGCGCAGGCTGGCACGCAGACCATGGAGGCTGCGAGGTGCGATGTCGTAGATAGCCTGCACGAGCTGCCTGTTGATGTGATCAATCTCTTTGTCTAAGAATCGTGCTGGATCGATGAGGCGAGTCATGTTACCTAGAGTGTGCGTCTCAGCACTGTAGAGATAGGCATCCTGATCCGCAGCGAGGCTGCGGCCTACCTCCGTACTCAGGAAGGATTCTTGCTCATTGCTCACGAGCTTGAGTCCTGCGACATCGGGCGTACCAATGAGGCTCACCTTGTTGCCCGTCATCTGCTGGAGCAGGCAGTAGCTTTTCTTCACACCAAGTACTTCAAGCTCGAATTGATAGCCAGTCATCCCCTCATGTTCCATAGCTTTGACGCCTGTGAGGTAGATGTAATCGTAGAGCTTCATGCGAAGCTGGCTGCCCTGCTGGATGTGCGCCTGCATCATCTGATGGAGCATGGCGAGGCCTTGCGTGAGCTGAGGGGAGAGCCGATTGTCGATCTGTGCTGCGAGGTAGACGGTGGGCAGCTTGAGGGCTTGCAGCTTTTGCGCGGCCTCAGCTTTGAGCTCCTTGTCAAAGGCGCGCTCACGCTCTCGGAAGCTTTTTAATTCCTGATTATCCGAATGGGCAAATTCGTCACCGATGCTTAAATAAGAGTCGCGAAAACGAGGTATGAGTTTCACGAGATCGAGAAGAGCGCCGGTGCCGCCCTTGCCTATTCCTAGACTGAGGCTATGCACCATACCACCCTGCTGGATGAATGACGCGGGTAGGCTATCACCGCCTTGCACAAAGATGGCTTGGAGCTGCGCGATGCTCGTGGGGATATGGGGGAGGCTGAGTACGAAGCTCGCATCGTGGGGGATGCTCGCAAGGGTGGGCGGAGCGATAGTCGCGCTGGGTGTGGACGCTTGGGGTGCGAGGCTTTCAAAAATTTCAGTCGGGCTGAGGTCTGCATGAACGAGGGGTGCCATGCCGAGGGCTAATGCGATGAGGTGGTTTTTCATGTTAATGCTGTTGAATAGTAAAATCGAGTTCGTATAAGGGCTTGCTAAAAATAATCTCGTATCGAGTGGAGATGCCTTACTTCTTTTTACGAAAACGCATCTGAAGCTTCACCGTGACATTCTCCCCTACCTTATCCAGACGTGCATAGTACATGATGCTACGCTTGCCCGCCATGGCGAGTGCGCCGGCAACTGTGGGACCACCCTCCGCCTTCGCATACTGCTCACTCCGACTGGTATTCTTGCTGAGAATTAATGCATTGGGTACAAAGCGTATTGCATCATGAAGCTGTGTACCCTGTCTTAGTAGAGCCTGTGTACCCTCACTTAGCTTTACTTCCGAGAGTGCATCTACCCCCTCCCTATAGTCGTTTTGGGCTGCTTGGTATTGCTTGATCGCGGATTGCATGATTGCTTTGTCCTTAAAGCCAATAACCATCAAGTCCTTCATATCAGGTGTTTGCTCGAAGAGGCAGACTTCCCCTGTGGCGGTGCTTAATCCCAGCTGGCGAGCAGCGGTCTTCATCTCTTCCTCTTTGCGTCGCAGTTGCTGTAGCTGCGCTTGATTCTCAGATGTGGTGACCTGGTTCTCTTTGTTCATCGAGTCGATGAGCTTGTTGTAATAGACTTGCGTAGCCGAGCTGTACTTCCCAGAGAGCTCAAGGAGGGAGGCCACAGGAGCATAGGGGACGTTGAAGCTGCTGCTTTCAAAGTAGTGCACCCTGTCGGCATCCTTGTTAATGAGGTTGACGCCTTTGAAGACCTTAGGAGCAAATTGATACTTATCATCTTGCCACGTGACTTGGAGCTCTGGGTTGCCCGCAAGGCGCAGGCTGGCACGCAGACCATGGAGGCTGTGGGGTGCTATCTCGTAGAGTGCTAGCATGAGCTGCGTATTCATACAATTAATCTCTTTATCTAAGTACCTTTCTGTATCGATGAGACGAGTTATTCTACCGATCGTGTCAGTCGCCGCACTGTAGAGATGAGCATCCTGATCCGCTGCGAGGCTGCGCCCCACATCGCTACTCAGGAAGGAGTCTTGCTCACTGCTCACGAGCTTGAGCTCGGCGACATCGGACGTGCCAATGAGGCTCACTTTGTTGCCCGTGATCTGCTGGAGCAAGCAGTAGCTTTTCTTTACACCGTACACGTCAAGCTCGAATTGATAGCCTTTCATCCCCTTATGCTCAATGGCCTTTGCTCCTGTGAGGTAGATGTCATTGTAGAGCTTCATTTTATGCTCGGAGCTCTGTTGGAGAAGAGGCTCTATCGTATGATTGAACATGGTGAGACCTTGGATGAGCTCACTGTCGACCTCCGCCACGAGATAAATGCTGGGCAGCTTGAGGGCTTGCAGCTCCTGAGAGGCCTTGGCTTTGAGCTCCTTCTCGACGGCGAGCTCACGCTCACGGATGCTCTTTAATTCCTGATTATCCGAATTCGCAAATTCCTCACCTAGTCTAAGATAAGAGTCTTGGAGATGAGATAGGATCCTCACAAGATCGAGAAGAGCGCTGGTGCCGCCCTTGCCTATTCCTAGACTGAGGCTATGCACCTTGCTGCCCGCTTGGACGAATGACGCAGGTAGGCTATCACCGCCTTGCACAAAGATGGCTTGGAGCTGGGCGATGCTCTTGGGGATATGGGGGAGGCTGAGCACAAAGCTCGCATCGCGGGGGATGCTCGCAAGGGTAGGCGGAGCGATAGTCGCGCTGGGTGGCGCGGCTTGGGGGGCGAGGCTTTCAAAAATTTCAGTCGGGCTGAGGTCCGCATGAACGAGAGGTGCCATGCCAAGGGCTAATGCGATGAGGTGGTTTTTCATGTTGTTGAATAGTAAAATCAAGTTCGTATAAGGACTTGCTAAAAATAATCTCGTATCGTGTGGAGATGGGTTACTTCTTTTTTCGAACGCGCATCTGGACTTTGACCGTGAAGTTCTCCCCCTTATTATCCATACGACCATAGTAGGCGAGATTGCCCTTGTATGCCACGTAGAGCGCACCTGCCAAGGTGGGGCCACCCGTCGCCTTTTCGTACTGTTGGCGTAGCTTGGCATCTTCGCTTATAATGAGAGTATTACCGCTAAAGCTACTTTGATCTTGAATCTGATCGCGCAGTTTAGGCTCTTCCTTGGTGAATTTTGCCAGCTCGGTAATATAGTCGTTTTTTGCCGCTTGGTATTTGTTTTGAGCGGATTGCATGGCTGCTTTGTCCTTGTAGCCTATCACGAGCAGATCTTCGTAGCCGGGGGATTGCTCTAGGAGGCAGTATTGCCCCGAGGCGGTCTTCGCACCCAATTGACGCGCGGCTATCTGCCCATTCCTGCGATTCTGCGCGAGCTTGCTTCTTACTTCTTTCTCGCGCTTCGCTTTTTCGTCAGATTCGGCGTTGACTATGTCAAAATAGCCTCGCATTGCGGCAGTATATCTCTTGTGCAAGTTGAAAAATGAGTCCAGAGCGGGTACGTTGAAATTGCTGTTTTCAAAGTAGAATAGCTTCTTGCTGTCGCTCTCAATGAGCTTGACGCCCTTAAACGCCATGGGGCTAAAGCGGTACTTGTCATCTTGCCACGAGACTTGCAGCTCAGGATTGTCCGCCAGACTGAGGCTGGCACGGATACCCTTGAGGCAGCGAGGTGCTAGGCCGCAAAGGGTCTTGATGAGCTGATTGTTGATGAGGTCGAGCTTTTGCTCTGATTCTACTTGCATGATCTTCATCATCAGAGTGGCAGCTTTGACGAGGGTGTTGCTGTCAGCGATGTAGAGATGGGCGTCTTGCTTTGCGGCGAGGCTGCGCCCTTCCTTGGTATTGAGGAAGGATTCTTCCTTGCTGTCTATGAGCTTGAGCTTCGTGACGTAGGGCGTGCCGATGAGGCTTAGCTTATTGTCTTTAATCTGATGGAGAATGAAGTAGCTTTTTCGAGTTCCGAGTACGTCAATCTCAAATTGATAGCCTTCCATGCCTTTATACTTCATGGGTTTCACGCCTGTGAGGTAGATGCCGTCAAGCAACTGGATCTTATCTTGAGCGGTTTTCTGCAGCTGCTCCATCATCTGGCGGAACTCAGGGAGCCCCTTGACGAGCGCGGAGGAGAGCTTGCTATCAATCTGTGCGGCGAGGTGGATGGTGGGAAGGGTGACGCCTCGTAGCTTTCCGGCTGCTGCAGCTCGGCGTTCTTTGTCATAGGCGAGCTCACGATCACGTAGGGCTATTAATGGCTGATTGCTCTCATCGATAGCTTTATCTTTAATGATAGAGCTATAAGGTCTTGTGATGATGTTTACAAGGTCTACAAGCTCAAAGAGTGCGTCGCTGTCATCTCGATTGAGCCCCAGACTGAGGCTCTGCACCATGCTGCCTGTTTTGACGACGGAGCTAGGCAGGCTGGAGCGGCCTTGAGCTAGGAAGTCTTGGAGTAGCTCGATGCTTTTGGAGACTTGGGGGAGGGTGAGCACGAGGCTGGCATCACTGGGGAGGCTCGCGAGTGTGGGGTGTGCCGCAGCGGGACTGACGGTCACGGCTTGGGGCGCGAGGCTTTCAAGAATTTTCGTGGTGCTGAGATCCGCATGGACGAGAGGTGCCATGCCGAGGGCGAGGGTGATGAGGTGGTTTTTCATATTAATGTAGAGATGTTATAAAAATGACGTGTAGGGAATTATGTGCGTTGCCTACTTCTTCGCACGCAGCAGAGTGGCGATTTCGCGCAGCTTCGCTGTGAATGCGGGGACATGCTTGACATCTGCAGAGATCTTTCCTGAGAGCTTCATCGTCTCCTTGAGCAGGGCTTGGGTGATAGCTAGCTCTGCCATGAGGGATTCTTCGGAGTACTGAATTTGTGTGGCAAGCTGGACAACAGCAGGGTTCTTCTGGATAAGCCCCACAAAAGAAGGGAGATACTTTTTCATCACTTTCTTGACACCTTCAGAAGGGCTATTAGAGTGCATTGCCGCGAGATCTGCACCAGCTTGACCAGCGATGAGGACTAGTCCATCCATAAAAGGCTTGGTATCAGGTGGAAGATCCTCTGTAGATGTCTTCTTGATAGCATCAGCAAGCGCAGGGAAGATTTCGGGAGGAGTTATCTCTTTAAAACTCTTGCCCGTGGCTGCGTACTGATCCATGCTCATGGCACCCGCATCAAGGAGGCTAGCTATTGTCTCGAGGAGGTAGGTACGCAGAGCTGGATCAATATCTGAGAGCTTCATCGTAGGAGTTGCAGGGACGCTCTCTTGGGGCTCAGCAGCGGGAGCGGGGGCTGTGCTTTGAGCCGATAGGGGGAGGCCGCTTGAGGCTGCGACTGAGAGAAGAGTGGTGATGGATTTCATCTTCATATTACAAAAGAATACTAAAAGTAGAGAGTGTCGCAAGAAAAAACGATGCTGCTGACACGTATTGCATCCCTGCTGAGCTCGGGCATATCACACACTCTACGTGGGAAAAGCAGATGCAGCATCTCGCACTGGGGCGGAGATGCTGCATCAAATGAGGGGGCGCGGCTCTCAGAGCTCGCGAGTGAGTGGCTTATTTCTTCGCGCGAAGCAGGGTCGCGATTTCGCGCAGCTTGGCTGTGAATGCGGGGAGCTTCGTAGGATCTTCAGGGACCTGTGCGGAGAGCATCATCGTCTCCATGAGCATGGCCTGTGTGAGGCCTAGCTCCGCCATGAGGGATTCTGCAGAGCCTTGGATCTGCATCGCAAGCTGGACGATAGCGGGGTTCTTCTGGATGAGCTCCATGAGAGGGGCTTGGTACTTCTCCATGGCGGCGTCTGCTCCAGTCATATCCTTGGGCATGGAGGCTAGCTCTGTGCCCGCTTGAGTGGCAATGGTGACGACTCCATCCATAAAAGGCTTGAAATCAGCAGGAAGGGCTTCAGTGGATGTTTTTTTAATGGCGTCCACCATCACAGGGAAGAGGTCTTGAGGACCCATTTCTTCAAACTTTTTACCCGTGGCGGCGTACTGATCCATGCCCATTGCACCTGCATCAAGGAGGCAGGCTGCTGTCTCAAGGAGATAGCCACGCAGGGCGGGGTTGATGTCCGCGAGCTTCAGCGCAGGGGCTGCGGGGGCTGCGGGGGCTGCCTCTTTTGTCTCTGCGACGGGGGCTGGAGTGGCAGCTTGTTCTGGAGTTGCGACTGGTGCTGGGACGGGCGCAGGGGCTGCGTCTTGAGCCGAGAGGGGGAGCACGCTAGAGGCGGCGACTGCGAGAAGAGCGGTGATGGTTTTGATCTTCATATCACAACATAATACCAGAACAAGGAGGCTTCACAAGAAAAAACTTTTCTACTGACGCGTATAGATAGGCACTCAGCGGGGACGAAGATCGCGGGGCCATTTTTCGGGCTTTGTCTCGATAGGAGCCTCGGAAAACATGCCATCCGTGTTCACCTCGGGGTTGAGTCTCCACCGCGAGAGATCACCGTCATACTTGGAGACGGAGAACATACCCAGCATATTGGTCACGCGACTGACATTCCAAGTCGAGATGTCACCGGTGAAAATATTCCACGCAAACATGGCACTCATCTCGGTGACGTTGCTCACATCCCATTGTGAAATATCGCCATTAAAGGGAATATCTCGAAAAAGCCCACGCATGGAGGTCATGTGGCTGGTGTCGAGGTGATTCAGATTCGCATGGATACCGTTTCGGCGTACAGCACCCATGATCTGTGAGCGCAGGTTGATGATGTTGGTATTTTCTCTGACGATGTCATGACGGCAGGGCGCATCGTGGAAGATCCCGTCTGTCTCGGCATGCTCGGGGATGTTCTGCGGCGCGTTCTTCGGGTCAAAGTGGGAGTTCGCAAACATCATATTCATCGTCCTCACCGAGCTCATATCCCAGCGCGTGAGGTCACCGCGGAAAGGCGAGTTGGCAAACATGGCATTCATCTCCTCCACGCGACTCACATCCCAGTCTGATATGTAGCCCTCAAAGAGGGAGTCAAAAAACATCTGATTCATCGTCCTCACTTGAGCCACATCCCAGAGAGAGATGTCCCCATTGAAGGGAGAGGAGAGAAACATCGTGTCCATATGCTGCGCTCGACTCACATCCCACTGCGAAAGATCACCGATGAATTGTGCACTAGCAAACATACCTGACATATTGCGTACTCGACTCACATCCCATTCTGAAATATCCCCTGTGAACTCGGAACACGCAAACATATTGTGCATGTCCTTCACAGCACTCACATCCCAGCGCGAGATATCCCCATTGAAGGATGATCGATAAAACATGGAGCTCATGTCCTCCACCCGTCCAACATCCCAGCGCGAGATATCCCCATTGAAGAGTGAGTCCGCGAAGAGATGGCTCATATTCGACACCTGACTCACATCAATGTGATTGAGATCCGCCCCATAGCCCACGCGCGCGATGGCTTCGTTGACGAGATGACGCAGTGTCTCATCAGTCGCGCGAATCCGGACTACGCTCTCCTGCGCAGGCTGCTCACGCTGCACTCCCATTCTTGAGCTAAATATGTCTGCATAGCACAGTGGGATCAGTCCTAGTACGAGCCCGCAGGTACAGCTCAAACGCTGAAAAGAGAGTATAATATTCATAGAAAATCCAAACGTGATACGTGGCAGCGTATCATAACGCGCTAGATAGCGCAAGGATAAAGTATGTTCTTTTTTGCCACTTGCAATTGATTTTGAAAGATTAGTGATCACGATACAAATCTCCCAGAGACGTATCGTTGATAAAACGAGATGGTATTGTCCTACAGTAGCTTGTCACTAGGCTATTTATTAGATCATGTCGGCGTTGATTTTTCTTGCAAGAAGATATTCTTTGTGATATTAACCAATATGGTTGATCGATTCACTACCCCTCTGGTTTGTGACTAGCTCAATCATACTCGATAGAAAGGAACCTTCATACAATGAATATCGACTCACTCATAAACCCTGATTCGAAACGCTGGCTCAAAGCTGCCAAACTCGGCGACCTCGTCACCCTCAAAGACCTCCTTGCCTCAGGCATGGATATCGAGACGCGCGACCGCTCCGACTGTACGGCACTCAATGCAGCGGCAAAGCACGATCAGGATGCTGTCCTTGCGCTTCTCCTTGATGCTGGTGCTGATATCGAAGCCCGTGATGATGAATCGCGTAGCCCTCTTAACAAAGCTGCCAAGCATGGTGCGCTCGCAGCTCTCGCCCTTCTCATCAAGCGCGGTGCTGATGTAGAGACACGTGATTCTAGCGGTCGTACACCCCTGATCCAAGCCTCCAAGCGCGGCCACCTCGAGGCTGTGAAGCTCTTACTTGCCGCTGGTGCTGATCCTAAAACAATGAGTACCAAGGGGACGACAGCCCACGCTATAGCGCTAAAACGCGGTCATCACGATATTGCTGAGCTGCTCAGCACCCTCTGATGTCTATCATCAAATCAGCATGCACCTTACTTATTCCCCGCTTTTACTTATATCCTGCTTTTTCACGTTGGCTTGATTCTGCCTTGTGCAGCTACTAGACTGACGTATCGAGACTCATCTAGAGACGAACAATGCTCTGAATCTCAAGAGATTCAGAGCATTGCATTATTTGTATAAAAGTGTTCTAAGCAGTATCTCTTAGAGTGACTTGAGTCGTGAAAGGATAGCATCCTTGCTGCTAGCACCCACGGTCGTATCGACCACCTCACCATTCTTGATGTAGACGAGGGTGGGGATGGAGCGCACATTGTAACGACCAGCGATAGCGGGTGCTGCATCGACATCGACCTTTACGACCTTGTATTGCCCCTCGACTTCAGTGGCAATTTGGTCAATAATAGGGGCGAGCATCTTGCAAGGACCGCACCACTGTGCCCAGAAATCAACGAGAACGGGTACTTCCGAGGCGATAACCTCGCTATCAAAGTTTTCTTCAGTTATGTTTTGTGCCATAATGTAGAGTTAGCTTAGCAAAAGTTGCAGTTGTTAGCGATGAGAAATTGTGTCACCTTGTATTATTTATTCTTCATCGAAGCCATCCGAGCCAGCATCGCTGTCCTCCGAGCTTTCCTCGTCGTCAGCGGATGTGTCATCTGCAGAAGTATCATCTTCTTCATCGGTGCTTTCTTCATCATCCGCGTAGTCATCACCCGAGCTGTCGTCCGATGAGCTCTCACCAGCGACGATGGGATTGCCAAAGAAGGCCTCTGTGTAGGTGACGCGTGAGGGATTCTGGTCGATCTCGTACTGGATATAGATGAAGTAAGCTGAGAGCAGCACAGCGAGTCCCATCAGCGTGAGGATGACAGGGTGATCCTTGCGCATATCCTCTGGCTCGTCATCAGAAGCAGGCTTGTTGAAGCCAGCGGGCTTGGAGAAGCCAGCAGGCTTGGAGACGGGGACAGTGGCCTTGGGCATGGCGGGAGCTCCCTTGGCATCAGAGCCCGCGGGGGCAGAAGGAGGCGTAGGCTTGAAGCCAGAAGGTGGTGTTGCGCCAGCAGGGGCTGCACCAGGGGTACGAGGCGTGACGGGAGTCAGAGGCCGCGTTGCGTTGCCACCGAGCATGACTGTGCGCACGGGGGCTCCTCCAGGCGCACTGGGAGGCACGGGCGCACCACCAGGAGGCTTGGGCGCGGAGGGGGGAGCTGGGACACCTGGTGGCTTAGGAGCACTGGGAGGTGCAGGGACACCAGGAGGCTTGGGTGCGGAGGGAGGTGCAGGGACACCAGGAGCACTCGGTGGAGCTGGTGGCCTTGGGATGCCGGGAGCTGCTGGTGGCGTAGGAACGGGAGGTTTCGGAGGAGAAGATGGTGTGCTCATAGTGTGATAAAAAAAGAGGAGGAATTCGCGTGATAGGCGGATTTTTCTTATACTAGTCGATTCAAGCCCCCATTGCAAGCTGAAAAGCTCCGCTATGATATTTTTTACTAATTAAGCTCTTTCTGAGGGCTTTCGTCATACAGCGGATTACTCGCCGCGCAGGCGTCCCCATTCATCGATCATGGAGCGTAGATTCCACTGGATATTGAGTACAAGAGTGAGAGGCGTGCTACTGATGAGCAGTACCATAATCATGATCTGATAGCGAGCCGCCGTGTCGGGAGGACTGCCTCCAAGGATCTGTCCGACGAGGGTGCCGGGTAGCGAGATGAGCCCCATGATGGCCATCATCGCGATCATGGGGCGGAAGCTGCGCTGCAGAGCATGACGGACAAAGGGGCGTATCGCCTCACTACGTGTAGCTCCTTGCGCAATCATGGAGTAATAGTAGGTCTTTTGATCATGAAGCTGATCATAAAAGGTATTGAGACCTAGAATGCTCGTTGTGAGCTGATTGCCTAATATCATACCGCAAGTGGGGATGAGGTAGCGACTTTCAAAGAAAGAATCTAGCCCCAAGACTGCCTTGAGAAAGAAAAGTGTGCAAAAGAGCAATACCAGCATCACCGAGCTGTAGAGAGGCAGGTAGCAACTGCGCGCGCGCAGCTTGGTGTGGCGCAGCATATCCATGCTACAGATAGCAACCATGACGATGATCCACAGGATATTCACCCACGGTAGATTCCATTCAAAGAGGTAGCGCAAATAAAAGCCAACCATAAAGAGCTGGATGACCATGCGCAGCGCGGCAATGAGCGTCGAGCGCAGCTGTCCCGTGCCGTAGTAGATAAAGATGGCACAAGGGATGAGCAGCAGCAGCAGCCCGATGAGTAGCTGGCTGAGCGATATAGATACTGTAGCACTCATGAGGTGATTAAATAAGGGGTACTAGCGTGATGATTCTATCCATGCTCTGGGCAAGGGCCTGATCATGCGTGACTGCGAGCACCGTACAGTCATGCAGGGAGTGCAGGAGGCTACTGAGGCGCGCGCTGTTCTCGGCATCGAGGGCGGAGCTCGGCTCATCAAGGAGCAAGATCCTGCGATTGAGGGTCAGTGCTGCGATAATGGCGACTCGCTGAGCCTCTCCACCCGAGAGCTGCTGGAGCGGCGCGTCGAGTAGAGAGCTGACAAGCCCGAGCTGCTCCATACGCTCAAGGCAGAGAGCCTCATCGAAGCGCACATGGGCATTCACCGCCCAGCTCAAGGGGCATGTGATCATCTCACGCGCGGTCTCGTAAGGCGTGGCTAGATTCTGCGGCACCCATGCAAAGCACTGTCGTATCAGGGCGAGATGCGACACGTTGAGCTCGATGCCCTCAATCTCAATGCGCCCTCGCTCAGGCTGGACGAGCCCGAGCAGCGCGAGTAGCAGACTACTCTTGCCCGTGCCAGAGGGTCCCATGATACAGACCTTCTCTCCAGCACGGATAGAGGCGGTAAAATCCTCCATGAGCCGCTTCCCCCCGAGCGTGAGAGCGAGCTGCGAGATCTCAATACTGGCAGACGAGATGCTCACGCGGAAGCGAGGGGGGACATAGGGATAAACAGAGGAATGAAAATAGGGGCAAGGCTTAGTCCTTACTCTCTGAAGCGGGGTCTGCGGGTGCGTCCAGCGGCAGATCTTTCTTTAGATCTCCTTCTGCATCTTCATCCTCTTCCTCATCGTCTTCGAGACGACGGCGCATGGCGCGTGTCAAGTAGGGTCGCACGACGAGCCCATAGAGGAGATAGGCGAGAAAGATGCACGCAGGGGCTATCCATGGTAGCACGATCAAGGCCGTGATGGCGATGATGGCGACGAGCATGCTCACGACCGTCCCGCGCTTTTGCATATTGACATGCTTGAAGCTCGGGTAGATCACACGACTCATCATGAGCACGGAGATGACCGTCATCACACAGGCCATAAAGATCTGCCAGCCCAGCGAGATATTCAGATCGCGGTGGCTGGTGATATCAATGATGAGATAGATCGCGCTCACGACCGCACCTGCCGCCATGGGGACAGGGAGACCGACAAAGTCCGAGCTCTGATTCGGCTTGCGAGGCTGCGAGGCCATGCAGTTGAATCGCGCGAGTCGCAGGGCGGCGCAGAGCAGGTAGAGGATGGCGATGCCGTCGCCGATGTAGGGCACAGGCAGCTTGAAGAGCACGGCACGCGAGAGCAAAAGTGCCGGCGCGACCCCAAAGGAGATCACATCGGCAATGGAGTCAAACTCGCGCCCAAAGGGACCATCCACATTGAACATGCGCGCCACACGCCCATCGAGCAGGTCGAAGAGGCAGGCGGCGAAGATGAAGTAGGTGGCTTGCTGGTAATACGAGAATGCCTGCTCCGAGCCATCGGGGTAGGCCATGCCCTTGAAGATGGTCAGCACGGAGAAGAAGCCGCAGAGGAGGTTGCCCGCGGTGAGCAGGTTCGGCAGGATGGGGATCTGGGGCTCGTCGGGGAAGACGGGGGGCTTTTGCTGGAGCGATGGCATGAGAGGGGATTCTTTTTTATGGGGGATTAGCTAAGTCCGAGAGCCGTGTTGGCTTCACTGAGCAGCTGGGCGAGATTCTCGCGCGTCTTGGCTGAGCCGCGCGCCATATCGGGCTTGCCGCCGCCCTTGCCTCCCACGATGGGAGCGAGGCTGCGGATGAGGTCTCCCGCCTTGAGTCCCGCTGCCTGAGCTTCTGCTCCGCAGTAGGCACCCAGCGAGAGAGTCTCGCCATCATCGGTGACGAGGAAGGCCGCTCCGGTGAATTGCTGCTTGCGCAGACCGTTAAAGAGCTCGGTGAGCAGCTCATTGCCACCCTCTGCCGAGAGCACGAGGCGCGCGCCTGTCAGCTGCTCGCGCAGCAGGGCATCTGCCTGACTCGCGGCTGCGGCTGCAGCGAGCTTCTTGATCTTCTTATCGGCGGCAAGGAGGCTCTCCTTGTCCTGCTCGAGTGCCGCGCTGAGCGCGTCAAGAGTGCTGTGTACCTGCTGGATGCTGCGTGCGTCGCGCGCTGCCGTGATGAGGCTAGCGAGATCGGAGTTGAGCGCGAGGGCGGGCTCGCCTAGGGCGGTGAGCTTTGCGTTGAGGGGGGAAAGCTTTGCTTCGTTGTCACCTGCGAGCTCTTCGAGCTGGACGATCTGCTGGGCGATGAGAGCGTAGGCTGCCTCGCCTGTGCTCGCCTCGATACGGCGCACACCGCTGGCGATCGCGCCCTCACTCTTGATCTTGAAGAGACCGATCTGGGAGCTACGCTGCACATGCGTCCCACCGCAGAGCTCCATGGACACGCCGTCGAAGGCACCACTCGCGCCGCCTATCTGCACGACGCGCACGATGTCACCGTACTTGTCACCAAAGAACTGCGCGACCTCGGAGCGACCCTTGATCTCGCTCATGGGGTACTCCTCACAGATGAGGGGGAGATCCTGCTGGATCCATGCATTGACTTGGAGCTCCGTTGCGCGGAGCTGCTCCTTGGAGATAGGCGCGCTGCTGGCGTCAAAGCGCAGACGCTCTGGCTCGACGAGCGAGCCCTGCTGCGCAATATCCGCGCTGACGAGATCCTTCAGAGCCTTGCCGAGCAAGTGCGTCGCCGTGTGGTGCGACTCGATGCGGCGGCGGCGTATCGTATCGAGCTGGAGCTCGACCTGATCGCCCACCTGAGGAGCGAGCCCCTCTTGCTTCATCACCAGATGAGCACGCGCCTGCCCGATCTGCTGGACGGCAATGACCTCGTAGGACTCACCCGAGAGCGTGATGCTGCCCCCGTCGCTGAGCTGGCCGCCCATTTCTGCGTAGAAGGGGGTCTGATCCGTGATGAGGTAGAGCACCTCGTCCTGTTCGTGAATTTCTACAATCGTGGCAAGCGAGCTATCAGAATCATAACCGACGAACTCCGTCTGCGCGTCGGACTTGATCTCCAGCGCACGCACGAGCGTCTTCTTTTGAGCAGCCTTAGCACGCTGGCGTTGCTCCTCCATGAGAGCCTCAAAGCGAGCCTCATCCACACTCAACCCCTGCTCACGCGCCATCAGTGTTGTCAAATCGATGGGGAAGCCGTAGGTGTCGTACAACTTGAAGGCAAAGTCACCGCTAATCTTGCCCGTCGAGGCGACCTCCTTGTCAAAGAGCTCAAGACCGCGGTCCAGCGTCTCATTAAAGCTACGCTCCTCGCGCTCCAGCACCTCAATGATGCGTGCGCGACGCTCCACGAGCTCGGGGAAGATAGCCCCCATCTCGCCCGCCAGCGTCTCCACGAGCTGCGAGAGGAAGAGCGTATTCTTCAGCCCCAGCTGGCGACCGTAGCGCACGGCGCGACGCAGGATGCGACGCAGCACATAGTTGCGCCCATTATTCCCAGGGAGAATACCATCAGCGATAGAAAAACTCAGCGTGCGAATATGATCCGCAATCACGCGGAAAGCCACACTCTGCTTGAGCGTCTCCTGCTGCTCAGCCGTGCTGACATCAGCGGCGTAGAGATCCACGTAGCGGCAGCCCGAGATCTCCTCGATCTTCGCAAAGAGGGGGCGGAAAATATCTGTATTATAATTCGACACACGCTGTGTGCAGTCGGTGAATCCCTTCGTGCATTGCAGCATGGCAGAGACGCGCTCAAAGCCCATCCCCGTGTCAATATGACAGGCGGGAAGCGGACGGAAGCTGCCGTCACTCTCGGCATTGTACTGGATGAAGACCAGATTCCAGATCTCGATACAGCGATCGCTATCGCTATTCACGAGCTTGCCCCCGCTGTCACCCTCGGGCGTGAGGTCGATATGCAGCTCCGAGCAGGGACCACAGGGACCCGTCTCGCCCATCATCCAGAAATTATCCTTCACATTGCCATTGACGATATGCACCTTCGGATCGACGCCCTTGCTCGCGAAAAGCCTCTCCCACACAGCATAGGCCGCATGGTCGAACTCCCCAGGGTCGCCCTCCTGAGGCGCGTACACAGTCGCATAGAGACGATTCACAGGGAAGCCCCAGCGCTCGATGATGAGCTCCCATGCCCACTCGATTGCCTCGGTCTTAAAGTAATCACCGAAAGACCAGTTGCCCAGCATCTCAAAGAAGGTATGGTGGTAAGAATCCATACCGACATCCTCAAGGTCATTGTGCTTGCCCCCTGCGCGTATACATTTCTGCGTATCAGCGGCGCGAGCGGGCGACCAAGGAGGAGTCGCAACGCCAAGGAAGTAAGGGACGAATTGATTCATCCCCGCATTGGTAAAGAGGAGTCCGGGGCTCTGCGGCATCAGCGAAGCAGAGGGGACAATGCTATGCTGTTTTTCACGAAAAAAATCAAGGAAACTCTGGCGGATCTGGGCTGCGGTCATCATAACAATTGCCTTTCCATCATACACGCTAACGCCCCGCCTGTAAAGCGCATTCTCTCGCGCAGCGACACCTGCGGCAACCTCTACGCTGGAGATATCCGCGAGATTTATTAGAAAAGTGCTCCATTTGATTCATACTCTACGAAGTGTGGTTTTTTTGACATGGTTAAAAATTCGCCTAGATTCATAATATACAATTCTTTATTAATACCACTCTGCTACTAAAATAATTATAAAACTATTTTCTCAACAAAGCTTGACTAGTGGCACATAATGTGATATACAAAGACGTCCGTAGTACCTGCAAATCAGAAATTAAATTATCAAAAAGTATGAAAATTCGCAATCTATTTCTCAGATCTCTCCTAATAGCCGCAATGATCGTTTGCACCACGTTAACGAATTCTGCTCGGGCGGAAACATTCACAATAACGGATGAAGATTCTGCGAACGAAGCGTTAAGCATAGGTGATTATGCAGGGACAGGTCACAATATAGCAGAAAACGCTCTTATTATCAATATGACAGGCAGTAACGTCTACCTGCCTGATAATAATCAGACATATCAAGCGGGTACAGTTACGATTACTAGTTGGGCGATGACGAATGCACACTCTGATCACACTCATACGTTTGAGGGGGTGGTATCGGGAACTGGTAATATCTCATTGTCTAGGGATGATAGTAGAAGCCAAAACATAACACTGAAATTTAATAATTCAATGGATGCGTTTTCGGGCAATATGAATGATTATCTCTCTGATATACTGATTCTCCACTTTTCTGGTAACGCACGTGGCAATAGTTTAGAAAACGCTGTAGCAGGGACAGGCTCAATATCAACAAAAGGCACTATAACATTTGCCCTAGGTTCTGGGGCATCTGCTATTAGAAATAGCAGCATTACTACAACCAATACGGTCAGTTTTAATGGTACTGCAGGTGCTATCTATGAACTTTATTGCAATGTCACCGCTAGCACTCTAGACGGTGTCGCAGGGGTGACAACGAAGGTAACGACAGGGAATACCCTCACATCAACAGGTGTCAGTACCATCAATGGTGCATTGGAGCTTGAGTCTGGTGCTACTTTGAGTGTGGCATCTGGCTCGACGATTGGTGGTCTCTCCATGACAACCGACTCAACGCTGACACTCACTGGTAGCGGGACTGCTCTGACGGTGGGGGACTTCAGCTTGACACAGGGAACGAGTACCGACTATACCATTGGCTACAATCTCAGTGTAGATACACTCTCTATCGCTTCTGGGGTCACAGCTACCTTAGCATCAGGCAACAGTCTCACAATCGAAGAATCTTCTACTATTGCAGGTTCGCTGACTCTCGCTGGGAATAATACACTCACAGTTGCGCAGGGTACATCTATGGGGACTCTGGACTCGCAGGGGAATTCTGTATTAAACTTAAGTGTCACTGAAGGGATGACTTCATTAACACTCGGTAGTTTAACATTAACAGGTGGCATATTGACTCTCGTGCTCAACTCTGAATCTAGCTTTGATTCTGGTGATGTGTACACCTTGATATCAGGGGCAGATCTCTCTAGCTATGAGAGCTCACTTGCTACCTACTTTGATGTGGAGCTGTTTAATAGTGCTGCAGAAGGATCATTAAGTGTAGATGGCTCTGGAAATTTAATCTACACTATAATGGCGGGGCGAGCCGATCTGACTTGGAATGGTACTGAATCAGACAATATCTGGAAGGCCACAGGATCAAGCAGCTGGCTGGATGCTCCATACAAGGAGGGAGACGATGTCACCTTCGGCGATACGGGGGCTGGCACTGTAAATATAGAAGGTGTGGTTACGCCTAATTCACTTACAGTCGAAAATACAGCAGGCAATGACTACACCTTTGATGGCGGCTCTACTGGTGAGATCACAGGTGCAACGTCGCTGATCAAGAATGGCGTGGGCAAACTGACGATTTCTAATATGGACAACTCCTTCACGGGAGGTGTTGAGCTCAATGGAGGTCACCTTGTTGCCGCATCGGCTGGGGCTCTCGGTTCTGGCGATCTATCCATGGCAGCTGACACTACGCTTGAGCTCCTCGTAAATAATACACTCGCAGAAGATGCCGCGATCAATTATAGCGGCGGTCAGATTATTTTTGGTGAGCAAGTCACGAGCTTTGATCATACGATCAATGCACAAAATTCTGTCACCGCGCTCCGTGCTCAGCTCAGTAACAATGCTAATCTTACTTGGGGCACAGCAGTTTCGCTAGACTTAACCTTCACAGGAAGTGGCAACGTGACATATAATCATGACCTTGCTGGGAAGAAAATCAACCTTGCAGAAGGCGTAACGTTGAATGCGAGCACTGCCAGTTCCAACATCGCCTTAGCAGGCGCAGGTACATTGAATGCGAGTATTGGTTCCTCCATTTTCAATGTTAATTATATTATAGGTTTTACAGGAACGATTAAAAAGGTGAGTGGTAGCAGCTATATCTCGCTAAATCAAGGTAATGACGAGGCTAGTCGCTTTCTACTGCATACGGGAGATCAGGCTAACGCGACAAGCGTGCATGGCACGCTCTTCCTCGGTACTAACACCTATTTACGAGGCATCGAAGGAGATGGCAATATCTCTGTAGCAAGTAACGCTAATCAGCGTCATATTAATATTCTCTTAGACGATAATTATACATGGAATGGAAACATTCTTAGAGGGGATTCCACTACTCGTCTGGGTGTATTGACAGTAGCAAGTGAGACGCCAGGTTATGTCTTCACGTGGACAGGCTATGTTGCACCTGGTAACGAGAATAGTATCGTCACAGGTGGTACGAACGCGAAGCTTCTAATCGGAGCGAATGCAACGGTTGATTTTGCAAAAAATCCTTACACTGTCGGTAGCACAGGTGAGCTTGCCGCTGGCGCAGAGTGGCGCGATGAGATTGAGATTGAGGCTACGGGCAAGCTGCGTATCTCGCGTGACGATGATACGGGATTTGTCCAACAAGCCACAGGTAATGTCATTAGTGGAGCTGGTAGCGTCGAGATTACAGGTAAGGCAAACTTCACCGCGGCAAATACCTACACAGGAGGTACGACCGTAGATGGTTCTACTGCCATCCTCACACTCGGTCATCATCAGGCCGCAGGCGTGGAGAGTGGAGATGCCAGCGGATTGATCACCCTCAAGAATGCTGCCACTCTCGTACTGGCTGAGACCATAGGCGATAATGCCATTGCCAATGACATCGTGATCCAAGGCAGTGCCACGATGAGAGCCACTGCGGATGATACAATAAGCTTTTCTGGCAACATCTCAGGCAGTCAAGCGGCTGCAGGAGCTTCGGTCTTGAGTGCCTCCAGCGCGCTTGCGACTCTCACGCTTGAAGGTGGCAATTTCAATTTCTCTGGTGAGCGAGTCGAGAATATCAAAATTGATGTATCATCAGCCGGAACGCTTACATTTTCGAGCAGCACTGTATTGGCGAATGTAACATTGACAGGCTTGACTACAACCAAAGAGTCCAGTACGATCAACTATGTTGATTCAGAAGGTATCACACATGGTAACACATCGGTCTACACGATTGCTGCAGAGGATATCGCGTCTGCCTTTGCGGCTACTATCGAAGGGACTCTGACGCTAGATCTGGGTGAATTTGCAGGAGAAACAGATAAGCTCTTCAATGATGATCTCTATGCCTTCGCACTCAGCGGGCTCGCAGTAGATCAGCTTCTGGCTGCGAATGTCGATAAGCTCGTTCTCAAAATTAATGGCATTTCCCATGTAGTATCGGGCTCCAGTGCGACAGCAGGAGTGATACCTGTGTATATCACCATCCCCGAGCCTAGCACAGCAACTCTTAGCCTGCTCGCGCTCACGGCTCTGGCAGCACGCCGCCGCCGCAAACAGGTAGCCTAAGAGACAGCACATACACCTTTACAGAAGACCACCACGCATGCGCTGGTGGTCTTCTCGTCTATAGTCATAGCGTCCCCTATACGTGCTCGCTAAAAAAGGTGTAGATTATTCATACTGGCTGCCGTTCTTAAAGGTAACAGCAACCCTCACCAATCAAAACTAAACAGCAAACAATCAATCAAATAGAAAGCAAATAAAACATGAACAAGTCCGCCCTCCTCGCCGTCCTCTTCCTCGCCGCCGCCGCCCTTCCCGCCGCCGCCCATCACGCCCCTGGCAAGCTCGTATGCGGCAAGCCTGCCGTCGTCAAGCAAGTCGTCGTGAAAAAAGCCCCCGTGCTCAAGAAAGCCCCTGTCGTACAGAAAAAGGTCGTTGTGAAGAAAGTCGTCGTCCAGAAGCGCGTCGTCAAAAAGCCCGTCGTCCAGAAGCGCGTCGTGGTGGTGAAGAAAGCCCCCGTCCGTGTCCTCGCTCGCCGCTAAATACAACACGTTCTTCCATCCCTCACATATCCCCCCTTAGTGCAGCATCCTCTTCTCTCTCCGAGAAGGGGATGTTGTTTTTTGTGAGAGCCTGATCAGTGAGAAAATACTCAAGAAAAGCCTTGCTTCTCCGCTAGGATGCTGATAGTATGGGCACGCAGTTTTGCTCCGGTAGCTCAGTTGGATAGAGCACGAGCCTTCTAAGCTTGGGGTCCCGCGTTCGAGCCGCGGCCGGAGTGCTTGCTATTTTTATAAAGGTCAGGGCGAGTTTCCTAGGAAACTCGCCCTGACCTTTTTCTCTCTGAGGCAAAAAAAGCCCCCGATGTTGTCATCAGGGGTGAAAGATTCTAAGCACGCTTCTTTCTCCCTCTTATGCAAGGGAGCACTCCGTGTGGATCGGGCTATTTCTTCTCAAGCTTCGCCGCTGCTGCGGGTTTTGCTGCTGCGGGCGCAGGTGGGTCAGAGAGAGCATCGGAGGGGAAGAAGCCGCCAGTGTCTTTCCAGTGGCGTAGCGTCATGCCAGCGAGGAGGGAGACGATGACGATGATGACGGCAAAGACGGGTGCAAAGCCGTCCTCTTTTTTCTTGGGATCGTAGCCTGCACGCTTGACGGCAAAGGGGTTTTTCTTTCGGCGCGGTGGACGGGGGGGAGATCCAGCATCAGGAGCGGCAGCGGGAGCGGCTGACGCAGGTGCTGGGGCAACGAGGGGGGGTGTCCCAGCAGCGGCTGTAGCGGCCGCGGGCAGAGCTGGCACAGGTGCTCCTTGGGCGTCGTAGGTGAGGATGGCCTCGCCGAGCTTGTATTCAACTCCCTCTTGCAGGGGCTCTTCTGCGCTCAGGCGCGTATCGAGGCGGTAGGTGCCATTGGTGGAGCCATTGTCGCTGATGTAAAAAGAGCCTTCGCGGTGCGTGATCGAGCAGTGCAGACCAGACATGCCGACAATATCAGGCAGACTAATGATACAGTCGGGGTTACGACCAATGGGGATCACGAGTCCTTCTTTGGCTGGGAGGCGGTATTTGTTCTTTGTCCCATCAGTTCTTTTGATAAATACAAGTGCCATAACTTGGTTTTAGTATGCCATAGCGGGGCTGAGATTGCAAACAAAAAGGAGAAACTGTCATTTCCTTTTTAGCTGCGGTAGGAGCGTAGCAGCTGGGTCGCGTCGTAGGCGAGGCGCTGGAGGGCGGGGATTTTGCTCGGGATGCTGGGCAGTGACCAGAGGGTGCAGTCGTTGTGCGTGACGATGTTGAAGTACATGCCACGCAGGCAGCTCATCCACCAGTACCAGTCACCGCGCTCCACATGCGGGTAGCTCTCCATGAGTGTCTGCTGCCACTGGGCGTGGGCGTAGGAGTAGTGAGATTCATAGACCTCATGGGTGAGATCGCGGGGCTCATAGCCCATCTTGTTGAGAAAGCAGAGGAGCTCTTCGCCCGTCACGAGCTCGTCGCTCTCCCAGTGGGTGTAGGGGGCGGCGAGCCACGCGTAGAGGAGCTGCTCGGTGCGTGCCTCGGGGCTCAGGTCGGGCGAGATTGCTTGCTGGATCTCCCCGAGGGCTGTGAGGCAGGCTTGGGTGTAGGGGGCGGCGAGGTGGGCGAGCGTGTCGCGGTAGAGGTCGACCTTTGCCCCAAAGTGGTAGCGGATGAGTCCCATATTCAACTCGGCCGCGTTGGCGATGTCGCGCAGGCTACTACCTGCAAAGCCGCGCTCGGTGAAGAGCAGGACGGCGGCTCGCATGATCTGTGCCTTGGTTTGCTCGGACTTGCTGTTGAGCGTCTTCATCGCGTGTGCTGTATAGGAGGGGGGATTAGCTCTTTTTCTTGCTCGACTTGAGGGCATCGAGGTACTCGATGTCTTTGGCGGAGAAGTCAAAGAGCTTTACCTTGCGTCGCTTGCCTGTGTGCTCGACGAGGTAGACGATGTCTTTGCTGCGGTCAAATTTTCTGAGCTTGGCAAAGATCGTCACCGTGCCTCGTGCATTCGACCAGTTGCGGTAGCCTTTGTCGCGCAGGGTGTCGAGGTGGAATTGGTGGAGCTTGTGCGCTTGCTCGACTCCCTCGCGTATGCCCTTGTTGGCGGAGGCGAGGAAGCCGTCGGAGGCGTCGATCCTGCTGACGATCTTGCCCTCGGCGCTGATGACGATGAAGCCGGGGATTTTTTTGACACCGTAGCGACGGCGCAGGCTGAGCGCACTCTGCCCCGCGGCTTCACTGCTCGTCTTGAAGCCATTGTCATCAAAGCCTTCACTGCTATCGAGGCGTATACCGATGACGCGACCCTTCATCCAAGCGAGGAAGTCGGGGGTCTCGAAGAGCTCGCGCGCCATGGACTTGCTCTTGGGGCTGAGCATGGAGTCATGAAACCAGAGAAGGGCGGGTAGATTCTGCTGACGCGCGAGGCGCATCCCTGTGGAGAGCTTGGAGATCCATCGCGCACGCTCGCGCGCGCCTTCGAAGGCCTCGGTGATGCCTTCGATCTCGGCATTCGGGTTGTCGGGATCGGTGAAATAGACGGGACCGTCGGCTTGGTTGTCGATTTTGGCGAGCTCCTCGGGGGTGGAGACGGTGAGGTTTTGCTTGCCCTGTGGTCCTTGACGCCCCATGGCGATGTCGTCGATGGAGGGCTCCTCGGCGGGGGGGGCGTTGGGGTTGAAGGCGGGCTTATTCTCTTTCTTCTCCTCGGACTTGGAGGTGAAGAGGCTGCATGAGCTCAGGGTGAGACCTGCGAAAAGTAGGGCGTAGAGCTGGCGTGGCTTCATGACTTGACTGATGTGGATGTTACTGGGCTTGCTGTTTTTTGACGCTTTGCCATGCCTCTTCTAGCTGCTCAAAGCTCGCCTCGCGCAGGGGGATGTCGCGCGCGCTGAGCTGCTCTTCGAGGGCGTTGAAGCGGCGGATGAATTTTTCATTGGCGGCATTCATGGCGATTTCGGGGTCGATGTGGCAGCTGCGGCAGAGGTTGACGACGGTGAAGAGTAGGTCGCCGAGCTCTTCTTCGAGGTGCGCTTTGTCGAGGGGCTCGGTCTGGAGGCATTCACTGACCTCATCGAGCTCTTCTTGCACCTTGGCGCATGCTCCCGCGCTGTCTGGCCAGTCAAAGCCTATGCGCGCGACGCGCTCCGAGAGCTTGCGCGCTCGCATGAGTGAGGGCAGCCCCTCGCCGCAGCCATGGAGATAGGGGCGCGCCTTGCTCTGCCCCTTCTCGGTGGCCTTGATGGCATCCCATTGACTGAGCACGGCGGCCGTGCCGCTCGCGTGGGAGTCGCCAAAGACGTGGGGATGACGGCGCACGAGCTTGTCGGAGAGTTCTTTCGCGATGTCGCTGAGGGTGAAGCTCCCTTGTTCTTCGCCGAGCTCGGCGTGAAAGATGACTTGCAGCAGGACATCCCCTAGCTCTTCGCGCATATGGGCGAGGTCGCCTGAGCGTATGGCCTCGACGCATTCGTAGGACTCCTCAAGGAGGTTGGTCAGGATGCTCTCGTGGGTCTGCTCGGCATCCCATGGGCAGCCTCCGGGGGCGCGCAGGCGGCGCATGATGGCGACGGCACGCTCGAGCTGGCGCTCGGGGGCGTGGCAGTGGATCATATCGTGATCGTTCATCGGCGGTCGCGGCGTTCGTTTTGCTTTTTACCCGCGATGATCTGGTCGATGTGCTCGACGAGCTCCCATGAGACGCGGCGGCGGCGGTATTTGTTCCACAGCATCGCGCGTAGGGCGATCCAGATGTCTTGGTTGAATTCGGCCGGCGCGTATTCGACATCGTCGCGCTGGGCGCGCCCCACTTTGGGGGCTACTTCGAGCTGCCACCAGCCGCCAAAGTAGGTGGCGCGGTAGGTGACTTTCTCACCGTCTTCGTTCTTGTCTTGCCAAGAGAATGTGTCCATCGTATGTAAAGGGGGTGAGGGTTAGCGACGCTTTTGCTCGCGGCGTATTTTCTCCACATCGTCGCGCATGGTGGGAATGATCGTGGGGCTCTTGTGCTTGCTGACATTGAGCGAGACGACGATGGGCTTGGAGCGATTGCCTATCTCATCGTACTTGTAGATGACGCGCTGCACGAGCTTCTTGTCGTGGTTGGAGTACATGCGCTCCTCGATGAGTCGTGCGTTGCGGTCGTAGCCGTAGGCGACTTTGTAGATGACCTTGTAGTCATTGTCATAGATATTGCAGCCCACGAGCTGCGCGTACTTCCCCTCAATGTACTCGTGAACGACTGCGAGTCGTCCATTGGACGTGTAGGTCATGGAGAGCATGCCCGAGTCGCCAGTCTGTCGCTTGTAGATGGTACGCGTGCCGTCGGGGTGGCTGGTGACGCGTACGACATCACCTTCTTCGGAGGAGGCATTGGGGCTCTGGGCTTGGAGCGTGGGCAGCAGGCAGCCTAGCCCGACGAAAAGGAGGGCTAGGCTGGGGATGAGGGCTTTCTTCATGCCTGTATTCTAACGCGTCAGGGCGGGGAATGCAAGTATCTTTCCCTAGCTCATTGTTACTGTGACTCTTGAGGCGCGGTAGGCGGTGAGATCCCCCTTGTGAAAAGTCGCCTTCATTCTAAGGCTAGATGACTTCTCTAGGGTGTTGGGAATCATGACAGCGCGGGCGGAAATAGAATCTTGACAGTGCTGCGAGCTGAGTTATAATAACTCCTAATTATTGACGTATAACACCTCCAAATTTCACTAGAAAATCATACGCTCATGCGACTCTTTAATCTCAATAAAAAAACCGCCCCTCCCGCCCCCACTCCCTCCGAAGGCATACTCGGCACCACCCTCTATTGGGATCCCCCCAGCAATGACGAGCTCGTCTGGAAGCACCCCAGCCGCGAGATCCTCAAGGGCGCAAGACTCCAAGTCCATGCCAGCCAAGAGGCCGCGCTCTTCATCGACGGCCACTGTGCGCGCGTCTTTCGCGGCGGTGGCGAGGAATACACCATAGACGAATCCGCGAACATCCCGCTGCTCAACGACAAGCTGCACGTCGCCACCGGCGGGCAGCCCGCCTACTTCGCCGAAATCTGGTTTGTCAACATCAGCACGTCGCGCAAGATCAGCTGGTTCTGCGATGAGCGCAACGGGCTCAAGCTGCGCGTCAATGGCAGTGTCTACTCCGCGAAGCTCTCCTGTAGCAGCACCCTCAAGATCGCCCGCAGCGAGAGCTTCCTGCGCGAGTTCGTCGGCAAGCTGCCCCACTACGACTCCGCCTCCATCCTCAGCTTCTTCAAATCCAACCTCATCGCCGCCACCGTCACCGCCGTCAAGAAGCACTACGAGCAAGCCCAGATGCGCTTTGAGGACTTTATCAACGAGCGCGACTCCCTCCAAGCCCGTCTAGAGCTCCACGTCAACGAGAGCTTTGCCCAAGATCATGGTCTGCAAGTCAGCTACCTCGTTGTCGATGAGTTCTACAGCGATCAGCTCGAAGAATACTGGAGTGCCCAGCAAAAGCGCATCGCCCTCAGCGAGCTCGGCGTGAACTACACCCAAGAACGCCAGCTCGACATCATGCAAACAATGGCAGGCAACGAGGGGGGAGCCGCCGCCCTCATGGGCGCAGGAGCCAGCCTCGGTGCAGGGCTCGGCATGGGACAGCAGATGATGCAGGCGATGAACCCTCCGTCATCGTCTGCAGCTACCACGCCGCCGCCTCTACCGCCCGAGAGCAACGCCACCCCGCTCTACTACTGCGCCCTCCAAGGCCAGCCCGCAGGCCCGCTCAGCATCGAGCAGCTCCAAGGCTACATCCAGCTGGGCGAGCTCAACGCGCAAAGCCTCGTGTGGAGGCAGGGCAGCCCCCAGTGGGTCGCCGCTGGCAGTGTCCCCGAGCTCGCAGCCCTCCTCTCCCCTCCCCCACTGCCTCCCCTCTAGCACCCCCTCGCTGACATGAAAAGAATCAATACCGTCGCCTTTCTCTTCCTCGCCGCCCTGCTCACCCTGAGCAGCTGGATCATCTGGTACTTCCTCCCCGATGAGAGCTCGCCGCACCTCCCCGCCTACATCCTCTCCAGCATCGCCGTCATCGCTGCGGAGATCATCGGCTTTGCCTCGCTCTACATCACCGGCTATCAGTCCATCTTTGGCCCTCAGAGCATCGCCATCACGAGGCGCATCTTGATCTACATCGTCTGCCTGCTCGTCCTCATCACCCTGTGGTGGGTCGTCGTCAGCTTTGTCGAGCTCCCCGTCGCCTTCTACGGCATGGCTCTGGCAGCCCTCACCCTCTGGCAGGGCTACCACCTCGCCAGCCTCTACATCGCGTCACGCCTCCAGCGTCAGTCCGCTAGCAGCGCGAGTGCCGAGGCGCAGCAGCAAAAAGCCACCGCCGCCGCGCATCGAGAGATTCTCGACCACTTCACCCTCTGCATGAGCAGCAAGGCCTGCGATCCCCTCCAGATGACACAGGCGAAAAACGCCCTCAGCCGCGCGCTCAATGACCTCGCGAGCCTGCCGAGCCACTCCTTTGCTCGACAAGCCAGCCAGCGAGAAGCCCTCCGCAGCTCGTGGGATGAGCTGCGCCGCGCCGTTGCCCAATTCTCCCAAGAAACCGAGCGCGCCAAGCTCGATGAGCTGCTCGGTCGCATCACCGAAAACGCCCGCCAGCTCTCCCACCATATCACCCATCTCTAAAAAAATCCCCCCTCTCCCGCTCTTCCGCTTTGTCCTCCCCCCTGCCCGCCCCTCCTCGCATGACAGCCCTCGAAATGACCTCCCTGCACTGCCCGCGCTGCCGCCACCCCCTCCCCATCGGCGCGGAGCGGCAGAGGCGCGCCATCTGCCCGCACTGCGATGAGCATATCCTGCTCACGGGCGGCGAGGTCGCGGCGAGCCTGTACCCCGAGCGCATCATTCCCTTTGCCCTCAGTGAGCAAGACTTTGAGCAGCATGTCACCCAGATCTTTCTCCAGCACCCGCATGCGGCGCGTGACCTCTTTGAGCAGGTCAGCTTTGGACAGGCACAGGCGATGTATCTGCCCATGTACCACTACGCCATCAAGTACCACCTCGACTACAGCTGCCAGATAGCGGACAAGGCATGGCGACACGCCAAAACACCCCCGCTGCCCCAGCTCCACCAAGGAAGCAAGCGCGGCGAGCTCGAGCTGCTCTCCATCGCCTACGAGAGCGACACGGACAAGGAGGGCGAGGAGCTGCCCCCAGCCCTGCTGCGCTACGCGCAGCGCTGCCGCTTTGACGCGCACCTCGCCCGCCCCTTCCAAGAGCACTACCTCAGTGACGGTGCGGGCAGCCCCACGCTCAGCCCCGCCCCTCAACCCAATCTCGACGAGGAAGAAGTCTGGCACCGCCACGTCCACGGCTACGCCTCCGATGTCGCTCGTGAGAAGCTCCTCCACATGCTCAGCGAGCATGACGTCAGCGCCCTCAAGCACGAGCTCACCATCGAGTCCAAGCAGGCGCGTCTCGTGCTCGTCCCCTTCTGGTACATCGACTTTCACTATAAAGGAAGCTCCCACTACGCCCTGATGGAGGGAAGCACGGGTCAGCAACATCACCACAGCCTCCCCGAGGACAAGAGGCTCGCGCGCAATCTAAGCTCAGCTCAACGCCAAGCGGCACGTCTCCAAGCCCTTCTCATCACCCTCTACCTACTCGCGGGCGGCTACTACTGGTGGGACTACTTCCGCCCCTACGGCAGCACGGATCATCTCTACCCGCTCGCGCTGGGCGTGCTGCTCTCCCACTGGATCTTCGTCATCCTGATCAGGCATCAGGACAACAAGCGCGCTCAAGAACTACGCGAAGCCCGCCACGAGCGTCACCACGCCGCGCAGCGTGCCCTCGCCTACGCCCAGCGCGAGACGCAGCCCGCCCCCAGCCCAGCCAGCGACCACAGCCACAGCGTGCGCTCAAGGCGTACCTACATCCTCCTCGCGCTCGTCGGCGGCGTGCTCGGGCTACACAATTTCTACGCAGGACACACCCGCAAGGCCTGCCTCCAGCTCATCATCACTACGCTGAGCATGAGCGCGCTCTTCCTCATCCCGCTGCTCTGGGCATGGATAGACTGCCTGCGCGTCAAGCGCGACGGGCGAGGCATTCCGCTGAGTTAAAAGAATGTTTTTTATTCCTCTCGTAGGTTGATATACTCTTGACACGCCAATGTCTCTATGCGAGGATGCTAGTATGACGATTCTTCCGTATGAGAGATCTTGGTTTGCGTGGATGGGTTGGGGGCTCTTGCTGCTCGTCTGTGTCGTGGTGGCGATGGGCTGGCATGAGGCGGCGGCAGCTTACTGCTCGGTGAGCATCACGACCTTTTCGTGGTTTTTCGGGATAGCCGCTTTATTGGTCTTTCTCCTCTCGCAGTTGGATCTGCTGCGGGCGGGCTTGGGAGCGGGCATTGCAGCGACGCAGTATTTCATGAGCTGGGGGATTTTCTTTGTGCTTCTCGCCTGCTTGATCCTGATCATCCCCGATGATCCGCTCGGGGGTGGCTTTTGGCTGGCGATGCTGATCTCTTATTCCTTGAGCTTTATCATGTCGCGTATTGCCTTATGGGGGCATGGTGCATTGCAAGAAAGGCCGCTCAAGCCCGAGGCTCTGGCATCGCTCCCGCCCCGCTGGTGCGGCTGGGTCCTCGCGCTGCTCGTTCTCTGCTCCTCCATGATCATGACCTCGGCTTATCTCGCCCCACAGGAGAGCTACGCGCTTGAGCCACTCGCATCAGCCTTGCTCGTCGGGCTCTATCTCTGCATCACAGGTGAGAGAAAGCTCTTTCCCCGTACGTCCTTGGTGCTCGGCTATATGGTCCTGATCGTCACGATCTTTGCCACATGCCTCTGCGTGACGCGCATCCTCACGCACAGTGATGATTACTCCGTGCTCTGGGCTCTGATCCCGCACGTGCTGGTACTGCTCTACACCACGCTAGAGCGACACGCTATCCTGCGCTGCGTGAGCTCGACTTGAGCTCACACAGGCAGCGGCAGGCTCTATCAGAGTGATTGGAAGGCGCGCTCCATAGCGGCGACCGTGTGGTCGATGTCCTGCTCGCTATGCGCGGTGGAGAGGAAGCCCGCCTCGTAGGGCGAGGGCGCGACGTAGACTCCCTGATCGAGCATGGCGTGGAAGTAGCGACGGAAGGCGTCAAAATCGCTCTGCATGGCTGTGTCGAGGTCATAGACCTCCTGCTCACTAAAGAAGAGGCCAAACATGGAGCCTGAGCGGTAGAATTGGTAATGCTTGCCCGTCTGGTGCAGCGCACGGCGTACGCCGTCTTCGAGGCGCGCGCCGAGGGCTTCGAGGCGGTTGTAGGCGTCTTGGGCTTGCAGCTCGCGCAGCTGAGCGAGTCCTGCGGCGAGGGCGACGGGATTACCGCTCAGTGTCCCCGCTTGGTAGACAGCTCCGAGCGGCGAGAGCGCGTCCATGACGTCGGCGCGCCCGCCAAAGGCACCCACGGGGAGACCGCCGCCAATGATCTTGCCCAGACAGGTGAGATCGGGCGTGATGTTGTGAACACCCTGCACACCTGCGGCAGAGATGCGGAAGCCTGTCATCACCTCATCAAAGATGAGCAACGAGCCGTGGAGGGCTGTAATCTCGCGGAGGAACTCAAGGAATCCCGTGCGCGGGAGGTAGAAGCCGGCATTCCCTGGGTAGGGCTCAACGATGACGGCGGCGATGCGCTCGCCAAAGACCTGAAAGCAGTCTTGCAGAGCAGGGATGCTGTTGAAGGGTAGCGTGAGCGTCAGGCGGGCAAACTCATCGGGCACGCCCGCGCTGTCGGGGCGACCATGGGTGAGCGCACCACTGCCCGCTGCGACGAGGAGGCTATCGACATGTCCATGGTAGCAGCCTGTGAATTTCACGATGAGATCGCGCCCCGTGTAGCCGCGCGCAAGACGTATCGCGCTCATCGTCGCCTCTGTGCCGCTGTTGCACATGCGCACCTTTTGGATGGAGGGGATCCACTCGCAGATGGTCTTGGCCATATCGAGCTCGGTACGCGTGGGCGTGCCAAAGCTCAGCCCGCGTGTGGCGGCCTGCTGCACCGCCTCGATGACAGGCGCAGGTGCGTGCCCGAGGATGGCAGGCCCCCACGTGCCTACGTAGTCGATGTACTGCCTGCCGTCCTCGTCGTGGAGGTAGGCACCCTGTGCATGGGTGACAAAGAAGGGCGCGCGCTCAAGGCGACGAAAGGCGCGTACGGGGGAGTTCACCCCACCGGGGATGTACTGGCAGGACTGCTCGAAGAGATCTTGGGAAAGGGGCATCGTGGATTTAGTATAGAAAAGCTGCACCGCAAGCACAAGTTTTTTTGATGTGCTAGACGCAGGAGAGGGAGAAAATCATCATCACCCCTGCCCTAAAAGCATCTTCTCAAGAGATAAATCATCCCACCGTCTAACGAATCTAAACAGGCAGAATTCTCCCTTGACAAATCTCAAGCTAGTTTCTATGATGACAACGTTATGAAATTAAAACACCTCTTAGCGCTCCCCTGCGCACTCTTTGCAAGCTCTCTCTATGCGGAACAAAAGCCGACAGAAATTCTCCACTATCTCACCCAGCCTCAGTCTGCCCAGCAAGTCACCGCTGAGCAGCGTCTCGCTATCTTCCCCACACTGGCCGATATCCCTAGCGACGTATGCTCGGTCACGACGATAGGTGACTTCCGCAAGGCGGCAGCGGGGCTCATGAGTCAGCCCTACCTCGCGCCCTTCATCGGGATGACGGGCAAGAACCCTGCTGACATTCTCAAGCAGATTCCCGACGTCACGAGCGCCTCCTTCGCCATCTCGCCCGCCTTGAATGATATGCTGCTGACCTACGCGAAGCTTTCATATCTGAATAGCAACGAGATGCTCTCGAAGGGCTGGTCTGATGTTGCGGCTGACCCTGCGGCGATCAAGGCGATTGCCGAGGCTCTCGATGCCCAGCTCAGCAAGGATTTCAAGATGGACATCCCCACGCTCTACCTCAGTGCGAGCTTTGGCAAGGATAGCGCTTATGTCAAGCAGGTCGAGGACATGTTGATGACGTCGATCAAGCAGGTCTTTAGCTCCGCTACGCCCGAAGATCTCGCCAACACAGGTCTGAGCCAGCAGCAGATCACAGGAGGCGTCGCCGTGGGTCTGAATATGAGCTTCCTCTTCGATAACGTCCTCGGTCAGATCGATAAGCTCCCCGCGGAGAGTCGCAACATTCTAGAGCCTATTATAAAGCAGCTCAAAGATAAGAAAGTCTACATCGCCTTCTCGCGTCAGGGCAATCATCTGCGCCTCGCACTCACGGGCGATATCACCAAGCCTATCTTCCCCGTCGCAGCTGCCCAATCCATCGCAGGCTCTCCCCGACTGGATTTCTCCAATAAGGAGCTGCTCATGAATCCTCTGATGATCAGCAGCACAAGCGTTGATCCAAAGATTATGGATGCGTCGCTGGACTTGTTCCAACAGTGGATCGCGGCCTATGGCACGCTCTTCACCTCGATGGGTGGCAAGGATGCCTCGATCAAGGCGACGATGGATGCGGGTGCCAAGGCTCTCGATGCCTACGCCAAGGGCTACACCCAGCTCTCCAAGCAGATTACCTGCACCGCTTTCGATGCCGTGGTCTTTGCCGATGGCAATCTGAATATAGAAATAAGCTCCCAAGCTGGCTATACGCTCAAGCCTGGCAAGCTCAAGGCTCTGCCTCTCGTGGATCAGAAGGATACTGTCCTCTATGGTGAGGTCGCTGGAGGCACGACTATTGATTGGGGCATGGGGCTAGATGCCTGCATTGACAATGGCTTTGCCCTCGCTGAGGCAGTCACGCTGACTCTCAATGCCGATATACGCAAGGAAATCATGCCTACGCTCCAAGTCTTCAAGGCCTTTGCACCCGATGCCAAGCAGCTGTTGGGCAATCTCTGCACCTCGGTCTCGGGCATGTCCGCGCCTCTCGGCATGGTGGTTGATGTCAAGGGTCAAGCTCCCAACTTCCTCAATGGGGATGCCAAGACCATCGCTGTCCCTCGCGCGAGCTTCTTCACCACCGTCACCGATCGCAGCAAGATCGCCAAGGGCTGGGAAGATGCCAAGAATACGGCCAAGGGACTGATGACCAAGTTCGGCCAAGATCCCGCTATGATTGATCTCATCGCCACGACAGCGACGGAAAAGGACGGCATGACACTGCATACGCCCTCGATGCCTGTCTTTACCGCTGACGCCGTGCCCAATATTGTCATCAGCGATCAGCTCTGGACTCTGGGCAATAGCCCTACCTACAACATGGAGACGCAGAAGGCTCTCACGACCTCCGTCCCCTTCACGGGCTCTGTCTTCGCCCTCAAGATCGCTCCCCTCATGGCTCTTGCCAATGAGATGAGCAAGGCGGCAAAGCCTGAGACGAAGGACGCCGAAGATATGCGCAGCTTCGCCCAAGCAATGGCCTTTGTCAATATGGCTCTCAAGGCTGTCTATGCGACGAGCACGGTAGAGGGCGACAAGCATGTCTGCCGCATTCGCTTCCAGATGCAGGGTGGGCATTAAGCTACTCCCCTGCAGCAAGCTAGAGCAGGGCTGCTAGCACTCATCAGCAGCCTTCGCCCTAGACACAGACACATAATCTCTCTCCCCTTCGCCTTGATCTCTGAGGTGAGGGGGAGTTTTATTTAAAAACACCACCTCTTTTATACCCTACTCATATGAGAATCCTACACCACGGCTTGTTCCTCGGCTGCGGGCTAGCCCTGCTCACCTCCCCACTCAGAGCGGCAGAGCCCACGACCAGTGAAACACTGCTCAAGCTCGCCAGCGAGCGCGCGAGCCATCAATCAGATGCAGAAAGGAGACGCGCCCATTTCCCCGCACTCGCCGTCCTCCCTCCCAATATCGACCTGCTGGTCGCTACGGGGAATCTCGACGACATCCTCTCGGACTGGTACAGCCGCTACGCGCGCGCGAGCACGCCCTACGAGCGCCCTCTCCCTGATGTAGACGGCTACGCACTAGCCGCCTCGAGCGGAGCCATCATGCAGTGGCTAGATGCCTTGGAGCTGGGTAAAGAGGGAAATCTCGACCCTGTCTTTCTGGAGCTCTGGAGAGCGCACGCCAAAGAGGGCTTTTCTCAGGCTCTAGAGACCTACCGCAGAGAGAGACAAGATCTGCATCTGAGAATCATCCAGCCCCTCAGCGAGCCTCTCTATCTCGGGATGAATCTCCGCGAGGAGGCATCCTCTGCTCAGTCAATCCGCGAGAGTCTAGTCGCGCTCATCGGCGTGATTCTCCAGCGTCACTCCGTGATCTACAGCACTCAGGAGAGTGAGGGTGAGAGCATCATCACGATTGACTGGCAACGCACGATACGTCGCTATCTAGGCGAGTCGCGCGATCTACCCTCCCTCTTCAAATCCTGCCCCCTGCTGGAGTCGCTCCACATCGTGCTCTCCGATCATCAGCGGCAGCTACGCCTCGTCGTCACGCCGCGCCTTGATCGCATCGCGCCGGTAGACAACAACGCGCCACTGCTGCACTCATCGAGGCTTGATTTTAGCAATGGTCGCTTGGAGGGCACGCCTTACTGGTTGAGCTGGTTTTCAAAGGACTTTCTCAAGCGTAGTGCGCCCTCGCTACGACTGAAGAGATTCACCGAAAATATCGGACTGCTACTCAATCAGCTCGCCAATCACAGCCGTGATGAGCAGACAAAGAACCGTCTCCTCCAAGCCACCATCGCCCTGCGTGTGAATACGCAGGCACTACGCGAGCTTGTTCCAGATTTTACAGAGGATGCCTCGATGATCATCTGGTCAGATCAAGATCTCCGCATGGAATATGCGACAGGATTAGAGCCGCTCTACCGTGAGGGCGAGCTGCGCCACCTGCATCTGAGTGACAATCCCGAGACAGTCATCTATGCGGAGGGGACGCGACTGCCGAACTACTCGACGGGGACGGGGCCGGTGAAGTTCACCCTGAATTGCTTTCACATCCTCGAGGGAATCATGGCGAGCCTTGAGTCCAGCAAGATTCCCCAGCTCCAGCATCTCTGGGGCGAGATGCAGACGAAGTACTTCCCCTCCATCCTCCAAGCATCCTCGGGGCTGCGTGACATCAGCCGAGGCGTGAGCTCCATGGGGGGGCTGCATCTCACACGCTCGAGTGCTGCGCCTGAGAAGTATGATTGGATGCTCTTTGCGCATGTCGACGACTTTGCCTCGATGTCCTCGGGGTGGTCTCAGCTACTCAATAGTATGCAAAAAATGATTGAGCTCTTCGAAGAAAAGCCTCTCCGTGAGCCCATTTTCGCCAGCACCGTAGCCCCTGACAACTCCGTCCAATACGTCCTGACTCCACCCCAGCACCTCCATCCCCACCAGCTGCATATCCAAGCCTCCTCTCAACACGTCACGGCGGGCACACGTGCCGAGCGGGATCTGGAGCGCTATCACTCACAGGCGATCCCCTTCATAGGGGGGCTCTTCGCACTCGATTTCGCACTACTCGACAAGCTCCTAGAGGACGCATCATGGAAATCACCCATGCAGCTCTCCCAGTACTTTGGAAAGCTCTACCTTGCTGTCACACAGCAGAGAGGACAACTCCGCGTCCATGCCAAGATCACGCCACATTAGTGCGAGCCCTCAGCTCCCCGAGGTCACGCTCTGATGCACCTCAGCCAGCGTGCCTTCGGGGTAAAAGAGGGAGGGACCATCACCGTCATGCTTGTGCATGATCTCCGTGACATCAAAGAAGTACATATAATCGCGCCCCTGATCACGGTGCACGGCATGCACCTGCAGGAGGTAGTGCTTTTTCCCTGAGCTCTCGTCATAGTAGTAGGCGTAGTTCGCCATGCCACAGTTGACGACATTGTGCAGGTAGCTGAGCAGTACGCGACGCATGCTGGCAATCTCGGTGTATTTGACCTTGAGTGGAGTTTCGGCACTCAGGCCATCGCCGGTACCGATGATCTCGCGGAATTGTTGTTTGAAATAGGTGAGATCCTTCGCGTGCTCTCGCCGCCGCCACTTGAGCTCAGCGGGGACATGCACGGGCTTGTGCGTCCAGACTCCGAAGTGATAGCCGAGGCGCGCGTGCCACTTTTTCACCGCATCGCGCAGCTTGACTGTCCAAAATCCGCGCTGTTGCAGAGTGCGTATAGCCTCATGGTGCGATGGGGTCTGCTGATTCCCCTCCCAAAAGAAGGCAAGCTCCATAAAGCCTTGGCGACGCAAGCACTCCCAGAGTACACTGCGCTCACAGAGACTAGCCTCGAGACGCGCGGCCAGAGCGTCTGCATCGGCTACGCTACGGACTGTACAAAATTGCTCAAGAAGAAGCCTCGCCTCACGACTCGCCTCTTGGATGAGCTCAGGGGAGCGATAATGCTGGGCAGTGACGCTTCCCCTCTCAACCGCCCATACAGGGCAAGAAAGCGCAATCATCCCCAACAAAAGCACAGAGAGGGAATAGCAAAAAAAGCTGATCATTGTGGATAAAATTGACATAATTACTCTACCCCAACTTTATTCCTATTTTAACTGTATGACAAGCCAAAAGTGTATGCTACTAACATTTTTTTCGTCAGTGCGCAGGGAATGAAAGGAGAAAAATATTCCCATTTTCTACCTTGTCACCAGCTGACTGATTTGTTAGTATGCTACGATGATCTCACTCATCATCCCCGTTGCCGCTCTCGTCACGCCCCTCGCCCCCTGCGGACAAGCCCCCGCGGCTCCCGAAACTGTCCAGAAAACGGACGCGAACCGTCCGATCTCCGTAGCTGAGCATAATTACATTATAGAAAACCTCGCTCGCTCCGTCGAATCCGTTCGCCACATGACGGAATCCTACTTCAGTAAGGAGGGAAAGCCTCAAGTCGACGAGGGCAAGCAGTATATCCAGATACTCGAGCGCGAAATAGTCCGCAATGATGTCCCTCTCGATGGCCTCAGTGAGGAGCAGCGCGCCTTCCTGACCACGGAGCGCAAGATCTACAGGGAGACACTCGATTTCCTACGCCAATCTGAGCCTGCGAACCACAAAGGAATGTTTTTGGAGATGCTAGAGAAGCTCAATGCTCATCGCAAAACCGCCACCCCCGAGGTCAAGCGCCTCTTTGGAGATGAACCCTTCTTCACCGATCTGGCAAACGCGGTCGAAATAGACCCCCGATTGAGAAGCATCGCCGCGGCACTCCACGCGCAAACAGGCGATGCCGAGCAGCGGCAGAAAAAAGCACTCGAAGACCTCACCCAGCTCGCGGCACACATCAGGTCCTTCAAGAAATAAACTCTTGTTCACAGGAAATAGGGCACGGCGGCTATTCTAGCGCCGTGCCCCTTTATTGTGCTCCTTGATGATTTTGTTATAAAAGGCTATACAAAATTGTCATGATGAAAATAGTACTTGAAATACGAGAATGCTAACGCTAGTATGGATGGCAACAAATGAATACGCACGAACTTAACGAAGAAATAGCAAGACGCTCGCTCTGGGTGCAGTCACTCAAGGCAGAAATGGCAAAAGTCGTCATTGGGCAACATGGTCTGATCAATAGGCTCGTTCTCAGCCTCCTCTGCAAGGGACACGTCCTCCTCGAAGGTGTGCCGGGTCTCGCAAAGACCCTCTCGGTCAAGGCCTTGGCTGGCTGCCTTGAGGCGCAGTTCTCACGCATCCAGTTCACCCCTGACCTGCTCCCCGCCGACCTGCTCGGCACGATGATTTATAACCCCGAGGAGAGGCAATTCATCGCGAAGCGCGGTCCCATCTTTGCCAATCTCATCCTCGCCGACGAAATCAACCGCGCTCCCGCCAAGGTGCAGAGTGCGCTGCTCGAGGCGATGCAGGAGCGTCAAGTCACCCTCGGTGAGGCGAGCTACGCGCTGCCCTCGCCCTTCCTCGTGCTCGCGACGCAGAATCCCATCGAGCAGGAGGGCACCTACCAGCTGCCCGAGGCGCAGCTCGACCGCTTTCTCTTCAAGGTCATCGTCGATTACCCCAGCTTTGACGAGGAGCGCCGCGTGCTCTCGCTGATGAGCAGCACGTCGCGCCCTCCGCAGACGCAGAGTGTGGTGCGTGTCGAGGAGATCGAGGCGGCTCGTGAGCTGGTCAATGCCATCTACATCGACCCCGCTGTCGAGGAGTACATCGTCTCGCTCGTGCGTGCAACGCGTGAGCCTGAGAAGGTGGACCGCCGTCTCGAGGGCATGGTGCGCGCGGGGGCGTCTCCACGTGCAACCATTAATATTGCTCTTGCCTCGCGTGCTCAGGCCTTTACCCAGCAGCGCGGCTATGTCACCCCTCAAGACATCAAGGACCTCGCGCATGACATCCTGCGCCATCGTATCTTGCTCTCCTATGAGGCCGAGGCCTCGGGGATGACGAGTGAGAAGGTCATTGATATGATCCTTGCCAAGGTCACGGTGCCCTGATTTTTCTCGCGCTAGGACGTTTACTCAGGACAGAAAGTCGCATTTCTATGGACGATAAGAGTCAGGAGATCATGAAGAAGGTGCGCCGCATCGAGATGCTGGCGCGCAAGCGCGCCACGGCGGCCTTTGCGGGGCAGTATCGCTCGAGCTTTCGCGGTCAGGGGCTTGATTTTGACGATTTTCGTGAATACAGTGTGGGCGATGAGCCGCGCTTCATCGACTGGAAGGTGACGGCTCGCACGGGCACGCCCTATGTGCGCAAGTTCTACGAAGAGCGCGAGCAGGTGCTCTTGCTCGCGGTGGACACGAGCGCGTCGATGAGCTACGCCAGCGGGCGCGTCGAGTATACCAAGCTCGAATACGCCGCCAGCGTCGCCGCCGTGCTCGCCTACAGCGCCGCGCTCAATGGGGACAAGGTGGGCTTGCTGCTCTATGGGCAGACCTCGCGATTCTACCTCCCTCCCGCTCAGGGGATGAAGCAGACACAGCGCATCGTGCGCGAAATCCTCTCCCCTCACGCGCAGGGGCAGGATGATAGCATGGATGTCATCGCTACGGAGATCTTGCGCACGCAGCGCAAGAGTGCCATGGTATTCCTCATCAGTGATTTTCTGGGTGAGCCGGACAAGAAGGCGATAGGTCGCTTGGACTTCCGCCACGAGCTCATCCCTGTACGCATCGCCGACCCCTGCGAGCTGGAGCTGCCCGCGAGTGGCTTGATTAGCTTCCGCGACCCCGAGTCGGGCGAGCAGTGGATGGCGGATCTGAATGACGAGAAGCTGCGCCATCGCTACAGCCAAGCCGTGGCCGAGCAGCGCGAGTCTTGGGAGCTGTGCCTGACGCAGCTGGGGATTGACTTCATCGACCTGCAAAGCAATCAGGACTTTGTCGTGCCCTTCAAGCGTCTCTTCCAGCGTCGTAGCCGTCACTTTGCACGTTGATTTTCTAGACATCCCTCATCATCTTTCTTATGATGTTCTCCCTCATTCCCCTCGCTCAGGCTATGCCCGCGACACCTCCCAGCCAGCTGCTCAATGAGCTGCCCGAGCTGGAGCCCTCTATCTCACCGCTGCCCTTCATGGAGATCACCCCTTGGTGGCTCTACCCCTCGCTCATCGGCGGGGTCTTGCTGCTTGCGGGGCTGGCTTATTATCTCTACCGCCGCTCACGTAGGAAGGTAGAGGTCGTGCCGGAGAGTGCGCAGCAGCGCGCTCATGCCCAGCTCGCCGAGCTCACGGAGCGCATCCCTGAGCTCAATCTCGCCGCCGTGAGCATCGAGCTCTCGCTCATCCTGCGTGGCTTTATCACGGGGGAGACGAGTGATCCCGCGCTCTACGAGACGCATCAGGAGTTCAACCAACGTCTCGATGCCCTCGACCATATCCCGCGCAGCTGTCAGGAGGAGACCCACGCGCTTCTCGAAAAGCTCGCCCAGATGAAGTACGCAGGCCCGCAGCGCAGCTATGGCGATGAGACAAGCATGCTCATGGAGCGTACGAAGCGTCTCATCGACTGGATAGCCCAGCAGCGCGCGAAGGAAGCGGAGGAGCAGAACAACAAGCGCGCGGCTCGATAAGCCTCCCTCCTGTCTCTATTACCCCACCTTATCTATAAGCTTTATATGACGATGTTGACATCACTCCGTGTCCTTGCTCAGCTGTCTATCTCGCCTGTTGCCGAGGGCGCGCAGCGTGAGTTCATCTTTGCCTCCCCGCAGTGGCTCTGGGGGCTGCTCATCCTGCTGCCCCTGCTGCTGCTGCGCCGCCGACAGGGGAGCTACGCCGCGCTCACGCATCCCGCGATACGCCTGCTGCGCGCCTCACTCCAGCCGCCGAGCAATGCATGGAGCCGCCTTGGACCTCTGCTGCTCACGCTGGGGCTGGCGAGCCTCATTGTCGCGCTGGCTGAGCCCAAGTTTCGCAGCGAGCTCACGGAGGAGAAGGTCAGCGGCATTGACATCATGATCGCCTGTGACCTCTCTGGCTCGATGAATATCAGAGACATGAGCTTTGTCTTCCAAGATCAGCGCGGTCGTATGCGCCAGCGCGTGGTGGACCGTCTCTCTGTGGCCAAGACCGTCATTGCGGAGTTCATCAAGGGGCGTCCCAATGACCGCATGGGCATTGTCGCCTTTGCAGGCAAGGCTCGTCTGAGCTGCCCGCTCACCCTCGACCACGGACTGCTCACCTACATCATTGAGCAATTCTACCTCGGCGATGAGACGCGCGGCATCCCTGGCTATATCAAAGAACCGGGCACCGCCATCGGCTCCGCCATCGCCTCCGCCGCCACACGACTCGAGGAGCGCAAGGACACCAAGTCCAAGGTCATCATCCTCGTCACCGACGGGCAGAGCAATCGCGGCATCATTGAGCCCATCGAGGCCGCCAAGCAGGCCGCCGCCCTCGGCATCCGCATCTTCCCCATCGCGATTGGGCAGGAGGGGCAGCTCTCAGCCAATATCATGACGGATGGCGTCGATGAGAAGACGCTGCGCAGCATCGCGAGTCTGACGAAGGGCAAGTACTTCCGCGCGAATAGCGGTCAGCAGCTCGCGCGCGCCTTTGCCGACATCGACAGCTTGGAAAAGTCCGATGCCACGCGCCGCACCGTCGTGAGCTTTGAATCCCTCTACATGTACCCCGTAGGTCTTGCCGCCCTTCTACTCACCGCAAGCCTGCTACTCGCGCGCCTGCGCCCTCAGCCCGCCCCTTAATTAGAGAATCATAGAGATTGTTGTACTGATGAATTTCCTATACCCAGCCTTCCTCGCCCTGCTCCTCATCCCCCTCCTGCTTCTGGCTCTACTCATCTGGAGTGAGCGTCGCCGTACCAAGACATGGCGAGCCCTCGTCTCCGAGCAGCACGAGAAGACGCTCGTCACGCGCCTCCCCGCCTACCGTCGCACTCTCCCCTCCCTGCTCACGCTGCTCGCCCTCAGCGGGCTCATCCTCGCCCTCGCCCGCCCCTTCAACGGCTACAGCGAGCAGAGCACCGAGAGCTCCAGCCGCAATCTGCTCATCGCACTCGATGTCTCACGCTCCATGGAGACCGATGACATCAGCCCCTCTCGCCTCGATGAGGCACGCGCCGCTGCCTACGAGCTCATCGACGCGCTGCCAGCGGACAAGATGGGGCTCATCGTCTTTTCTGGTGAGAGCGAGCTCGTTGTCCCCCTCACCTACGACCACAGCGCGCTCAAGAGCACGCTCGCGCAGGTCGACCGCACTTGGGCACCCTATGGCGGCACGAACTACGGGCGCGTCTTGGAGAAGGCGATGGAAGACTTCGCCCGCAGTGCGCCCACGGGGACGAATGCGGTCGTCATCTTTAGCGATGGTGAAGACACCGTAGGCTCGACACTGGAAATCGCCGAACAGGCTCGCAAGAAAAAACTCCTCGTCATCACCGTCGGAGTCGGCACAGAGGCGGGAGCTGCCATCCCCGACAGCAAGGGGGAGAATGGGCTCTACCAAGACCGCGAGGGCAAGCATGTCATCAGCAAGCTCAATAGCAAATCACTCATCGAGTTTGCCCGCGCCACGGGCGGCGACTACTTCGCCATGGGCAGTGGGGCCGACCTCACCAGCTTTGCCCAGTCAGCCACCGAGCAGCTCGACTATCATGAGAATAAAGCCTCGCTGACCAAGTCGCCCAACGACCTCTTCATCTACTTCCTCATCCCCTCGGGCATCCTTCTCTTAATCAGCATCTTGCTAGGCACAGAATGGCGCAATCCACGGAGAAAAGCACTCAGTGTCGTCGCCTTCCTCTGCCTCCTCGCGAGTCAGCCCAGCCTCCTTCGTGCCGATGACGCGCTCTACAGCGAGGTCAAGCAAGCACTCCAAGACAGGCAATACGATGCGGGGAAAAAGCTCATCCTCGATGCCATCGCCCGCGATCCCGAGCTCGCCACCGATTCGCCCCTCGCCCTCGCACTGGGCACCGCCTACCTCAATCTCGGCGAAGAGCAGCTCGCACGCGAAGCTTTTTCACAAGCCCTGCTCAGCGATGATGCGAAGCTCCAAGCCGCCACGACCTATCAAATAGGCAATATCAACACGGAGAATACGTTTGAGCAATTACGCAAGCTCTACGCGCCCCCGCCGCCGCCCAGCGATGACAAGCCCGTCCAGCCATCCTCCCAAGTGAGCGCGAAGCAGCTAGAAGGCATTGAGAAACAGCTCAAGCAAGACCAGCAACATTTCCGCGACGCCCTGCAACTCGATCCTCAGCACGCAGCCAGCAAAAGCAATTTAGAGAAAATAGATCGCTTCCTCGAAGCCCTACGCAAGGAAATTGAGCGTCTCAAGCAGGAAGAGCAGCAACAGCAAGATCAGCAACAGCAAGATCAGAACAAGGATCAACAACAGCAAGATCAGAACAAGGATCAACAGCAACAAGATCAGAACAAGGATCAACAGCAACAAGATCAACAGAACAAGGATCAACAGAACAAGGATCAACAGAACAAGGATAACCAGCAACAAGATCAGCAGAACAAGGATCAGCAGAACAAGGATAACCAGCAACAAGATCAGCAGAACAAGGATAACCAGCAACAAGATCAGCAGAACAAAGATCAGCAACAACA